>JAURML010000198.1 GCA_030830695.1 Caenibius sp. | reverse complement strand
CAGGCTGACGCTGTCCTTGCGCGTCATCACCACCGAGGCCACCGGCACCAGCGCCTTGACGCCCTCGACGATGAACTTCAGCAGGTGGTCGGCATTGCCCTTGCTGTTGTCGAGTACGCCTAGGCGGATGCCGCCCTTGGCCACCGCGCGTTTCTGCGTTTCGGCTACCGCCTGCGGCGACGGCGCTTCCGGAACAACCAGACGGATTTTCTGAACCATGAAAACTCCTGCAAGTGAAACACGAAGATTGAGCCGCGCAGCGGCGAAGAAACTGGAATCTAGCGCATACGTCCCGCTCAGGCAACGGAAGCTCACTCCCCTCCAGATTCGTCAAGGTTTTGCAAACAATTCATTGATTTGCGCCATGCAAACCGGCCGGGCTAGAATGGCCGCCACGGGCGGAAAGCACGCATTGATTGCACAATGTCTGTTGGCGTTTCCGATGAAAAGAACAAACACCCTCAGTCCGGCACCGTTCGCCCCGCCGATACGGTCGCCGCACAAAACGAAATGAGGACTACATGCTGACCAATAACATCGTTCATCGCCTGCGAATCCCAACGGGTGGTGCAATTCTGCTTTTGATCACGGGTTGCACTGCCCTCCCCCCCGCAGCCCGAGGGCAAACTCTTCGAACGCGATGGCGTGAGCATGGTCGTAGTGCCGGCCAATTCGCGGGAGACCTACTTCTCCGACGCCAAGTCGAAGGAACGCCACTGCCGCGCACCGTCTCCGGATTTCAGCGTTACCGCCAGTGAAGGTTTTTCGCTGAGCGCTTCGCTGCCCACTCCGGCAGGCGGCAAGGGCGCCGGCGTCAGCGATGACGCCACGCAGGGCTCGTTGTCCCTGGGCGGACGCAATCCGGCAGTGCTGATTACCCGCGAGCTGATGTACCGCGCGTGTGAACTGGCGAACAATCTGAATCTCAAGCCCGCGGATACCCTCAAGCTGTATCGCGACGTGATGAACGTGATCGTGCAGATATCGAGTGCGCAGTCAGGCACCGGAGTCGCAGCAGCCGTTGCGACCCCGGCAGCAGCGCAGGTCACCGCCCCGACTCCGACCACTACCGCTCCGGCAACCACTACCGGCGATCCCTCGACCACCACCAGCGATCCCTCGACCTCATCCACTACCAGCACCGGCTCCAGCAGCTGGAGCACACCGTAATGGTGGGTTGAACCCAAGTCCTGAACTGATCAGTGAGCGGCTGTTCAGGCTACGCCCCAACAATGAAAGCGCATATCAAGATCTCCGGCGCAAGTCACGTTTATGTCGTCAGCGTCGCTGAAGGAGAAAAAGAGTTCAAGAATCTGGCCAAACACATTGCCGACCAGGCCGCCCAGGATCTAGTCAAAGCGCTGAAGCCGCGCTAATCGGACATAACGACGCTCACTTTCGCTGAGTCGGTTCCGTTACCCAATTTCGATTGCCGTCCCCCCCCTGATATCTCAGTAATATATTCCGGTCGACTGACAAACCGATTGCTATCCAGCCAAACTTGCAAAGGAAAGGTCAATGATTCAGTTCATTCGTGTGTTAGGCGCATTGTTATTGCTGAGCAGCGGCTGGGCTTATGCGGCCCAGAACCTCCTCCTGGAACTTGAAAAACGCGTTGGCCAGGGAGCCGCGGGCCTGGTTCACGGCGTGCAGCAGGGCGTCAGCGGCGTCGAACGAGGTGTTCAGCAGGGTGTTACCGGCGCGGTCCGCGGTGTCCAGCATGATGTCGCCGGCGTAGAGAGGGGCGTCACAGGCGTTGCCCATGGCGTCCAGCAGGGTGTTAATACTGTCATCCGCGCAACCGTGCCGGAATTTGCCCAGATCGCGGCCTGCCTCGAAGCGTCCATCCTCGATGGCAAGCCCGTCGGTCTGCCGCCCCCTTCCGTCCTCGCACAGCATCCGAAAGAGTTCATCACTGCGATGGTCAGGGATGTCTCTTCCATCCTCAACTCGGGATTCCCACAGATCATGGAATCCCAGATCCAGTGGCTGCGCCAGGGGTTCGGATCGAATCCTGCCCACGGCGATATCGTCAGACAATCGATCGAAGGCTGGAAACGGTTCGCGCGCCTGCACCCGCGGGCGAGCTGCCTTGTACCTGTGGTAGAGAAAGTACAGCCCGCACTCGAGTCCGCTGCACTCGAACTCAAGGATAATCTGGAAAGGGACTTCAAGCAGCTCTATCACCAGCATGTAGAGCCCGCACTGCACGACGCCATCGGCAAGGGACTGAGCACGCTGGTCACCGGCAAGAGCGAGGACGGGCTGCTGCTCACCAAGCAGGAACTGGCGGATGTCGCCAGCGGTGTCTACGCCAAATACCTGATCCAGCAGCTGCAGAATGGCGCGACGGCAATCGACGGCTTCCAGGGCACGCTGGGCAGACCTGCCGCCCAGGGCGATCCCCTGCCACAGGTGCAGAAAACCCTTTCCCCGGAAGCGCAGTGGCCCGAATTGTTCAAGCTTGAACTGGGCGTCGAAATCGTCCGCGCCATGGGACACAAGTTCATCGACAGCAACAAGCCGCCTCACGGCGGGTTCCTGGTCAACCAGGCGGTGGGTATCTTTCAACTCTCCGAAGGCACCATCGAAAAGATCGGCGAAGGCATCTGCGGACTCATCCCCGAAGCCGGCGCGGCGATCTGCGCCGTGGCGGAAGTCGCGCTCGATGCCCTGTGGAACCAAGGCCTGGTCCCGACCATGCGCTGGGGCATCAAGCAGGGCCTGCATGACCTGCTGGACAAGGAGATCGATGACGCGCGGCAGGCCCTCGCAACCAACAAGACACTCGAAAATTTCAGACAGAGCAACAGCCCTCTCAACGGCATTGCCACGCTGCTCTCCAAAGACCTCATCAACAGCGTTGCCGACCAGCATCTCAAGGACGTCCGTGTGGCACTCAATACCTACAACGCCAGCGTCAGCGGATTGGCCGTGTCAGCTGATCACTACGGCCGGCCGCGCTGAAATGCAGTGCCAATATCACTCAATACCCTGAACCAACAAGCCCCAACAAAAAGCCACCCGAAGGTGGCTTTTTTCTTTTGAATCATTATTTTTTCGGCGGCGCTGGAAAGCTCGCGTAAGGCGGCTTCGGTTCCTTGTCGGGCGGCACGTAAGCCGGTGCCTCCTTACCACCCGGCCCCAGGTGCCGGACAAACCGGTAAATGGCCCTCAGATCCCGCTCCCTCATCTGGTTAACCGTGAACCACGGCATGGGTGGACGCGCCTTCAATCCACGCACATAGGTTACCCACTGGTCTTCGGTCAGCGACTGCATCCGGATCCGCAGATTCGTTGCATATGTCGTTCCCCAGGGCCCGTGCCAGCCGAACGAGTCTCCCGTGAGCCAGAGCTTTTCCGGGATTTTTCCCTCATTCATCAGATAGCCGGGCGTATGACAGTCATTGCATCCGCCGATCCTGACCAGGTAGCGGCCTTCTTCGACAAGATTTTTACCCTGCTCTCCGGCATTCACCGGGGCGGATAGAGACGCTCCAAGCATCAAAATGCCGGCAATCGCGGACGCGTTTCTGATTTTCATTTTTACCCCTGATTTTCAGAAAAAAACATTCTCTCACGCTTGTTCGCCGCATGGCAGCACGTAGCGACGGGCCTGACACGGGGAACCTGTCTTGTCCCGGTTCATGCACGCACCGAACGGTGACAGAATAAAAAAGCCGCCCGAAGGCGGCTTTTTCATTGCTGGCGTCCCCACGGGGATTGTTCACGTCTCGCCTAACGGCGATCCGTGTATCCCTCGGCAAACTCCGCCTCGGGACCGCCGGGTCTGACACCGACCCGGCGTCCACCCGATGTCCCCCGGACATCGGGTAGTCGAACGAGGGGTTCAAATCCTACGAAGTAAAGCCAAAACAAAAACGCCACCCGGATGGGTGGCATTTTCGATTTTGGCGTCCCCACGGGGATTCGAACCCCGGTTACCGCCGTGAAAGGGCGATGTCCTAGGCCTCTAGACGATAGGGACTACGTCTTGTTTACAGCGAGGTGTTCTGCTGGTGGAGGTAAGCGGGATCGAACCGCTGACCTCTT
>JAURML010000197.1 GCA_030830695.1 Caenibius sp. | reverse complement strand
ATGGTGCGCTCGGTATCGGGGTGGGTCATCTGCGTGACGACATCAGCTTTCACGGCCTGCTTGAACAGCTTGATATCGCACCTGGCGATGCGCCGGACTGTCCGGTTCATCATGGCGGTCCCGTTGAAACCGCGCGCGGCTTCGTGCTCCATTCGGCGGACTGGGGCGGGGAGGGGACATTGTTGGTCAACCCCTTTGGCGCGCTGTCAGGATCAGTGGATGTGTTGCGCGCCATCGCTGCAGGGCGTGGCCCGCGCCAGTGGCTCGTCGCGCTGGGCTATGCCGGATGGGCGCCCGCGCAGCTGGAACACGAAATGAGCAGGCCGGGCTGGTATGCGGCCACCGGGCGGCCGGCGATCCTTTACGATACGCCCGAGCAAGATCGCTGGAACGCCACCTGGGCGGCAGAGGGCATCAACCCTTCCATGTTGGCGGGCGATGGCGGCAGCGCATGAAATTCAGGCCCGATGAGGTGGCGGGATCGCCACCGCGGGTCAGCTCCTATCCGCTCAACGCATGCTCTTCGGCAGTGACCGGCTGAGTCGGCCCCTGGCGTTCGGACAAGGCGCCTGAAATCCAGATGACCGAAAGGGCCAGGATGGCCAGGATCAAACTGATCAGCAGTATGTAGCGCACAATGTGCGGGGTGCTGCCCGCGCTGGCTTCGGTTGTCGTGACATGCACTTCGTCGCCATGACGTTCCATGCTCGTCTCTCCCGTTCTCTGGCGCCCCGAAACAGTCGTCGAAGAGCCATGAAGGCGGGCGAAGCAGAACCCTGCCGCTGACAGGGTGCAATCACCCGCATGTGCGATCATAACACGGTTTCAGAAAATGGTGCAGGTGGATTTGTGGCGGACAGGGTGGGATTCGAACCCACGGTGGGCTTGCACCCACGCCGGTTTTCAAGACCGGTGCATTCAACCGCTCTGCCACCTGTCCGTGCCGAGCGCCGTCCCGCTAGCGCGCGCCACGAGCTTTGTCACCCGCGAATGGTCCGGGTGAGGGATAAATGCATCCAATTGCCGCTCCGCGATTTACAGGCGGGCGCGGCTTTGCCACGCTTGGCGTATGATTTCATTCAAACGAATCTTCTCCGCGCTGGCCGCATTGCTTTTCTGTCTTCCGCTTGCGCCTCTGTCCGCGCAGCAGAGGCCGGACATCAATTTCGAAGCCTATCTTCAACTGCTCGCCGCCAAGGCGCGCGCAGAAGGGGTCAGCGAGGCGACGATCCGGCAAATAACCAGTGGCCTGACGCCTAACGAGCGGGTGATGAATCTCGACCGGAGCGAGAATACGCCGCCGCGCAGCGGCTATCCGGCAATGGCTCCATATATCGCGCAGCACGTGGATTCGGCGCGGATTGGGGGCGGACGCAGCGTTTTGGCATCGCTGGGGACCAGAGCATGGTCGATTGAGCAGCAATATGGGGTTCCTGCCGAAATTGTGATCGCGATCTTCGGTCACGAGACGAATTACGGGTCCTATGTCGGCGATTTCGACCTCGCCCGTTCCCTGGCGACACTGGCATGGGAGGGTCGGCGTCGCGAATTGTTCGCCGGTGAATTTGTGGCGCTGCTCAAGATCGCGGATCGCGGGGTTCCCCGCTCTCGCCTGGTCGGCAGTTTTGCGGGCGCCTTTGGTTACCCGCAGTTCCTGCCCAGCATCTATCTGCGGCTGGCGGTGGACGGGGACGGTGATGGCCGTTCGGAGATCTGGTCAAGCCGGGCGGATGCACTGGCCTCCATCGCCAATTACTTTCGCGATGCCGGATGGCGCAGTGGGCAGCCATGGGGCGTACGCGCCGCAATCCCTGCGGGATTTGATTTCAGCGCGGTGGAAACCAAACTTGTTTCCCCTGTTTGCCCTCGCGTGCATGAACGGCACAGCCAGTGGAAAACCGTGCGCGAATGGCGCAATCTGGGGGTTTCGCCGCTTGCCCCGCTGGCTGACGATGTGCTGGCCTCGCTGTTCCAGCCTGACGGGCCGGGTCGTCCTGCCTGGCTCTTAACCGGGAATTATAGGGTTATCACTGAATATAACTGCTCGAACTACTACGCTTTATCCGTGGGGTTGCTTGCAGATGAGATTGCCCGATAGAAAATTCCTGGCCCTTGGCCTGATTGCATTGCTGGCGTCATGCGGCGGCAATGGCCGCGTGGAGCAGGCCTCCACACCCGTGCCGACCACCGGTCCGGCGGCCGATTATCCGATCGTTGTTGGCGAACCCTATGCAGTGATGGGGGTGAATTATACCCCGGTCGATACGCTGAATTATGATGAGGTTGGCTATCTCGGGATCGAGCCAGAGGCAGACCCCGCGATCACTGGCGCGCATCACACTCTCCCGCTACAAAGCTATGTCGAGGTGACATCGCTGGATAGCGGTCGCACGATCCTCATCAGGCTGACCCGGCGCGGCCCCATGGATAGCAACAGCCTAATCGCCCTGTCGTCAGGCGCTGCCAAACAGTTGGGCGTGAGCGACACCACGGCCGTGCGTGTGCGCCGCGTCAACCCGCCAGAAGTTGAGCGGGCGATGCTGCGCCGGGGCGAGGCCGCACCTGAACGGATGGAGACGCCAGAGTCGCTGGTGACGGTGCTGCGCCGCAAATTGCCCGAAACAGGGACTGCGCCGGCTGTCGCGCTGACCCCGCCCAAACCGCAGCGGGAAGCGCCGGTTGCTTCCGATGCGCCAGTCAGCACTGCCAGCGCCGCGCCCGAGTCTCTGGCGCTGCCATCGGTCGATGCCGCACCAGGACCGGATAACAATCCGCGCGAAACAGCAACTGCACACACTGCAACGACCCCGGACGGACGCTTTGTGGTTCAGGCAGGGGCCTTCTCGGTCGAAGGCAAGGCCAAGACCGTCGCCGCGCAGATTGACGGCAGGATCGACCGCTCCGGCAAGCTTTATCTGGTTCGCACTGGCCCCTATGCTGACAAGGCGGCGGCCAAGGCTGCCCTCGCCAAGGTGATCGCAGCCGGATATAGCAGAGCGAGAATCTACTCGCTTCAGTAAACTCCCGCCAGGCAGGCGGGCAAAGGGAGCCTGCTTGTCGCGTAAACCGGCCCTGTTTCTGGCTTTGCTGGCAATCGCCGCACCATCGCGTGCGGCTGACAATTCCGTGCCCGCCGCCGCGCATCTGCCAACTGCCGCGCAGGCACCGATTGCATTGCTGCAGGATCTCTCCAGCGGTCAGGTGCTGTTCGCGCGCGAGGCTGACCGGCGCTTTCTGCCCGCCTCGATCACCAAGGTGATGACGGCATTGCTGGCCTTCGACATGCTTGACGGCGGACGGCTGACTGCCGGGCAGCACTATACGGTCAAACCCGCCATTGCGAGAGAATGGTCCGGCAAGGGGACCAGCCTGTTCCTGAAGAGCGGGGATCAGCTTACCGTCGAGCAGTTGTTGCGCGGGGTCACCACCGTGTCTGCCAATGACGCCTGCGTCGTTCTGGCCGATGGAGCAAGCGGTTCCGTCGCCAGCTGGGTGGCGCTGATGAACCGGCGCGCTCGCGCCCTTGGCATGGCCGACAGCCATTTCGGTACGCCCAATGGCTGGCCGGATGAAGGGCGCACCTATGTCACCGCGCGCGACCTTGTCAGGCTGGCGCAGGCGCTGATTGATGGTCACCCGGCCTATTATCGAGATTATATGGGCAAGCGCAGCTTCAGCGTGGATGGCGTGGAGCAGCGCAGTCACGATCCGATCAGCGGCGTGGTCAAAGGTGCGGACGGGATCAAGACCGGGCACACGCGTGAAGCGGGCTACACTTTTCTCGGTTCGGCGCAGCGCGGTGGGCGGCGGCTAGTGATGGTCATCGCCGGTGCGCCGAGCGAGGCGGTACGCGCGCAGGCTTCGCGCGATCTGATCGAATGGGGCTTCACCGCATTTGAAAGTCGCCCCCTGTTTGCCGCGAACACCATTGTAGGGCAGGCCAGCGTCCAGGATGGTGTGCACGGATCCGTGCCTTTGCGCACGCCCCGCGCCATATTCGCCAGCGTCCCTCAGGGCAGCAGCGGCACCATTCGCCTCGCCCTTCATTACAAGGGGCCGGTCAAGGCGCCGATTGCAGAGGGGGACAAGGTGGCTGAGCTCGAAATTCGCGTGGATGGCCTCCCCCCCTCCCGCTTGCCTTTACTGGCCGTGCGCAGGGTGGCGCAGGCAGGGCCGCTGGTGCGCATCTGGAATGGGCTGAAAGGCCTGTTCGGATGAAGCGCGGGTGCTTCATCACGCTGGAAGGCGGCGAAGGGGTGGGCAAATCCACGCAAGCCCGCCTGCTTGGCGCATTTCTGGAACAGCGCGGCATTGCCGTGGAACTGACGCGCGAGCCGGGCGGAACCGCGGGGGCGGAGGCGATCCGCGCGCTGCTGCTCGATCCTGCAGGGGCGGGCTGGGGGGCACGGGCCGAGGCGCTGCTGTTCGCTGCGGCCCGGGCCGACCATGTGGCGCAGCGCATCCGGCCCGCGCTGGAGGCTGGCCGCTGGGTCATCTGCGACCGGTTTCTCGATTCAAGTCGGGCTTATCAGGGCGGGGGTGGCGGAATCTCAGATACCGAACTGCTTGAACTTCACCGCATTGGCAGCGACGGATTGCTGCCTGACCGGACCCTTCTCATCGAAGTTTCCCCGCAAGTCGCGGCGGAGCGGCTGGCCGCGCGCGATGGCGGTCTGTCAGACGCAATTGGCGGACGCGGCGCGGAATATCACGCGCGGGTCGCAATGGCGTTTCATCGTCTGGCCATAGCGGAACCTGGCCGCTTCGTGAACATCGACGGCTCCGGCGCGCCCGATGCAATTCACGCGCGCATCTGCACTGCGCTTGCCCCGCTGCTGGATGGCCAGCCATGAAATGGGCGGGGCACGATGCCGCATGGCACGCCTGGCGCGGCGCCATCAGCGGCGAACGGATGCATCACGGGTGGATCTTTGCAGGCCGCAAGGGGTTGGGCAAGGCGTCCTTTGCACAGGCGGCTGCGCGCGAACTGGTGGCGGAGGAGGGGGTGCCGCAACCCGCCGGCGAGCATCCCGATATCATCACCCTGACCAATCTTCCCGCCAACGCGGATGAGGAAAAGAAACAGGCTGACGGGAAACCGTTCGAAACCAAGCGCAGCATCAGTGTCGCCCAGATTCGCTCGATGCAGCAGCGTTTGACCACCCGGCCCACGCTGGGATCGCGACGCGCGATCATCATCGATCCGGCGGACGATCTTGAAAAACCTGCGGCCAATGCGCTGCTCAAGAGCCTGGAAGAACCGCCGGTCGGCACCTATTTCCTGCTGGTGGCGCATCGCCCGGGTCGTCTGCTCGCCACCATCCGTTCGCGGTGCCGTCTGCTCCGCTTTCCCGAGTTGTCGGAACAGGAACTGGCCGGAATCCTGCGCCAGCAAGCACCTGACGCGAGCGAGGCCGCTATAGCGGCCGCCATTGCCGCCGGGGCCGGATCGGCAGGGGCGGCACTGGACTTCATCGAGCTCGATCTGGCGCCATTGCAGGGGTTGATGGCGCGGATCGCGCAGCAGGGCGATCCCGGTTTCCACCTGCGTGGCGAACTGGCCGAAGCGATGGGGCAACGACCCGATCGCAAGCGCCAGCTGGCCGCGCTCGAGCTCGCCCGTACGGTTCTGGCCGAACGGCTGCATTATACCAGCGGTAAGGAACTGCCCCCACTGATCGATGCGCATGCGGAACTTGTCCGCCTCAGCGGGCAGGCACCCACCTATAATTTCGATCCCGGCCTGCTGGTGCTTGAAATCGGTGGCTTGCTCGCATCGGCGGCGATGGATAGGGAGCGCGCCAATGGCTGACTCCTTTTACATCACCACCGCGATTTCCTACCCCAATGGCAAACCGCATATCGGCCACGCCTATGAGGCGATTGCCGCAGACGTTATCGCCCGGTTCCAGCGGCTGAATGGCCGCGAAGTGCGGTTTCAGACCGGGACTGACGAACATGGCCTGAAAATGGCGCAGAAGGCGCGCGAACTGGGCATGGAACCGCGCGCACTGGCGGACGAAATGTCTGCCCATTTCATTGCGATGTGCGATGGGCTGAACGTGCGTTACGACCGTTTCCTGCGCACCAGCGAGCCCGATCATCACCGCGCCAGCCAGGCGCTGTGGCAGGCGATGAAGGCCAACGGTGACCTTTATCTCGATCGCTACGAAGGCTGGTATTCGGTCCGGGATGAAGCCTATTATGATGAAAGCGAGCTGGTGGCGGGGGAAGGGGGCGAAAAGCTCTCACCCCAAGGCACCCCGGTCGAATGGACGGTTGAGGAAAGCTGGTTCTTCCGTCTGTCGAAATATCAGGGCCAATTGCTCACGCTGTACCGTGACAATCCTGATTTCCTGCTGCCTGAAAGCCGCCGCAATGAAATGATCGCCTTCGTTTCGGGCGGGCTGCGCGATCTGTCCGTCTCGCGCACCAGTTTTGACTGGGGGGTAAAGGTGCCAGGCAGCGAAGACCATGTCATGTATGTGTGGGTCGATGCGCTGACGAACTATCTGACCGGCCTTGACTACCCCGATAAAACCGGCCTTTTTTCAGAATATTGGCCGGCAGATCTGCATCTGATCGGGAAGGACATAGTACGCTTCCACACGGTTTACTGGCCGGCCTTTCTGATGAGCGCGGGCCTGCCGCTGCCGAAACAGGTCTTCGGGCATGGTTTCCTGCTCAATCGGGGGCAAAAGGAATCCAAGTCGCTCGGCAATGTGACCGATCCGATGGAACTGGCCGACCGCTTCGGGGTGGACGTGCTGCGCTATTTCCTGATGCGCGAGGTCACCTTCGGTCAGGATGGTAGCTATTCACCAGAAGCCATTGTTCTCAAAAGCAATGCGGAACTGGCCAACAGCTTCGGCAATCTCGCACAGCGGGTGATGAGCTTCATCGCCAAGAATTGCGACGGTGGCTTCAGCGCGGAGTCTGAACCAACCGAAACTGACACGGCGTTGCGGAGCAGGGTCAATGGGGCCTGTCGCATTGAATTGCCGGAAGCCTTTGAGCGGCTGGCGTTTTCGAACGGACTTGAAGCGTGGATGCAGGCGGTTTTTGCCTGCAATGCCTATATTGACGAGCAGGCGCCCTGGGCGCTGCGCAAGACTGACCCGGAGCGGATGCGGCGCGTGCTGGCCACATTGTGCGGTTGTATCCGTGATCTGGCGGTGGCCGTTTTGCCCGTGATTCCGACTGCGGCCTCTGCGATTCTCGATGCACTGTGCATCCCGGAAGACCAGCGTGACTATGCCGCGCTGACAACAGACCCTGCGGCAGGCGAAATCCGGGTCGAGAATCCGGCACCGGCGTTCCCCCGCCTCGAACTGCCGGAAGAAGCGGCCTGATGCTGGTCGATTCCCATTGCCACCTTGAATACAAGGGGCTGGTTGAAGATCAGCAGGGCGTGCTGGCCCGCGCGCGTGAGGCCGGGATTGGCACATTCCTGAACATTTCAACCCGCCGCAGCGAGTGGGAGCAGGTGGTCGGCACGGCGCAGCGTGAACGCGATGTATTCGCCAGCGTCGGTATTCATCCGCATGAAGCAGACACGCATGGTGATCTGGACGAGGCGGCCTTGCTCGCGGCGGCGGAAGATCCCCGCGTGATCGGTATCGGCGAAACCGGTCTCGACTATTATTACGATCATTCGGACCGTGCTGTGCAGCGGGATCTGTTCCGCCTTCACATCGGCGTTGCGCGCGAGACCGGGCTGCCGATCATCATCCATACTCGTGATGCGGAGGAAGATACGGCGGCGATCCTGCGTGACGAATGGGAGAAGGGGGCCTTCCCGGGTTTGATTCACTGCTTCACCGCCTCGGCCGATTTCGCCCGCACGGCACTGGACCTTGGCCTGTCGATCTCGCTGTCAGGCATTGTCACCTTCAAGAACGCCCGCGACCTGCAGGTGGTGGCGCGCGATCTGCCGGGGGACCGGGTGCTGGTGGAAACCGATGCGCCGTTCCTAGCCCCGGTGCCGCATCGCGGGCAGGTGTGCGAGCCGGCCTTTGTCGCTGATACGGCGCGCTTCGTAGCCGAACTGCGCGGCGAAACGGCAGCGGCGCTGGCCGACAGCACGACCGCGAATTTCCACCGCCTGTTCACCAGGGCCGCCGCATGAAGCTGCTGATGCTCGGCTCGGGCACCTCTTCGGGAGTGCCGCGTGTCGGCAATGACTGGGGCGCCTGCGACCCGGCGGAGCCGCGCAATCGCCGAAGCCGGGTTTCGATCATCGTCGAAGGCGATGATGGCGCCCGTCTGCTGGTGGATACGTCACCGGATTTGCGGCACCAGCTGCTCGACAACGGGATAGACCGGATCGATGCGGTGTTTTGGACTCATGATCATGCTGATCATTGCCACGGGATCGATGATTTGCGCGCACTGCGTTATGGCCGCAGCGGACCTTTGCCCGGTTTTGCGGCGGATGAAACGGTGCGCAGGCTGCGCCAACGCTTCGGCTATGCCTTTGCCGGACAATATGGCTATCCCACCATCGTCAATCTCGATACGCTCGACCGGCTTCGGATGTTTGCCGGGATCGGCATTTCATCGTGCCAGATGCCGCATGGACCAGCCCAGTCCACCGCCTTTCGATTCGATCAAGCTGGCAGGTCTATTGTTTATGCAACTGATTTCAGTGAGGTTTCATCTGAAATGTTGGCGCTGTTTGCGGATGTGGATGTGCTGGTGGTCGATTGCCTGCGCCGTGATCCGCATCCGACTCATGCCAATCTTGCCGCCGCGCTTGATCTGGCGCGCTGCTGCCGCGCGCACCGCACCGTGCTGACGCATCTGGACAAGAGCATGGATTACCGCAGCTTGTGCCATGAAGTGCCCGAAGGTGTGATCGTTGGTTATGATGGATTGGAGCTGTTCGCATGAACGGTGCCATTTGGGCGTCAGTCATACTTCTGGTGGCAGCTTTGGCGTTGCCATTGGCGTCGCTTCGCGGCCGGCGCATTCCTGGCGGCACGCTGCTGAAGATGGCGGCGGCGTGGATCGCCATATTCATCCTCTGCGCCATAATTTTCGCGTATCTGGTCAGGTAGGGCTTCCTGACACCATCCTTTAATTAACATAATATATATTATCACTCTTATGTAGAGCGCGATGTCCGATCAGATCAACCGCCTCCTCTCAATCATGGCTCGACTGCGCGACCCCGAAACGGGTTGCGAATGGGACCGCGCTCAGGACTTTGCCTCGATCGCGCCATATACCATCGAAGAAGCTTACGAGGTTGCGGACGCAATTGCGCGCGCAGACATGAAAGAATTGCGCGAGGAACTTGGCGATTTGCTGCTCCAAGTGGTGTTCCACACGCGCATGGCTGAAGAAGCCGGACATTTCGCCTTTGCCGACGTCGCTCGCGCCATTTGCGACAAGATGGAAGCGCGCCACCCGCATATATTCGCGGGCGAAGTGCAAATTGACCGGGAGACGCGCTGGGAAGCGATGAAAGCGGCTGAGCGCGCCGCCAAGGGTGCGACCGGCGCAATGGACGGCATCGCTGCCGCGCTGCCCGCCTTGCTGCGGTCAGAAAAGCTACAAAAGCGCGCGGCGCGTGACGGCTTCGACTGGCCCGACACAACCGGTCCGGCAGAAAAACTGGCGGAAGAAGCAGCGGAACTGGCCAGCGCACCGGCTGACAAGATCGCGGAGGAAGCGGGCGATCTGCTGTTCGCAGCGGTCAATCTGGTCCGCGCACATGGCATCAGCGCAGAAGAGGCGCTGCGCGCCGCCAATGCCAAATTCGAGCGGCGCTATCGCGCGATGGAAGCGTTGAACGGTGGCAGTATCGCAGGCCTCGATCTCGATGCGCAGGAAAGGCTTTGGCAGCAGGTCAAAGCGACCGAAAGCTAGAGCGCAACGAAGCGACCATACTCCATCGGGGTGAGACGCACCCTGAGCGACAGCATCGGTTCACTGCCCTCCTCTTCCAGGCGGGCTTCGGACAGCACCTCGCCATGTGCGTGGAGCCAGGCAATCCGCTGTCCATCCGATGCAGGGATTGCAAAATCATATACGCTCGCGCCGCCGGTCAGTTCGCGGTCAAGCTGTTCAAGCATTGCATCCACCCCTTCGCCAGTAACTGCGGAGATCGGAACGATCCGGTTATCACGCGCGGCGATTTCGGCAAGTTCGGCGCGCCGCTCCTCGTCAAGCAGATCCCACTTGTTCCATGCTTCGACAATCGGGGCTGACTCAGCCTCCCCCTCCCCGTCGATCACGCCCAATTCGCGCAGCACGTCCAGCACCTGCGCCCTCTGTTCGGCGCTGGCGTGATTGGCGATATCGCGTACATGAACAATGACATCCGCCGCCGTGACCTCTTCCAGAGTGGCCCGAAAGGCGGCGACGAGCTGCGTGGGAAGGTCGGAAATGAAGCCCACCGTGTCAGACAGGATCGCCTTGTCCACGCCCGGCAGTGCGATGGCGCGCATGGTCGGATCAAGCGTTGCGAAGAGCATGTCTTCGGCCATCACCCCCGCCCCGGTCAGCCGGTTGAAAAGGGTCGATTTTCCGGCATTGGTATAACCCACCAGCGCGATGATCGGCCAGGGTGCCCGCTCGCGCCGCTCGCGATGCAGCCCGCGAGTGCGGCGCACCTGTTCCAGCTCGCGGCGCAGGCGCGCCATGCGATTGCGGATCATGCGCCGGTCCGCTTCGATCTGGGTTTCACCCGGCCCACCAAGGAAGCCGAAACCGCCGCGCTGGCGTTCCAGGTGAGTCCAGCTGCGCACCAGCCTGCCCTGCTGGTAATCGAGATGGGCCAGTTCCACCTGCAGCCGCCCTTCGGCGGTCGCCGCGCGTTCCCCGAAAATTTCGAGGATCAGGCCTGTCCGGTCAATTACTTTGCGCTTCAGCCGGTCTTCCAGATTGCGCTGCTGAATGGCGGAAAGGCTGCCATCGACAATGACAAGGTCGGCATTTTCGAGCGCGCAGGCGTCGCCAATACGCTGTACCTGGCCTTCGCCAAACAGGGTGGCGGGGCGCACGGTCCGGATCGGAATGACGAAACTGTCAGCAATGACCAGGCCGATTGCCAATGCAAGATTGCAGGCTTCGTCGCGCCGGGCTTCAGGATCGTCATGCCGCGCACCGCGCGTCCTGAGATCGGGGCACACAACGACGGAGCGCGCGCCGCGCGTTACCTCGCCATCAGTATCCTCTCCGAAAATCAGGCTTCGTCGCCTTCCTCAATGCCATCTTCATCGTCGTGATTCATCAGATCAACTGGTGTCGCCGGCTGGATCGTGGACACGGCATGCTTGTATGCCAGCTGCACATAGCCGTCACGTTCGAGCATCATGCAGAAGAGATCGAACGCGGCGATGCGCCCCTGCAACATCACGCCATTGACCAGGAACATGGTAACCTGGACGCCTTCGTCGCGCACGCTGTTGAGAAATACGTCCTGCAGCAGCCGCTGCTTGCGGCTGCCCTCCCCGATCACACTGAAAGGTTTTGCGTCAACCGGCTGGCCAGGCATGATCGTTGAAATGGCATGCTTGTACACCAGTTGCGATTGTCCGTCGCGGCGCAGCAGGATCGAGAAATTGTCGAACCAGGTGACGATTCCCTGCAGCTTCACGCCCTTGACCAGAAACATGGTCACCGGGAGCTTGTTCTTGCGCAGATAATTGAGGAAAGCATCCTGCAGATTCTGCCCTTTCGCCACCTCGGGCGGCGGGATATCCGCAACCTCGTGCTGGGTGCGGGGACGAGCGGACAGGGTACGGCCTGTGGTCACGTTTCTGACTCCTGTTTTTGGCGAGCCGCAAACCGGCGCGCATTCTGAATATCTTCCCCCCAAAAGTGAAAGGAGGATGACATTCGGACGATTCATCGTGATATTTATGGTGTTTGCTGCATTGCGCAATGAAATTCTTTTTTGATGAAGCGTGGCGTTCAATCGTCATCCTCATCTTCCCTGCGATCAGTCATTCCCAAAATCTTGAGTTTGCGGTGCAATGCGGAGCGTTCCATGCCGATGAAACTGGCGGTTCGGGAGATATTGCCGGAGAAGCGGCGAATCTGGACCGAGAGATATTGCCGCTCGAAAATTTCGCGCGCCTCGCGCAGGGTAACGCCCATCAGCGCCCCCACTCCCCCGCCATTGTCGCTGCGTTCACCCGAGATTTCCGGCGGCAGCATATCCGCCTCGATCCGTTGCAGGCGGTCTCGTGGGGCAAGGATCACGGTGCGCTCCACCATATTGCGCAACTGGCGTACGTTGCCGGGCCATTCATAGGCCTGCAGCGCGGCCATGGCTTCGGGCGAGATTTCCAGCCCTGCCACCCCCTGGTCAGCGACGTAGCGCGTGAAGAAATGATTGGCCAGCGGCGGAATATCCTCCCTCCGTTCGGCCAGTGGCGGGATCGTCACTGGCACGACGTTGAGACGGTAAAACAGATCTTCTCGGAAACGTTTATCGGCAATTTCCCGTTCGAGATCGCGCGAAGTCGACGACACCACCCGCACATCGACACCGATTTCACGATTTCCCCCGACCCGCACGAAGCTCTGTTCGGTCAGCACGCGCAGGATGCGGGCCTGAGTGGAGGCGGGCATATCCGCCACCTCGTCCAGATAGAGCGTCCCGCCATCGGCCATTTCGAGCAATCCGGCCCTGACCAGCTTGCCGTCCGATTCCTCGCCGAACAATTCGTGTTCGAACCGTTCGGCGGTAATTCGTGCCGAATTGACCGTGACAAAGGCCTTGTCGGCGCGCTGACTCCAGCTGTGGAGAAGGCGTGCGGCCACTTCCTTGCCTGATCCGGCCGGGCCCGTTATCAGCACCCGGCTGCCGGTGCTTGCGACCCGTTTCAGAGTGGCGCGGACCTGATTGATGATCGCGCTGTTGCCGGTGAATTCATCGGCAGCGGCGATACTTTCGCGCAGGCGCGCATTTTCGCGCCGCAGACGCTCCGTTTCCGTTGCCCGCGCGACTAGCAGCAGCAGTCGTTCCGTCTCGAACGGTTTTTCGATGAAGTCCACCGCCCCCCGGCTGACGGCTGCCACGGCGGTGTCGATATTGCCGTGGCCGGAAAAGATGATGACCGGCAGATCAGGTTCGCGCGCCTTGATCGCGTCGAGCACTTCCAGCCCGTCCATTGGGCTGCCGTGCAGCCACACATCCAGCAGGACGAGCGAGGGTCGTCGCCCGTCAATTGCGGCCAATGCCGAAGTGCTGTCCGCCGCCGTGCGGCATTCATAGCCCTCGTCGCTCAGCACCCCGGCAACTAGTTCGCGGATGTCGCGTTCGTCATCTACGATCAGAATGTCGAGCGCCATCAGCCAGTCTCCATGGAATTAGGGGTTTGCCGTGTCCTGCTTATCATTCCGCCGCTTCGCTTTCCGTGCCCGGATCGCGAGCGAAGACCAGTGTCACCACGGTCCCGCCGCCATCATTGGCGGCAAAGAGCATTTCACCGCCATGTTCCTCGACAATCTTGTTGACGATCGCCAGCCCCAGCCCCGTACCCTTTTCGCGCGTGGTGACATAGGGTTCGACAATCCGTTCACTGTTTTCTGGAAGGCCGATGCCATTGTCAGCAATCGATACGCTCAGCCGTTGAGCGTCCGCGCTGACTGTCACGCTGATCCGCGCACGGTAATCCGGCTCGGCATTCTTTGCATGCGCTTCCACCGCTTCGGTCGCGTTTTTCAGCACATTGGTCATCGCCTGGCCGAACTGATGGCGATCGCAGGCGATCTGCGGGACCGCCTCGCCATCGGTCGCAAAGTGAAACTGGATATGTGGCTTGGCCACTTCCTGCAGGAACATTGCCTGACGCACCAGGTCCACCGCATCTTCCTGGCGGAACACGGGCTTGGGCAATCGCGCGAATGATGAAAACTCATCCACCATCTTGCGCAGGTCGCCGACCTGCCGGATGATCGTGCTGGTCAGTTCATCGAACAATTCACCGTCCTGTTCGATCTGGCGGCGATAGCGGCGATTCAATCGCTCGGTCGCCAGCTGAATAGGGGTGAGCGGGTTCTTGATCTCATGCGCGATGCGCCGCGCGACATCAGACCATGCCGCCTGGCGCTGATCGATCAGCTGGCGGGTTATGTCCTCGAAGGTGATGACGTGGCCGGCCGTGGCGGGGGCGATCTTGGCCGCCAGTGTCAGCATTTCGCCATCCTTGCGGTAATGCACGATCCCGCCGGAGATGCCGGCATCGATCATCGATGCAAGCTGCGGCGATATCTCGCCCAGCACCAGCCCCACCGGCGCAGGCCCTATCCGGCCCAGCAGCAGTTCCTGGGCGGAGCTGTTCATCAGTAACACCCTGCCCCGCCGGTCGACCGAAATGATGCCAGCCGTGACCGATTCAAGCACCGCTTCGGTGAAGGCGCGCCGTTCGTCGAGCTGGCGATTGGCCAACACCAGTTCCTTCGTCTGCTGGTCGATCTGCGCGGTCATCTGATTGAAGGCGCGATTGAGCAGGCCAATCTCGTCGGCCCCTTCCCGGCCTTCGACGCGCACGTCGAAATTGCCTGCGCCGACTTTATGTGCAGCGCTGACCAGTTCGGTCAGCGGTTTCACCTGCCGGTCCGCCAGCCTCAACGCAAACCAGATTGCAAACCAGACCAGCGCCAGCGAGACGAAGAATAGCGCGAGGTTGAAGCGCAGCTGTAATGTGCGCGCGCGGCTGGTCAGCACATCATAGGCCCGGCGCACGCTTTGCGCGCGTTCCCACTGGCTCAGCGCCAGCGAATCGGAACTGCGCGCCGCATAGAGATAGACCCCTGCCCCGCGATCGATCGCGGTAAAGGCTTCAATCCGGTTGGCGCTGGCCCACACCGCAACCGGCTGGCCACTGTCAATCTTGGCAAGCGTGTCCTGGCTGATCTTCTGGGATTCATTATCCTCATTGGGGTCGACGATTGCGGCGGTGCGCAATTGACCGTC
Organism: Caenibius sp.; assembly: GCA_030830695.1. Classification (GTDB taxonomy): domain Bacteria; phylum Pseudomonadota; class Alphaproteobacteria; order Sphingomonadales; family Sphingomonadaceae; genus JACKKV01. Next base: position 5,637 of record JAURML010000197.1, on the reverse strand, counting down.
CTTGCCCTTCTGGAGAATCGCGGACTGGTTGAGTTTGCGCCCCACCACCTGATACGAATAGCCTTCGGCAAATTCCGGGCTGAGTATGGAGGTCTGTTCCAGATAGGAACGCAGGTCACCCGCCATGGTCACCGTTTCATTGCCGACGTCGCGCAGGTTCTGTTCGTAATAGCCGCGCGCCAGCTTGTTGGCGTTTTCCAGCATCCCGCGCGAATTGTCGGAAAACCAGAATTCGATTCCGGACTGGAACAGGATCGCAGCGAAGATGGCGACCAGCAGAGTCGGAATGGCGGCGACGAGCGAAAAAATCGCCACCAGCCGCACATGCAGCCGCGCCGTGCTGCCCTCTGCCCGCTTCAGCGCCAGTCTGCGTCCCAGCAGGACCAGCAACGCCATCGCCGGAATCAATGTGCCGATCAGCAGCGTTGCCGCCTTGCCCGAGGGCAGCAGTTCACCATTGGCCGGGACGGAAGAATAGGCGATCCAGCTAATGCCGATCATCGCCGCCAGCGCCGCCAGCGACACGATCTCCAGCATTCGGAAAAAATTTGCCCGCCGCGTCAAAACACGGATTCGTCGCCACCAACGCGGTTTGGCCATCAGGGCCGGGGGCTTGCGGGAAGTCATCGTTGCCGATTTACAACTATGCTGTTGCCAAAATGCAAGCGCTTTTCGCCAGGCGGGGCATTTCGCGCTGCTATATTCCTACTTCCGCTGCCCGAACCGGTCTGCCTCGATGGCCAGATCGACCAGCCGCTTGCGTAAGGTATTGCGGTTGATACCCAGCAGTTCCGCCGCGCGCAGCTGGTTGCCGCCGGTCTGGCGCAGCGCATGTTCGAACAACGGTCGTTCAAAAGCAGCGAGCGCCGCGCTGTAGAGTTCGCCGTCTGCTGGCCTGACATCGTCGAGCCAGTTGGCCAGAGCGGAACCAAAATCAGCGCTGCGCGCCTCGGCCGATGGCACTGGCTCGTCGGCCAGGGCTGAGGCAACTGTCGCCGTATCGATCACTTCTTCGCGTGACAGCAGAGCGAGGCGATACATCACATTGCGCAATTCGCGGACGTTGCCGCGCCAGGGATGCAGCTTGAGCCGGTCCACCGCTTCGGCGCTGATCCGGTGGAACGGAAGCCCTTCCTCGGCGGCGAGCGCAAGAAAATGCGAGGCCAGCGCCTGGACATCATCGCTGCGTTCGCGCAGGGGTGGCAGCGGGATTGGCACGACATTGAGCCGGTAGAACAGATCCTCGCGGAACTGGCCTGCCTCGATCAGCGGCTTAAGATCGCGATTGGAGGCGGCGACGATCCGCACATCGACAGCGATTTCCTCCTGCCCGCCAACGCGCCTGATCCGGCCTGATTGCAGGGCACGCAGCAGCCGGGTTTGCGCCTCGATCGGCATATCGCCGATTTCGTCGAGGAACAGCGTACCACCCCGGGCCTGTTCGAACTTGCCGACATTGCGAGCTACCGCGCCGGTGAATGCGCCCTTTTCATGGCCGAACAGCTCGCTTTCGATCAGCTCGCGCGGGATCGCCGCGGTATTGACAGCCACGAATGGTCCGGTCCGGCGCGAGCCCAGTTCGTGAATCGCCTCGGCCACCAGCTCCTTGCCGGTTCCCGATTCGCCAAGGATCAGTACGGTCAGATCGTTGCGAAGTACCCGAGTGATGAGCCGGAACACGCCCTGCATCGCCTGGCTGCGCCCGACCAGCGGCAGGCTGCCTTGGTCATGTGCTTCGGTGACTGGCGTCGCCTTGCCGCGCGAAATTGCCTGCCCTACCGTCGTGACCAGCTCTTCAAGGTCGAAGGGTTTGGGGAAATATTCAAACGCCCCGGTATCGCTGGCGCGCACGGCGGTATCCAGCGTGTTCTGAGCTGACAGGATAATGATCGGCAGATCGGGATGTGCGATGCGCACCTCGCCCAGCGTTTCGATCCCGTCCCCGTCAGTCAGCACGACATCGGTAAGCAACGCATCGTACCGGTGCTGCGCCAGCATGGTATCGCGGCAGGCGATGCTTTCGCAATGATCGACCGTATAGGATTCCGCCTCCAGCGCAGCCTTGATGACCATCGCGATGCCAGTATCGTCCTCGATCAGCAGGATCCGGTTGCTCATGGCGCTGTCGATCCTTCCGCTGGCTTGGTCATGGGGAGATGAATGTAGAAGTGCGTCCAGCCTTCGCCTGCTTCACGTTCATGCGTGATCCGGCCATCCATATCGCGCACCAGCTTCTTGACCAGCGCCAGGCCAAGCCCCTGACCATTTGCCTTGCTGCTGACGAAGGGTTCGAAAATATGATCGCGCAGCGCAGGGTCAATGCCGGGGCCATTGTCGCTGACCCGCAGTTCGATCGGCAGGCGGATCGGGCGACCCAGGCGGATGGCGTTCATCACGAAACCGCTGACAAAGCGCGTGCGCACGATCACCCGGGGTTCCTGCGCATGTTTGCAGGCTTCCATCGCGTTGGAGAGGAGATTGATCAGAATTTGGACCAGCGCGTCGTGATTGCCGAGGACTGAGGGAAGCGACGGATCGAATTCCTCCAGCACATCGACTGCTTCCTTGCCCGCAACTTCTACCACCGCGCGGGCATGGCGAATGGCCTCGTGCAGATTGCACGCCGAGACCGGTTCCGGCCGTTCGCGCCCCAGTGACTGCATCCGGTCGATCAGCTTGGCGATCCGGTCCACTTCGTCAGTGATCAGCGTGGTCAGCGCCCGTTCCTGTTCCGCCGCCTTGCGCGCCAGCAATTGCGCGGCCCCGCGAATGCCGGCCAGCGGGTTCTTGATCTCATGCGCCAGAATGGCCGGGGTGCGAACCGCATTATAGGTTTCATCATCCAGCTCGCGCCGGTCCACCGCCTCTTGCAGAGTCATGGACTGCCAGCCCTGATGATCGAGCACCGGCGAGAGGGTCAGGTCAATGCGCCGTTCCGGTTGCCGGTTCAGGCTGACCGACACAGCATGCGCGGTGATCAGCGCATCGCCCTGTGCCAGTCGTTCGGCGAGGCGGCCATCGTGAAAAGCGATCACCGCATCCAGCCTGCGCCCGGCGAGCCGCTTGGCGCTCAACCCCATCAGCTGCTCTGCCGCAGCATTGACTTCGCGGATCACCATGTCCGGATCGATCAGAAACACGGCAATGGCCAGGCTGGCCAGCTGGGTTCGGGCCGCGGGCCTATCGTTCACGCAGCCTGCCGCTGCAGGAAGGGTTCGTAGAAGCGGCTGAGTTCGGACAGTACCTCGTCCGGATTGTCGAGAAAGTTGACGCGATTGCGAAATTCCGCCGATCCGTGCAGCCCCTTGGTGTACCAGCCCAGATGCTTGCGCGCGATCTTGACGCCCACATCCTCGCCATAAAGGTCCAGCATGCCGCCATAATGCTGCATCAGCACCGCAAATTGCTGATCGATTGACGGGTCAGGCAATTCGGTGCCGTGCCGCAGCCAATGGATGACCTGCCCAAGCAGCCACGGCTTGCCATAGGCGCCGCGCCCGATCATCACCCCGTCCGCCCCGCTTTGCGACAGTGCCTGCGCGACATCGGCGATGGTGCAGATATCGCCATTGACGATGACGGGGATCGAAACCGCATCCTTGACCTTGCGGACAAAGGCCCAGTCGGCTTTGCCCTTGTACATCTGGTTGCGGGTACGCCCGTGCACGGTGATCATCTTCGCGCCGAGACCTTCGGCGATCCGCGCCAGCTCCGGCGCGTTGAGCGACTGGTGATCCCAGCCCATGCGCATCTTCACCGTAACCGGAACGGCCACCGCCTTCACCGTCGCCTCGATCAGGCTGGCGGCGAGTGGAATGTCGCGCATCAGCGCGGAGCCGGCATCGCCATTGACGACCTTCTTCACCGGGCAACCCATGTTGATATCAATGATGGCTGCGCCGCGCTCTTCGCTCAGTTTCGCCGCCTCCCCCATTTCAGGCGGGCTGCATCCAACCAGCTGCATTGACACAGGTTCTTCCGCCTGATCCCATTCGGCTTTCTGCAGGGACTGGCGCGTTTCGCGGATCGCGGCGGGCGACGCGATCATCTCGGTCACATTGAGACCCGAGCCGAAGCGCCGCACGAGCGAGCGGAATGGTTTGTCCGTTACCCCCGTCATGGGCGCAAGGACAACCGGTTCGGCTATCTGGACCGGCCCGATTTGCAGGGGTGCATGCCGGGGCGGGACGGGAATGGACTGCGTCATTGTTGCCTGCCTAAAAAACAGGCAGGCGCATAGTGGATTGCGGGCGCGGCGGCAAGCGGTTACCCGCGCGGGGCATGAGCGTTACCGTTTCAGCCTCCTCCCCCTTTGCCGCCATCATCGTGGCGGCGGGCAAGGGGCTGCGCGCAGGGCAGCCCCTGCCCAAGCAATTTGCGCCGTGGCGTGGCATGCCGTTGCTGCGCCATTCCGCGCTGGCACTGGCTGATGCGGGAGCCTGCACCATCCTTGTCGCCATTCCTGATAGAGCTGTCGAACTGGCCGGCGCGGCGCTGGAAGGAATTGATGGCGCGATCTGCATCAGGGGCGGCGAAACCCGGCAGGAATCGGTGCGCAACGCGCTGGAACGGCTGTCCGCAAACCCTGCCCCGCTGGTGCTGATTCACGACGCGGCCCGCCCGCGAATTCCCCAACAAGTCATCAAGCGCCTGCTCGATGCGCTGGAACGACACCCGGCCGCGATCCCGGTTCTGCCGGTGGTCGACAGTCTGGCGCTGGACGAGGCGGGGCTGATGGCTGGATCGGCACGACGTGAGGAATTGCGCCGGGTACAGACGCCCCAGGCATTTCACTTCGAGGCAATCCTTGCCGCGCACCGGGCATGGCCCGGCGCGCCTGATGCGGGCGATGACGCGCAGGTCGCGCGCGCTGCTGGCTTCGCCGTCGCGCTGGTTGAAGGCGCCGATGCACTGAGAAAACTGACCTATGCGGAGGATTTCATGAATCCGGCATCTCCGGTGCGGATCGGCACCGGCTTTGACGTGCATCGCCTGGTTGCGGGCGAGGAGTTGTGGCTGTGCGGGCTGAAAATTCCGCATGACAAGGGGCTAGCCGGGCACAGCGATGCTGATGTGGCCCTGCATGCGCTGGTCGATGCGTTGCTGGGAGCGATCGGCGCCGGCGATATCGGGATCCACTTTCCGCCCAGCGATCCGCAGTGGCGCGGTGCGGCGTCCAGCCTCTTTGTGGCGCATGCGGTAGAGCTGGTTGGCGCTGCGGGCTATCGCATCGGTAACATCGACCTGACGCTGATCTGCGAAGCGCCCCGCCTTGGTCCGCATCGCGATGCCATGCGCGAAAATGTGGCGAGGCTCTGTGCCGTTGACATCGCAGCCGTGAACGTGAAGGCCACCACGACCGAAAGACTCGGATTTACCGGGCGCGGCGAAGGCATTGCCGCACAGGCTGCTGTCACCGTCTGCTGCTGATCCTGTTTCGAGGAGCGTTGAATGTTGCGCAACCGTATGATCGCCGCCGCGCTGGGCCTTGCCGCGATTGCCCAGCCCACGTTCGCCCGGGCGGATGAATGCATCAGCGAACCGGAAATCGCGGCAATGGCGATTTATGCCATGCCTTCGCTCATCACATCGGTCAGCAATTTCTGTGCCCCTCACTTGCCCGCCAGCGGCTATCTT
>JAURML010000196.1 GCA_030830695.1 Caenibius sp. | reverse complement strand
CGGCAAGATCAATGGTGGGCACCTGCTCGCGAAAGCGATGGCCGACAAAGGTATCAAACGAGTTTTCTCGCTTTGCGGCGGCTTTATCAATCCCATCTATATGGGCTGCGAACATTACGGCATCGAGGTCATCGGCTGTCGCAATGAGCTCGAAGCCGGCTTCATGGCTGCGGCGTCGGCACGCCTGACACGGGAGCCCGCCGTGTGTCTTGCAGAGCCCAGCGGCTTCACGAATTACATCTCTGCTGTTGCGGAAGCGCACTACACCGGCGACCCGGTAATATTCATTAGTGCATCTGCAAATTCAAACAACTTCGATAATGCCGGGTTCAAGGAGATGCCGCAGGCGGATGTTGTCAAATGCATGACCAAGTACGCCATCGAGGTCAATGACGCGCAGCGGATCGGCTGGTTTTTCGACAAGGCGCATGACATCGCCAAAAATCTCCCATCAGGCCCTGTACAGCTTGCCATTCCCACCAACTTTCTTTTCTCCGGAAAGGTCAATCTTGAGCAACCGGACGGGTTTCGCAAGTTCGACACCAGTCGGAACAAGGTGCACAAGCCCGCACCCAATCCTGACGATATTGCCGACCTTATCAAGGACCTTAAGAAAGCTAAGAAACCGGTCATCATTGCGGGTCCCGGCACCTGGTTCGGTCACGCCGAAAAGGAAATGGAATCACTAACGTCCAAATATGGCATTCCCGTTTTTGTTCCGGTGACGCACCTGAAGCTCTACGACATGTCGCATGAGGCAAACATGGGGATTGTCGACTATCACCAGAACCCGTGCTCGAGAATGATAGGAGAAGAATCCGATCTCGTTCTGCTGCTTGGCGGTCGACTGGATTTTCCGTTGAATTTCGGCGAAGCACCGCTATTCAACAACGACCTGAAGATGATTGCGGTGAACCCGACGGCACGCGAACTCAGCGACAACATGCTCGCCGATACGCGCATATGCAGTGACATCCAGATGTTCCTGAAGGCGTTGTCTGCTGAGGTCGACGTCTTCGGCGTCGAGAGCGATTGGCTGGAGCGAATCAGGCAACGTCGCATCGAGAGTTACGAACAATTCCGCCCGCTTCTGAAGTCAGACGATCAGCCCGTGCACCCTTTGCGTCTATGCTACGACGCGCTTATGTCACTCGGCGAGACAGACATCATCGTCATCGACGGTGGTGATATCGCGGCCTGGTTCGAAACCGCGATCGGCCTGTGGGCCATGGAAGGACGCAAGATCAAGGGCATCGTCAGTCCAGGTCCGTGGGAACAGATGGGAACCGGTCCGGCGTATGCGACCGCCGCAAAAATGGCCTACCCGAAATCAAAAGTCATTCTTGTCACCGGGGATGGCTCTCTTGGTCTTGCGCCAGGCCTGACGCCACTTGAGACTTCGATCGATCACAACGCCCCGATAACAATTCTCGTGGCCAACAACGCCCAGTGGGGAATGATCCAGGAACAGCAAAAGGCAATGTGGGGAACCGTCTGCGCTACGAGTCTGCGTGATGTCAATTACGCGGCAATCTTTGAGGGCGGCGGCGCACACGCGGCAACGATTACTTCGCCTTCCGATCTCGGGCCTGCTATAGAGGCTGCGCTTAAGAAGAATCAGTCAGTCTCGGCCTTGCTCGACGTAAAGACGGCCGGCATAAAGTCGCCGCTGACACAGGGGCTGGTCGACATGCGGGTCAAGACGTCGATCGAATAGTACGAATGAATAGCTCGGTTTAACCATCGGCAACGGGTAATGCAAAGGTGCGGCGGAAATGAGTGCAACAAAGGCAAGTACGATGACAAAAGCAGAAAGTGACGCTTTGACCGATCACTTATGGCGCCCGATGACGCAGCATCAGGGTCTGCGCGGCGCTGCTCCGAACAAGATGGTCAGCGCCAAGGGTTGCTTTATTACGGATCAAAACGGCAATCGCTTCCTCGATGCGATCGCCGGTCTCTGGTGCGTGAACGTCGGCTACGGCCGCACGGAAATCGCCGACGTGGCTCGCCAGCAGATGATCGACCTCAATTACCTCGCGCCGATCATGAGCAGTGAGCCGGTCATCGAGCTCGCCGAAAAGTTACAGCAATTACTCGGATTCCAGAGCCACATTTACTTTTCTGCCAGCGGTTCCGAGGCTAACGAAACTGCGTTCAAAATAGCACGTCAATACCACCTTCAGTCAGGCAAGAGCGGTGAGCGCCGATTCAAGATCATTTCGCGTTATCGCGCCTATCATGGCAACACGATGGGCGCGATGGCGGCGACCGGGCAGGCGGAGCGCAAGATCGGCTATGAGCCCGGCCCGCCGGGATTCGTTCATGTCATGCCGCCGTATCCCTATCGAGCCCATCCGAAACTGACGGCTGAGGAACATGGCGAAGAGTGTGCACACCTGCTCGAAGAAACCATCATCCATGAAGGTGCGGAGACAGTAGCTGCTTTCATTATGGAGCCGCTGATTTCCGGCGGTGGCGTAATAGTTCCGCCCGACAACTATATCCCGCGGGTTCGGGAAATCTGCGATCGATACGGCGTCCTGTTGATCTTCGATGAAGTGGTTTCCGGTTTCGGCCGGCTCGGCAAGATGTTCGGTTACGAGCACTGGAATACCGAGGCCGATATTTTCACGTTCGCAAAAGGCCTGGCGAGCGGCTACATACCAGTGGCCGCGACGGCAGTCAAAGAGCACATTTTTGAGAAGTTTTACGGCGACCCTGCGGATATGCAGCACTTTCGGCAGATCAATACCTATGGCGGTCATCCAGTTGCTTCCGCCGTTGCGCTTAAAGCAATACAGATCGTCGAAGACGAGCGCCTCGACGAGAATGCCAGCAAAGTCGGTACGTACATGATGGACCAACTGCAGCAATCGCTTGGCGATCATCCTTACGTAGGTGAGATTCGCGGCAAGGGCATGATCATGGGCATCGAACTGGTCGAAGACCGGGAGACCAAGATCCCACTGGGCGACGACAAGATAATGCCTGTAATCGGCGATTGCGTCAGGAACGGTGTGATTCTCGGCCGCAACAGCAACACGATACCCGGTCGCTGCAACGTACTCCTGATCGCACCGCCGCTGGTGCTCAGTGAAAAGGAAGCGGATCAGATCGTGGAGACGGTTACCGCGGCGATGCGAAGGGCGATCGACTAGGGCAATTCACTCGTCCAATCCAGAAACACGCAGCGATAAGTCCTATCTGGATTTGCGCCAGATTTTGTAGACGCCAATTGTCAGTAACGGGATGAAGTACACGATCAGGTAGCCCCACGCGAGGGTGCCGTAGCCTCTGGCGACCAGGGCGGTTATGCCGAAACTCGCTAGAAACAGGCTTATCAAGAGTGCGCCGCCGGCAACGATGGCATGGGTAGTCGGATCGCCTTTGCGGCCGCGTCGCTCCTCGAGCCACGCGTCGATTCGTTCATTGACCCCCTGCAACAGGCCCGCGCAAGTCTGAATGATCATGGCGAACAGGACGATAATGAACACGATCATGAGCCATGGACGCGCGAGCTGCCCGATCATCCAATACGTCGGCAGCGGCTGCTCCAGCGAGGCGGGAAAAGACGCCAAAAAAGTCAGGTGAAATACGACGGCGGGAAAGACGCCCACGAAACCCGCCGTGAACCCGCTGGCGATGGATTCGCCCCGCGTTCGTATGTCCCTTGCAGAATACAGCAGCACCGGAATAACCGCGGCGGTGTACAGCATGTACTGCAAGCCATTGGCGAACCAGTTTCCGTTTGAAGGTGCTTCACTAAACGTCTGTGCTATGGAGTCGTGGAACTCAAAGAATGTCAGTGCACTGTAGATGATCAACACTATCAATAGCGCGATCATGCAGATCGACATGGACTCCTCGAGGAGAGTCCGCCCGAAGTAATTCAGCGCGACGACTGCGGCAAATAACAAGCCGACACCTGCCAGCGAGGGAATGCCGAACTGGTCATTGAGGACACCGCCGGCGGCCGAGCCGTTTACGGCGAGAACGATCAATAACGCAATCAGGAAAAGGATTTCAAATACAATCCAAAGGGGGCCGATCAGGGCTTTCAGAAATCCACGATAGTCATAGGTCTTTTCTAGCCGCGCGAGCTCAAAACTCAGGGCCATCGTCAGGCCCCAGCCAAGGCCCGCTACAGCCAGGGCGAGCAGCCCGCCAACCGGTCCGAGGACACTAATGAACTCGGCGATTTCCCGCCCCGTTCCGTAAGCCCCGCCAAATATGACGGCTTGAAAAACGGCAGAGGGAATCAGGATGACGCGGACGAATCGAGAATTCATTCTTGTCATTATTGTTCAGCTCCGATCGCATCTGCTAATACGGCGACTTCCATGGTAGCAAGCGTTGCTAACTGGCGATTGTGTAACGGCGTCAGGTATTTGTTATTCTATGACAGACGGTAATCGTCGGCGAATTGGGGGCAAGCGTGGAAACATCGGTTCGAGCTCGCACAATGCAAGGCTTCGGCGACCTGGTGGCCAAACTGGGGGCAGACCCCTCGGTCATCCTTGGACGCGCTGGTCTGGATCCGGATGTTCTAACTCGATCGGATGAGTGGGTGTCGTTCCGCTCCGTTGTCATTGCGTATGAGACTGCGGCGCTGGCCACGAACTGCGGCAATTTCGGCATTCAGCTCGCCGGGCGCCGCGACCTGTCCTTTATGGGCCCGATGGTCCTGATTTTCAAATACTCGAAGAACCTGGAGCAAGGCCTGTCGTCTTGCATCAAATACGTGCGTGCTCACAACACGGGCTACACGCCCATTCTGGAGGTGGGGCGGGAAACGGCGAGCTGGCAAATAAAAATGGATGAAAGGCTTCGCGCGCACGCCGATCAATGGATAGAAGAATCACTACTCACAGCGATAAATTTGACCCGAATATTTCTGGGAAAGAGTTACCTGCCGCAAGCTGTCTACTGCAAGCATGCGCAAATTGAAGATACCGATTACGAGAGGAGCTTTGGGAATACGATTAAATTCCAAGCGCCTTTTGACGGGATTATCCTTAACCGTGAAGACCTGAAGTCACCGAATCCGGTTGACGACCAGGAGCTGTATCGGTTTCTCCTGGAGTACCTGGATTCGCGTGTACTGCGTGCCGGCGAAGATCTCTCCGCTGCCGTTCGCTCGCTGCTGCTAAAGCTCATTCCTACGGGCAAGTTCTCCGTCAACGTTCTCGCCGATCAATTGGGCATGCACCGGCGGACATTACAGCGTCGGCTCAACGATGCCGGCCTGAGCTACGCTGAGCTGCTGGACGATTGTCGTTCCAGGATGGCGCGTCGCTATCTTTTGAGCAGCAACTTGCCGATGAGCAATCTCGCCCACATGCTTGGCTATTCCGACCAAAGCTCTTTCAATCACGCCTTTCGTCGTTGGCACGGCATGACACCCAGTCAGTGGTGCGAACAGCCCCTCGAGCAGCAGACAAGAGACCCCCTGTAGCACCGCGTGACCCACGGCAATTAGTCGCCTAAACACAAGACTTCGTCGCAAATTCACAAGTTCTTTCAGAAAGACGAAAGTACGATGTGCTTAGTCCTGTAAATAGCGCTGCGAGTAACGCACCGCTATTCGACCGGATCAAAGGGGGAAGTGGATGGCTCGTGGTAGTACCGGCCGACCACCCGATCAATTACGAACATTCATCAGGATGTCGCCAATGAAATCATTCAACGTACTTATGCTGTCTCTTGGGCTCATCGCATTGCCTGCTGCTATGGCGCTGGGCCAGGAACGTGAGGCATTGCTGGACGAAGTCACGGTTACCGCGCAAAAACGCGAGGAGTCCGTCCAGGACCTGCCAATCTCGGTAACGGCTTTTTCCGGCGACGCGATGAAGGCACTGGGCTTTACCAACAGCATCCAGCTGGCCGCCCAGACGCCGGGGCTGCAGACGGCCCAGATCTTCGGTGAAGGTAATATTCCGATCGTCAGTATTCGCGGCGTAGGCCTGATAGATTTCTCCGAACACAACGAGAGCCCTTCCGCGGTCTACGTGGACGAATTCTACAAGGCCAACCTCTCGGGCCTCGATTTCCAGTTGTTTGACCTCGAGCGTGCCGAGGTACTGAGGGGTCCGCAGGGCACACTTTTCGGACGCAATGCGACCGGAGGCCTGGTGCACTACATCACAGCCAAGCCATCTCAGACTAGCGACGGCTACGTTGACGTCACCGCCGGGGAGTATGGCAAATTCATCGCTGAAGGCGCGATCGGAGGGGGGCTGACCGACACTGTCGCGGGTCGCTTGTCCATGATTTACAGCGTGCATGACGGCTATGTCGAAAACGCTTTCCCGGATCGTAAGCCCGGCAACGCGCTCGATATGTGGGGTGTCCGCGGCCAGCTGGCATTCGATCCCAGCGATGATCTCAGCATTCTGGCGTCTTTCCAGGCAGGGCATAACAAGAACGATGGCGGAAGCCAGTACCACTTCCTGGCGACGGCCTTCGACCCCACTACCGGGCTTGCCGTTTCCCAGCCGGATCCGCCGTTCGTATCCGCTGACAAGCGCACGGCCAATACGGATATCCAGCCTGAGCTGGAGACCGATTTCATCTCTGGCCTGCTGCGTATTGAATACGCGCTGAACGATAACCTGGAACTGGTATCGCTGACTGGTTTCGAGTCCATCGAAAAAACGTTCAACCAGGATGTGGATTCCGCTCCGCTTTCACTCTTGGCGACTTACTATGAACCGGACGGTGACGAGTTCACGCAGGAAATTCGACTTGCGGGTGACTACGAAACGTATCGCTGGGTTGCCGGCGTGTACTACATGGACTACGAGAACAAGGGCAATCAGTGGGCCAATGCCGGTCCTGATTTCACCGGAGCGCCCGTCTATGTGCGTTTTTCAACCGTAGACTGGGATATGCACACGAAGGCCTGGGCAGTTTTTGGGCAGTTAGAGTACGATTTCACCGACCGTCTTACCGGCGTGCTAGGTGCACGCTACGGCAGTGAAGACAAGGACTTCGAGGAGAACATTGTGTCGGCCTTTGGCGATGTGGCATTTACCAAGGCCAATTACGGTGACCTGACGAATTTTGACAAATCGAACACCAGCTACAACGCACGTTTGAATTTCCAGGTCAATGATGATCTGCTGACCTATGCCGGCACCGCTCGCGCCTACAAGGCCGGAACCTTCAACATGGGCTTTATTCCGCTCGCGGACGTTAACGACATCCCGGTGGATCAGGAAGAGCTGACCAGTTACGAAATTGGCTTCAAGTCCGAATTCGCAGACGGCCTGGCGCGCCTCAACGGTGCCGCATTTTATTACCAGTACGACGACTACCAGGCGTTTTTGTTCGATTCAGAGTCGCTTTCCAATTTCCTGTTCAACAACGACGCAACGGTACGCGGCGCCGAACTGGAACTGCAGTCTTCGCCCGGGAATTGGGACCTGTTGCTCGGGCTCTCTTTCCTGGACACCGCCGTGCTAGACGTCCAGGATCCCCTGCCAGGCGGGGCTATCAGGGATCGGGACATGGTGATGTCGCCGAAGCTGAGTGCCAATGCCATGGTGCGCTACAATTTTGATGCCTTCGGCGGTACTGCCGCCTTGCAGGTAGATGGCACCTACAACGACGCCCAGTACCTGGAAACTTTCAACAGTCCTGCGTTCAAGGAGGGGTCGTACATGATGGGCAATGCGCGCGCCTCCTGGACCAGTGGCGACGGCCATTGGACCACTGCAGTCTTTGTCGAGAACCTGACTGACAAGGAATACCGGGGCTATGCGTTTGACCTCACGGGGCTGGCTGGATTGTCGCAGGAAGTCTGGTCACGGCCGCGCTGGGCCGGTATTACCGTCGGGTATCGCCTGTAACACGGTGATGAAGTCTCGCCGGCGGCCGGAAACGGCGTCCGCGGTTTCAGCTGGCGAGGCGGATAATAGTCAAGCCGCCGCTGCAGGTAATACTGAGGCGGCGCCTTACCCAACCGCAGCTGCGACTGAGCGCGCCTTCGCGGCGCACATGGGTCCCTCGATGGCCAGGCTGATGGCAGCCATCGGCACCCCGATCCATTACGGCATTCGAGAAGGCGCCCGTGTTCAGGACGCTTACACGGGAAAGTGGTACTGGGATTGCCATCGCAACGGCTCGGTCTACAACCTCGGGCATCG
>JAURML010000195.1 GCA_030830695.1 Caenibius sp. | reverse complement strand
GAATCAACTGGGTACCTCCTGACCGGCGGGACAGCCGATTCAGACTCGCTATGTATTCAGGGCTCTAACTGCTTACGTTCCTCGGAACACCGCGCGAAGGGACAACCGACACACAGAACGCCTCGGAGACGGAAGACAACCTATCGAACGGATGGGGAAGTAAATGGCGCGCCCGGCGTGATTCGAACACGCGACCCCTGCCTTCGGAGTACGCTATTTCGACTGTAAGTAACTGAAACTATTGATACTAACTGGCGGTACGTCCATTGCAATTGCAGTACTCATCACAACCGTGCAGCACTCAGTCACACAATTCTCACACAGTCTGTTTGTCGTTCGCGGCGATATTCCCGCATGGCCAATTTGCTGTTCGCGAATGCCTGATCTTGCACTGCCTTGGCTTGGCGGCCCGTTGCGTGGTTATCTGTTGGAATCTTTGATGAGGTCGGCCGCCTTCTCCCCAATCAACATAGAAGGCGCATTGGTATTTGTTGAAACCATGGTCGGCATGATCGAAGCATCGGCGACTCGTAGACCGTCGACTCCGCGGACACGAAGCTCCGGGTCGACGACCGCACCCGGATCATTACCCATGCGACAAGTTCCAATCGGATGCCACGATGTCTGACCGGTTTCACCCGCATACTCAAGAAGCGCCGCGTCGCTCGATATTTCCGTGCCTGGCAAAATCTCGCGCTTAATGAACTTCTTTAAATCCGGTTGCTCCGCAACTTCCCGAATAAGTCTAAGCCCTGCAACGGTCAACTTCCTGTCAACAGCCTCGCGGAGGTAGTTCGGCTCAATTAGCGGGGCTGTCGACGGGTCTCGGGATTTCACGTGAACACAGCCACGCGACTCTGGGCGAACCTGAAATGTGCCTAATGTGATACCCGAGCATTCATCGAGACCGGTGCCATCCCCGCTGTAGCGGTCCTTGCCGCTTATCAGTGCCAGCTGAATCTTCGTGTCCGCATGATTACTTTCATCATGTGATTTCATGATCGAGAGCATCGGTTCGTTGACCCGAATCTCCAATGAATAGCTGCCGAAAGCCCCCTGCCAATCGTAAAGCCGCCGGCCAACCGTAGTGAAGCTCGTTGAGAAAAATCCTCGCTCCGCAGCACGCGATGTCAGAATCTAGTTCCTGTCCTGAATTGACTCGATGAATCTGGCAAATGCGGCATCAAACTCAGCCTCGAACTCAGGCGTCATCGCGTCACACCCTCCCGGAGCATTACGCATGTAAATAATATTACCTTCGCCAGTTCCGTCGTCGGTCGTAACAGAAAGCTGCACCGCTTTTACGGCCGGTACTATCTGGACATTGTAGGCTTCAACATATTCGAACAGCGGATCATCGTCCGCATCCAGATCCTCTTGGCTAATATCAATACAGAGTGTGCGAGCTCGAAAATCCCGGTCGCCAATTTTGTAAGTCGGGAAATTCTCGTTCGTCAAGGTTCCTTTCGGCGCGTTGGTCGTCTCGACCTGAACCATCACGAACTGATCGTCAGCAAAATATCCGGCTCTCGATACGTTGAGCGTTTCGGACAGGAACTGCTCCTTTGTATGTTCCGGTTCGCCAACCCGCGAATCTTCTGGTATCGGTATCACGGCATTAAACGGACCGGCGATAACCATATGGCCAGCCTTGGAAAAGTCGATATATTGGTGTTCGGCTGTTGCTGACATTGAAGACAAGAGAGCGATGGCCGCCGCTGTCATTGTTATTTTTTTCATGATGAGCCCTAGTAACCAAGCCAAGATAGCTTCACCAAGTCTATCGCGACGAGGTAAACTTGTACATTCGGCCGGCCTACGAAGTCCCGCAGGACGGCTGCCGATTCGTTGGTCTGTTTGCATTACTCCACGGCGGCAGTTATGTATCCACACATTGTTATCCGCTCCGCCGGCTTCCAGAAGCAATACGCGCCTTGTTCAAATCCATGCGGGAAGATCGCGCAACGAGTTCGGCTGTAAATTTCTTGGCGTCTCGATGCAGGCCATATACCGGCCGTCAAAACAGCCGTGACCAACCTATCGTGAGCGTGTTCAGATCCGAACCCGTATCCTCGTGCGTGCGGTTGATGATGTAGGAGACCGAGACGCCCTGGTTCTTTGTGACCGGAAATCCCGCGGAAATCGCGGCCAGAACAACGCGACTCTTGTCACGACTGTGCACCCCGTCCACCGTGTTTTCGCCGCCCCAGCCATACGCTGCGCTCAAAGACGACCAGAGACCAGGCCTGAACTCCCTGATCAGATGCGCTTGTACAGCATGGAGCGGATCCTGTTCACGCTTGGAGTCGATCAGGAATTTTTTGTTGGCGGTAAAAAAGAACGTCGAACCTGTAAGTTCGAATGACCACGGGCCGCGTTTATGAACGACACCGACCTGCGGCCGAACGATGTAGCGATTGGAACCCAGATTGAGCAACTTGTCATCAAGGTACTCGCCGAGCGGGACGGTGACCGCAACGGCCGCTCCGACCAAAGTGCTCACACCATGATCTGCAGGGTTTGTCTGAGGCCCGTTGCCGCCAACAGCGGGCGCGCCAAACAGATTAATCGAGACTCGAAAACTGGGATCGGCAAGGCCTACTCGGGATACGCTGGCGGGCGCGCCTTCAAGCAAACCGCTCCAGTTCGCGTTCTGCCAGGGAACCATCACATCGAGACGACTCAATCTGCCGGCGAATGCAAAAGACCGGGCATAGGCAACAACGAATGTGTCGACATCGGCTTGTGCGTCTTCGACCAGCAGCACCGGATCAAACAGAACGTCGCCGGTGGTATTTGCATATACGGCACCCAGAACGTTCGTTCCGACCGGGAATGGCGTCCAGCGCCTTGGTTCGACATCCTGACCCTGGGCGCGCTCGGTTGAAACAACACACGAAATCAGGAGGAGCACAAATACAGGATTGCGAAACAATCCATTTCGGAACTCTCGACTTTCCATGGGCACCGCGACAAAAGACAGATTTAGGGGAACTCAGTATATGCAAATAGGCATGGCAAGTAGCAAATAATGGAAGCGATACCGGCAGGTGGGCGTCGAGTCCTGGCACATTCCACTGGCGCAGGCTTGCGACCACAAACGAAGCAGCTGAAATGTGTTCTTATGGATTGCTGCTTCTCCGTGTAATATATAGGAGGCACATAGGAATTCGGTCAAAGAAAGGTCCTCCAAGTCATATTCGAAAAACCCGGCATCTTCTTGCACTGGCGATTCTTGCCGGTACTTCCGCTTTCGCCGGCTGCGGCGGCCGTGCCTATGTTTACGATGCGGTCGATCAGCCCGGCTTTCGGGAACGTGCGGAAACGAAGACCGAAGCTACGGTCCGAGTCTCCGCCACGGTGCCGGGGCGGGACGAAACCAAGTCGGTGTTTGGCATCGATCTTTATGGACAGGGCATTCAGCCGGTCTGGCTCGAGATTGTTAACGCCGGCGATGTACAGGTCCGGTATGCCGTGGTCAGTACGGACCGCTACTATTTTTCCCCTCTCGAAGTCGCCTACAAGAACCGCGGCGGCTTCTCGGCTGAGGGTCGCTCCGACATGGAGAAACGCTTCAATGAGCTCGCCATGCCACGCTATATCGACCCGGGCGAGACTCGTTCCGGGTTCGTTTTTACGCATGCAGCCCTGGGCGCAAAAGGATTCAATGTCGACGTGTTCGGCAACAAGACTTTACACAACTTCACCTTTTTGCTGCGTGTTCCCGGCTTCATGCCCGACTATGCAAACTTCGATGCCGCAACCATCTATCCGGCCGACCAAGTCAGCAGCTACGACGACGATCAGCTTGTGGACGCGTTGCGGAATATGCCGTGCTGTAGCACAGACCAGAGTGGTCAGACGGCCCGTGAACCAATCAACATCATGCTTATAGGTGAAGGTCCGGAGCTTCTGAAAGCCTTGTTGCGCAGCGGCTGGACTGAAACCTCGGCAAAGGAAGCAGCCGAACAGCAGCCGCAGTATTTGTTTGGCCGAGCGCAGGACGCGATTTTCAAGTACGAATCGCTGCAGGGCGACAGCGTGTATGAAATCCGATTCTGGCTGGCGCCGGCAATGTCCGGAGAGGACCGTGTGTGGCTCGGCCAGATCCGCCATTTCTACCTGTGGGGCGGATCAATACGTCGCTTCGACCCGGACGTCGACAATGCCCGTGACTTCGCGATGCAGAAATTCCTTTACGGGCAGGCGCTGCAGGCGATCGGCTGGCTGGCCGGCGCAGCGATCGTGCCGGCCGAATCGTTCTGGGACCTTCTGATCAACACGCCCCACTTCACGGACGGTTATCGTATCGTGCTGTGGCTCGCGGCAGATCCGGTGTCGGCTGTCGATATCGACGTGAAGGAATGGGATCCACCGCCGCGGAGGGGACAATGAACGTCCTGCTGTCTCACGCTCGATTGAGCCTGCGCCTGGCCGCCCTGCTGCTCCCGTTCTGCCTTGCGGGATGTGCCGCCGGCTTCGACCCGAAACCGATGGCGAGCGTACCGTTCCGCGACCGCGCGGTCACGCAGGCCGACAGCGGAGTCCGGGTTACCACGGCGGTGCCGGACGCAAAGGAATCACGCGAGCTTTTCGGCGTATCGCTTTACAAAAAGGGTATCCAGCCGGTCTGGATCGAGATCGAGAACTCGACCGGCGCCGATGTGTTGTTCCTGCCATTCGGCGTCGACAGCGACTACTACTCGCCGCTGGAGGTAGCGGCCCTGAATCGGAAAAGATCAGCGCGCCAGCAGGCCGAACAGCTCTTTTTTCTAAACGGTGTTGATCTGGCCATCAGGCCGGGCGAAACGCGATCCGGTTTCGTATTCACGAATCTGGACCAGGGTACGAAAGCCTTCAACGTCGATATTTTCAATGACGATGATACCTGGCAGTTCACCTTCTTCGTGTCGGTGCCCGGTCTTGCTACCGATCACGGGAACGTGGATTTCAAGACGCTGTATCCGGACGATCGGATCACTCACTACACGGACGCCGCGGAATTTATCGAGGCGCTGCAACAGTTGCCTTGCTGCGTCAAAGACTCCAAAGGTGAGAATAATGGAGATCCGCTGAACCTGGTCATCATTGGTGAGCCTCTCGACATTTACTATGCGGTTATCCGCGCTGCCTGGGATGAGACCGAAGTGGTCAGCGCCGCCTCGGGGATGAAGACCGCAATGGCGTTCATCACCGGCGGCAAGTACCGTTACTCCCCCGTCAGCAGTCTATACGTGTTCGGCCGTCGCCAGGATATCGCGCTACAACGAATTCGGGAAAACATCAACGAGCGCAATCATTTCCGACTCTGGCTCGCACCAATGACGTTTCAGGGTCAATCCGTCTGGATCGGTCAGATCAGTCGTGATATTGGCGTCCGGTTCACCAGAAAAACGATCACGACGCACAAGATCGATCCGGACGTGGACGAGACTCGCGAATTCCTGATCGAGAATCTTGCCTACAACCAGGTATTATCCCAGTTCGCCTACGTCGGCGGCGTGGGCGCGGCGCCTATCGACAGTCCGCGTGGCAACCTGACCGGCGACCCCTACTTTACCGACGGGTTACGCGCCGTGATCTGGATACCGTCTAAACCAAAAGACCTGCAAGACGTCAGGTACATCGAATGGTCGGATCCGGAGGACTAGATTCCGGCTTGCTGCCAGGCTGATACGCGCTTGTCGCAGGCATCTGTCGCGGCACCCTAACCCCAATTGGCACTCAGGTAGATGTAGGCGCCTTGATACTCAAGCTCGACGTTGCCTGTCCATTCCGGTTTGTCGACGTCGAGAGACAGCCGGATTAGTTGGTATTTTGCGCCGATGCCGAGGTGCTTCGATAGCTGGTAATCGACACCCACGGCCATGTTCAGCAGGCCACCGCTGTAATCGCCAATTGACGCTGCCAGCCAGTCGGTCCGTGCACTAAGTAGCCATTCTGGCGAAGGCGACCAGGCATACCATGCGCCAATGTTCGGCAGCGGCGCCGTTGTGCCGACAGCGCGCGTCTGGTTCACTTCCTGGACACCGTTTACGATGATATCGCCCGATAAACTCAGGTTCACACTCAGGCGGTGCAAACCGGCTCCAACGCCGTAACTGCTATTCTCTTTCTTGCTGAACTCGCGGCCAACAAACGTGCGTAGAACGTTGGTGTTTGTCCCTGCAGAAACGCTGGAGCCTTGCTCGAAGATGACGTCGCCAAAATCGACATCCTCCTGCAGAACCGCTGTGCCGGAACGTCCGACTTCGAAATACTGCAGGTGGGCGGACCACTTCGGCGTAAACCGCCAGTCAAAGTTTCCCGAAATCAGGGTGTCCTTGTTCGAAACTCCAAGCTGACCCTCAAGGTCGAAGTCCGGATTCTCGATAATCGCGCTTGCATCGACGCCGGCCTTGAAATCGACTCTCGGCAGGAACGTGCCGCCCTGCACGATGAACTTGCTTGTCAGCTGCGGATGAGTGTCGGCGGTCGCACTGTTGCAGATTGCAAGAAGCAGGAACGTAGCCAAATAGGCGGATTTCATTTTCATAGTCTCACTGCACTCAAGGCGGAAGGTTGCCGCGCCGGGTTCAGCCTTGAATAACCCGCCGCAATGAATCTATGTGGCTAATAACGAGGCGTCTCGTCTGTTGAGACAAGACGCCCACACTTGTCGTCAGAAACTCCAGCCGTACTCAAGTTTAATCGCGTTTAGCGTTGGTTCCGCTGCATCCCCACCAACATCGAGCCTGTAGGCGCTATAGCTACCACGAATGAACGAACCACCCGCTAATTCGTAGCGCAATCCCAGAGCGCCGCCATAGGAAAATTCAGTTTGAGAATAGGTCCTGTAGTAGCCCGAGCAGATGTAGCCCCACCACGGGTGCCACCAACAACCCGTCACCGGCGGGCCGTCGGCTACGTTCGAGTCGACATATGTCCAGCCAGCGCCAAGTTCAGCAAACGGCGTAAACGGGCCATCCAAAAGATGGAAGGTACCCTTGATGCGGCCGTTGAACTGCGAAAACTTGTGATCGATACGCCGTGT
>JAURML010000194.1 GCA_030830695.1 Caenibius sp. | reverse complement strand
GACGAAGGGCTGCGCGGCGGCAAGAAGGTTCCGCTCAAGGCCAATGTCGATGCGGCCCTTGAAAAAGTTGCGGTGCGCCGGGTCATCATGCTGCGCCATACGGGCGCAGAAGTGCCGATGGTGCCGGGCCGCGACGTCGACTGGGCAGAAGCGATCGCCGGACACAGCGCGGATTGCCCCGCCGAGGAGATGAGCGCGGAAGACCCGCTGTTCATCCTCTACACGTCAGGTTCCACCGGCAAGCCCAAGGGCGTGCTGCATAGCACGGGCGGCTATGCCGTGTGGACCAGCATGACTCATGAATATACGTTCGATTATCGCCCCCGCCCCGATGGCAGCCCGCAGATCTACTGGTGCGCGGCGGATATCGGCTGGGTGACCGGACATTCCTATGTCGTTTATGGCCCGCTGGCCAATGGCGGCACGACGCTGATGTTCGAAGGCGTGCCCAATTTCCCCGATCATTCGCGCTTCTGGCAGGTCGTCGACAAGCACCAGGTCGAAATTTTCTATACCGCGCCCACTGCACTGCGCGCCCTGATGCGCGAAGGCAATGACTGGGTCCGCCGCACCAGCCGCAAAAGCCTGAAGCTGCTTGGCTCTGTCGGCGAACCGATCAATCCCGAAGCATGGGAATGGTATTATCAGGAGGTTGGCGATTCACGCTGCCCGATCGTCGATACCTGGTGGCAGACCGAAACCGGTGGCCATATGATCACACCGTTGCCCGGCGCACATGCGCTGAAACCGGGCAGCGCCAGCAAGCCGATGTTCGGTGTGCAGCCCGCGCTGGTAAATCCGGAAACGGGCGCCATTCTAGAAGGCCCGGCAGAAGGGGCGCTGGTCATCACTGACAGCTGGCCGGGGCAGATGCGCACCGTTTATGGCGATCATGATCGCTTCTTCCAGACCTATTTCAGCACTTACAAGGGTTACTACTTCACCGGAGACGGCTGCCGCCGCGACGAAGACGGGTATTACTGGATCACCGGGCGGATCGATGACGTCATCAACGTATCGGGTCATCGCATGGGCACCGCCGAGGTTGAAAGCGCGCTGGTTGCCCATGATGCGGTGTCCGAAGCCGCGGTCGTCGGCATGCCGCACGATGTGAAGGGACAGGGCATCTATGCCTATGTCACGCCGATGGAAGGGGTCGAACCCAGCGATGCACTGCGCAAGGAACTGGTGCAGTGGGTGCGCAAGGAAATCGGCCCCATTGCCACCCCCGATGCGATTCAGTTCGCGCCGGGCCTGCCCAAGACGCGATCGGGCAAGATCATGCGCAGGATCCTGCGCAAGATCGCCGAAAACGATACGGGCAATCTGGGCGATACCTCCACCCTTGCCGATCCATCGGTGGTGGACGATCTGCTGGCCAACCGCCAAGGCGCCTGATCAGGCGTCTTGCGCGGCCTGCGCCTTCTTCCAGCGGTGATAGGTCTTTTCGGAGAGGCCTTCTTCGCGGCAGCTCACGCACACACCCTTGCCGCTGGCGATGAACCGTTCGATCCGGCGGCATTTCGCGTCCTTGTCGGGGATCGCCACCATCAGATCAGCCCCCGTGCATGCCATTGATCCGGCTCCTCCACCGGAGCTGAACCGTCGTCATGGGCCAGCCGCGAAAAGGCCTGATCCTGCGACAGGAACACCTCGCCGCTCAGATGATCGAGAAACTGGCTGCGCTTCAGCCGGTCCATCACCGGCCCTTTTACTTCCGAAAGATGCATCCTGATCCCGCCGTCCGCCAGGCGATGCTCAATCGCCTCCAGGCTTTCGAGCCCCGATGCGTCAATCGCGTTCACGGCTGAGCACATCAGGATGACGTGGCGCAGTTCGGGCTTTTCGGCCACCCGTTCGAGCACATATTCTTCCAGCCAGCGCGCGTTGAGATAAGTCAGCGATTCATCGATCCGGATCGAAAGGATATGCGGCAAGGTGATGACCTTGTGCCGGTCGATATTGCGGAAATGCTGCGTGTCGGGCACTCGCCCCACAATGGCCGCATGCGGGCGTGAGGACGTCCACAGATAGAGCAGCAGCCCCACCCCCACCCCGGCAATTACGCCCGGTTCCACCCCGGCCAGCAGGGTTACGCCAATGGTTGCCACATGCGCCGCGAAATCAGCCTTGGAATATTGCCACAACCGGCCCGGAGTCTTGAGGTCGACGAGGCTCAGCACCGCAACGATGATCGTCGCGGCCAGCGTTGCAACCGGCAGGTTGAACAGCAGCGGTGTGAGGAAAAGCGATGCAGCGGCGATCCCGACCGCCGTATAAGCCCCGGCAGCGGGCGTTTCCGCGCCCGCATCGAAATTGACGACCGAGCGCGCGAAGCCGCCGGTCACCGGATAACCGCCGGAGAAGGCCGACGCGATGTTCGACGCGCCAAGGCCGATCAGTTCCTGATCGGGCGCAATGCGCTGGCGGCGCTTGGCGGCCAGGGTCTGTGCGACAGATACGGATTCGACAAAGCCGATAATCGATATCAGCAAGGCAGGCAGCCACAATTGCGCCCACAGGTCTGGATTGTTGGACGGCACGGCAAACGGCGGCAGGCCCTGCGGGACGGCCCCTACCGTTTTCACCCCCTTGTCGGCGAGGTTGAACAAAACGACCGCCGCAATCGTTAGCGCGACGGCCGCAACCGGTCCGGCCTTGGCCACCATATCAGCGGGGCGCGGCTTCATGCCCATCCGGATCAGGGCCGGTTTCGCGCCCTTGCGCACCCAGAACAGAAACCCGGTGGCGCAAACGCCAATGATCAGCGTTACCGGGTTGGTCTTGCCGATCCCCTGGGCCAGCGCGCCGAGCAATTCGGGCATCGTATCGCCTTCGGTCTTGATCCCGAAAATATGCTTGAGCTGGCTGGTCGCGATCAGCAGTCCGCTGGCGGTGATGAAACCCGAAATGACCGGATGTGACAGCAGGTTGGAGAGGAAACCCAGCCGCAGCAGGCCCATCACGGCGAGCATGACGCCGGACAGGAACGCCAGGGTGATCGCAGCTTCCAGATATTCGGGCGTCCCCTGCGCGGCGACGCTGCCTGCAGCCGAAGCGGTCATCAGCGAAACCACCGCCACCGGGCCGACTGCGAGCGTGCGGCTGGTGCCGAAAATCGCATAAGCCACGAGCGGCAGGATCGAGGCATAAAGCCCGACGACCGGCGGCAGGCCCGCAAGCAGCGCATAGGCCAGGCTCTGCGGGATCAGCATGATGGTGACAATCACCGCCGCCAGCAGGTCAGCTGACAATGTGGAGCTGTTATAGGTCCTGCCCCATTCGAGGATCGGCAAGGCGCGCTGGAGTTTCATACGCTGCGCCTAGGCCGCATCGACAGGCGCGGACGGCTGCACATAGGGCTTGGGTCCGGCCAGCCATTCGCGTCCCTTGAGCATCGCGTGCCAGTAAATCGGCGGAAGCAGCTTTTCCTTCAGAAACCACGACAGGCGCGAAGGCCGGGTGCCATCGACCAGCCAGGTCGGGAAAGTCGGCGCCAGCTTGCCGCCGTAAGTGAATTCCGCCAGCACGATCTTCCCCCGCTCCACGGTCAGCGGACAGCTGCCATAGCCGTCATAAGCCGCAGTCAGGGGCACCCCGTCAAGCGCGGCGATGACATTGATCGCCACCACGGGCGCCTGCTTGCGCACTGCCGCTGCCGTCTTCGCGTTGGATGTCGAACAGCCGTCGCCCAGCGCAAAGACGTTGGGGTAGCGGAGATGCTGCATCGTCTGTTCGTTCACTTCGGCATAGCCCGCCGCATCGGCCAGCGCGCTGGCCGCGACGACGGCGTTGCCCTTCTGCGGCGGAACGACATGGAGCATGTCGAACGGCAAGGTGACTTCGCCCTGCGGCGTGGCGAATGTCGCCTGTTTCGCCGGGCCGTCCACCGCGATCAGGTTCGAATTGAAGTGCAGGCCGATGCCATAGCGATCAACCGTTTCCTGCAGGGCGGGAACGTAATCGGGCACGCCGAACAGCACGGCCCCGGCATTATGGAACTGCACATCCATATCGCTCAGCCGGTTGCGGCGTTCCCATGCGTTGCAAGCCAGATACATCGCCTTCTGCGGGGCACCGGCGCATTTGATCGGCATTGGCGGTTGCGTGAAAAGCGCGCGCCCTTCGCCCAGTTCCTGAACCAGCTGCCAGGTATAGGGGGCGAGATCGTACCGATAGTTGGAGGTGACCCCATTGCGGCCGAGTGTCGCCTCCAGCCCCTCAACCTCTTCCCAGGCAAGGCGGTTGCCCGTTGCCACCACCAGCATGCCATAGCCGATCCGGCGGCCATCCTTCAGCACAACCTCATTATTGCCGGGATCGAATTCCGCCGCTTCCGCCTTCAGCCAGGTGACGCCGCGCGGGATGAGCGAGGCCATCGGACGGCGCGTATCGGCCACCTTGAACACGCCGCCGCCCACCAGCGTCCAGCCGGGTTGGTAATAATGTTCGTCGCGCGGTTCCACGATCGCGATCTGGAGGTGGGGCCGGCGCTTCAGCAACGATGCCGCCGTGGCGATCCCGCCCGCGCCACCGCCGACGATCAGGACGGTAAAGCGCGGCGTCGTGCCGCCCTCGACCACGGGTGCCTGCTGGCTGGCCATCTGCGCGAGGATCGTGCAGCGATTTCCGGTGCGGCAAAACGCCAGGATGGGCTGCGGCAGTTCGGCCAGCGCAGCGGCGAATTGCGCCCCCGCCTGTGGCCCGATCGTGTCCGCGGTTACGGGAATGAAGCGGGTTTCGATTCCCGCCGCGGCAGCCGCACTGGCGACATCGGCCCAGGCGGGCTGCCCGGCTTCTTCACCATCGGGCCGGTTGCAGATGATCGAACGAATGCCCCTGGCGGCAAGGTCGCTCATATCCTCAGGGGCGACCTGCCCCGCGACATAGAGCGCGGGCGACAGTTTTCTCATATCCATGATCGCTTCTCTCCATGTATTTTTTGGCGACTCGGTGCGACCCCGGGCAGATTGTCAAAGCGCGTTCACAGGAATCTTCATGTAGCTTACCCCGTTGCTTTCCGGTTCGGGCATATGCCCGCCGCGAATATTCACCTGCACCGAGGGCAGGATCAGGGTCGGCATTTCGAGCGTGGCATCGCGCGCCTGGCGCATGTCCACGAACTGGTCCTCGCTTATCCCGTCGTGCACGTGGACATTGCGGTCGCGCTGTTCGCCCACGGTGCTTTTCCAGAGATAAACGTCGCGGCCCGGCGCCTGGTAATCATGGCACAGGAACAGGCGCGTTTCGCGCGGCAGTGACAGCAGGCGGCGGATCGAACGATACAGCTGGCGTGCATCCCCGCCCGGAAAATCAGCGCGTGCCGTGCCGTAATCGGGCATGAAGATCGTATCGCCGACAAAGGCCGCGTCGCCGATCACATACGCCATGTCAGCGGGCGTGTGCCCGGGAACATGCATGGCGATCGCATCGATACTGCCCAGCGTGAACCGTTCGCCATCACCGAACAGATGATCGAATTGTGAACCGTCACGGGCGAACTCGCCACCGATGTTGAATATCCTGCCGAAAACTTCCTGTACCTGGACGATCGCCCGCCCGATGGCGAGCTTGCCGCCAAGCTTTTCCTGCAGATAGGGCGCGGCGGAAAGATGATCGGCATGAGCATGCGTTTCGATATGCCAAATCACTTTCAAATTATTAGATTTGATGTAATCGATTACCGCGTCAGCCGAGGTGAAGCTGGTCCGGCCAGAGGCTGGATCGTAGTCAAGCACGGAGTCGATAATCGCCGCCTCACCGCTTGCCGGATCATGCACGACATATGTGATCGTGAAGGTGGCTTCGTCAAAAAATCCCTTCACTGCGGGAGTTTTTGCATTATCATTGCGCGCTTCATCCACCTGGGCGGCAGCGGCATTCAGGACTTCATCAGTCAGCACGAGAGAATCACTCATCGTCAACCTCCATAATTTGTCAGTTACACTATTTATGTATATGTATTGCGTCAAGCATGAAAATCGCCTAGGAGGCAGGAATGGACATGCAGCTTAACCACCCGGTCGCGCCCATGCGCATTGGCGAGATGGCGCCGGATTTCACGGCGCGCAGCACGGCAGGCCCGCTCTCGCTCAGCGACTTTCGCGGCCAGTGGCTGGTGCTCATCTCGCATCCGGCCGATTTCACGCCCGTCTGCACATCCGAATTCGTCGCCCTGGCCCGCGCCGCTGACCGTTTCGCCGCGCTCGATTGCGCGCTCGTCGCGCTTTCGGTCGACAGCCTCTATGCGCATCTCGCCTGGCTGCGGGCGATCAAGGATCGTTTCGGGGTGGAGGTGCGCTTCCCGGTTGTCGAAGATCCGACGCTGGTGATCGGGCGCGCCTATGGCATGGTCGACAATCAGGCGCAGGACGCTTCGGCCGTGCGCACCACCTTCTTCATCGATCCGCACGGGATCGTGCGCGCAACCACCAGTTATCCGATTACCATCGGGCGATCAGTCGATGAAATCCTGCGCATCGTCGCCGCGCTCCAGGCAACGGATCGCGAACATGCGCTGGCCCCCGAAGGCTGGACGCCGGGCGCGCGCCTGCTGCGCCAGCCCCGGCCCACGCTCGATGCCGTCTTCGGTGCGGCACAACCGCTGGACTGGTTCATGGAGGAGACGGAAGATGGATGACGCGGCCAT
>JAURML010000193.1 GCA_030830695.1 Caenibius sp. | reverse complement strand
CCGCCAGCGCATTGAACACACCCCTGATATAGCTGTCCAGATCGCCGGAATAGGCCGCGCTGGAAAGCTGACCCTTGCCGCCCTGCCCGTTGATCGTCACCGCGCGGGTGCCATTCATCTTGTAGAATCCATCAGGCGCTTCAAAGGCCAGCCGGAATTCGGGATGCATGAAAGTGCGCCCTTCAATCACCCCCTGCTTGGGATCATCGCCATACATGATGCCGTCGATGCGGGCCAGAAAGGTATCGCGGTTGAGCGTCCCGCCGCCAGTGCCGGCCTTGGCCAGCGCGCCCTTCACGCGCGAGGCCGGATCGGGGTGAGTCGATGCCCATTCCGGAACCTGCGCGTTGCGGCCCTGCAACTGCGCATCGAGCGAGTTCTGCGCGGCAAGATTCTGCAGAACCGTGCCCATCGCGCGCGGATCATAGCCTGCCGCGTTCAGATACTGGATCCCAAGCCCGTCAGCGGATAATTCCTGACTGCGCGAATAGCTGAGCGTTGCCAGCTGGGGTGCGGTGGAAGCGACCTTCTGGCCAAGCTGGCCCAGCGCACTATCGCCGAAGACGACGCCGGACAGCACCTGGCCCAATACGCCAAGCAGCGCGTTCTGCTGTGCCTTGGCCTGTCGTTTCGCCGAATGGCGGGCGGCGACGTGACCGACTTCATGCCCCATCACGCCGGCCAGTTCCGCTTCATTGTTCATCAGCGAAACCAGCTGGCGCGTCACATAGACGTAGCCGTCCGGAATGGCGAAAGCGTTGTTCACCGAGGAATTGAGCAGTGTGACATTGAAATCGGCAGGCGCGGTACTGAGGCCCGAATGGACCGCGACATTGCGGGTCACGGACGCGACATAATCAGCCCGTGGACCGGTTTCCGCCCCGCCGAATTCGGCAACGAGCTCAGGATGCGCCTTTGCCCCCTGATCGCGTTCCTGCGGCGTCAAAGGCGTTCCGGTAGAGGCGATCTGCCCGCCTGTGCAACCGCTTAGTGACAGTGAGGCCGCCGCGCCGAATAACAAGGCACGTTTGATTGCACGCGCGGATCTGAAAGCCATAATATCTCTCCTCACCATCTCGCCCCACCAGCCCTGTTAAGTCCGGCAGTGTAAAGACAAGCGCATCAGGAGGGAAGCCACGGCTTGAGCAGGGTCAACCCGCGCCGATTGCCAGAAAGCGGTCTTCGCGCCTGCGCCGCAAGTCAGCTGCTGAAACGCCGGAAAGGGCGGCAAGCTCTTCGTCAATTGCGATGCCGAGCGCCTTGGCCGTGGTTGCCGGATCGCGATGCGCGCCGCCCACCGGTTCGCTGACGATCCGGTCGATAATTTTCAGGCGCAGCAGATCCTGCGCGGTCATTTTCATGGCTTCGGCCGCATCCGGCGCTTTTTCTGCGGTGCGCCAGAGGATGGAGGCACAGCCTTCGGGCGAAATGACCGAGTAGACCGCGTGTTCAAGCATCAGCACTCGTTCGGCGCTGGCCAGCGCCACCGCGCCGCCGGATCCGCCTTCGCCAACGATTGCGGCGACCATCGGCACACCTAGCGCAAGGCAAGCCTCGGTCGAACGGGCGATTGCTTCGGCCTGGCCACGTTCCTCCGCCTCCACGCCTGGAAACGCGCCTGACGTGTCGACCAGCGTCACCACGGGCAGCCCGAAACGATCGGCCAGTTCCATCAGGCGCACCGCCTTGCGATAGCCTTCAGGCTTGCCCATGCCGAAATTATGCCGCAGCCGCGTTTCCGTATCATGGCCTTTTTCGTGGCCGATCAGCATCAGTTTCCGGCCGTTGAGGCGTGCGATTCCACCGAGAATCGCCTCATCCTCGCCAAAATAGCGATCCCCGCCGAGCGGAATGAAATCCTCGAAAGCGTGTGCCACATAATCGCGAAAATGCGGCCGGGCCGGGTGGCGCGAAACCTGCGTTTTCTGCCAAGGGGTCAGCGCCGAATAGGTGCTGGCCAGCAAATCGGCACTCTTGCTTTCAAGCCGTCTGAGTTCGCTCGCGATATCGACCTCGTCGCCTTCGGCTGCGGCGCGCAGTTCGGCGATGCGGCTTTCGAGCGCGGCGACAGGCTTTTCGAATTCCAGATAAGAAACCATGATTGAACCGCTAGTCTCCCAGCGCCTTTCCGGCAAGAGGATGGCGCGCATTTACGAGCGCCACCAGCCGGGCGCTGTCTACATGAGTGTAAATCTGGGTCGTCGCGATGTCAGCATGGCCGAGCAAGGTCTGGAGCATGCGCAAATCGGCCCCGCCCTCTAACAGATGCGTCGCAAAGGCATGGCGCAGGACGTGCGGGCTGACCTTTTCCCGGTCTATGCCGGCTCGCACCGCCAGTTCGCGCAATATCTGGAACAATCGTATGCGTGACAGATGTTTGCCGCGCGACGGAAAGAGATAGGCTGAACCTTTTTCACGCACATCCGCCCAGCGCGATAGGGCTTGCCTGGCCCGCCCGCTGATCGGCACCATGCGCATCTGGCCACCCTTGCCCTTCACTGTCAGGAAGGGAGCATCGCGGCCCATCGCCGAGAGCGGCAGCGCGACCAGCTCACTCGCCCGCAAGCCCGAACCATAAAGCAGTTCGAGCATCGCCAGGTTGCGAACCGCATCTGCCCGCCCGCCTTCCGCCTCCAGGTCAGCGCGACACAATAACAAATCCACTTCGCCATGCGTCAGAATGCGCGGCAATGGTCGCCGCGCGACCGGGCGTGGCAAGGCCTGCGACGGATCATCATCGCGTAGCCCCTCATCCACAAGAAATCCGAAAAACTGGCGCAGGGCGGATGTTTTCCTGGCCACAGTCGAGGGCGCAAACTGCGCCCAGGAAGCACCCAGCCGGGCGAGATCCGCCTTGCCCGCCCGTTCGAGCGGGGCAATGATGTCCTCCGCTGCCTCCAGATCGCGGCGATAGGCGGCGATCGTATTGGCCGCTGCGCCACGCTCGGCCGCCAGCATGGCCAGAAAATCGCTTATCGCCGCGCCGATGGCGCTACCCTCGTGCCACGGCTTCGGCGGCGATCATCCGGGCCTCCGCTTCCAACCCCACGCGACTCAGGGCGGAGACGATGTGATAAAGATGGCGCGCGGTCATCTTGTCCCAGCTGCTGCCCTGCATGCCCAGACCGGCAAGCATCGCAACCAGCGGCTGGTTCTTGTGGCGCGCGGCAAGATCGATCATCCGGGTCCAGCGCGTCTGGCGACTGAGATCGATCCCCAGGCGATCACTCGCCTGATTCAGTTCGCCCCTGTCAATCCGGCCCAGCCCGGCGAGGCCCGCCACAAAGAAGCGCGACTTGCGCTGTTCCTCGCTCCCGTCGGCATCCAGGAAACTGTCCAGCGCGCCCGCGCTGATCGGTCCGTTACGCCGCGGCTGCGCCAGGACCAGCTGCGCCCAGCCTTCACTGCCTTCATCCACGAACTTGCCCCAGCGCAGTGCATTGCGATCAAGCCCCGCAGACAGCATTGCAGCAATCAGCGTCGGGGCATCTGCAGCGGCATCTTCGCCCGGCGGGATGCGCGCAGCGGCAAAGGCGGTCAGAACCTGGCGTCCGTAATCTGGCGAGTCCGCACCCCACAATGTGCGCAGCGCATCGAGACGATCATCGACCGAGCCGGCAACATAGGCTTCGCGCAGCAGCGATGCATTTGCCCCTTCTGCCCCGCCCACCTCGCCGTCGGCATAGATCTGGCTGTACAGGTCAACCATTGCCGAGGCGGACAATATCCCGCGGCCCGCCGCCAGGTCGGCGCCCTGCGCCCTTTGGGCAAGCGGCAGCATGGGCGCGAGGGCCGCGCTTTGCCGGTAATAATTGCCGGCACCGGACAACAGGCTGCCCGGGATATCCAGCCCCAGCGCATTGGCGAGGGCGAAACGCCACGGAGTCAATTCCTTGACACCGTTCCATTCGATGGTGACCGCGCCGCGCCCATCCCCGGCAGCACCCGCGACACGCTGCGCCAGAAGCACGTCGATCCGGGGGGCAATCCCCCGTGATAATGCCTTGTCAAGTTCACGTTTGGCGCTGTTCGCTTCCCCGGCAAAGGCTGCACAGATCGAACGTGCCAGTTCCCACTGGGCATCCTTGCGCATGTCCCGCTTCAACCGCGCAACCGGGCAGACGCCAATGATATCGGACGTCGCCAGATAAGCATCGAATGCCGCATCGGTAAGCGCGGGGGAATATTCCGCCGAATCGACCGATTGGGCGATGGCCCGCGCGACCACTGGCTCGCCCATGCGATTGAGCAGAGCGACGCGCAACGCCGCAAATTCGACCGGATTCATACCAGCGGGCGGGGCCAGCCGGCTGCTGAGAGCGCGGCGCAGCATGATGTGCCCCCAGCGCGATACGAGGGGCCCGCGTGTGCCCGCCAGCGCCGCACGCACCAGCGAGGCGGGCTGCTTTTCAAGCGAGCGCGGCGGCATCCCGCTTTCAGTGACCGCAAGTACACCGACCCGGTCGAGCGAACGGCGCGCGGCAGGCGGAATATCGAATTTGGGCTTGAGCCCCAGCAGTTCGTCCACCTCGTCCGTGGTCATCGCCTCGATCTCTGCAATCGAGGGCAGATTTTCCGGCAGGATGAGCGGAGCAGCAGGCGCGCTGGCCGACTGCGAAGGCACCGGCTGGACAACCGCGCCGCCACCTGCGCTGCCGGGCGTCGCGGATGCCCGCGGTGCGGGACTGGCCGGTTGCGGACGCGACGGGGTGGGAGCAGGCGCAGAATCGAACCCCGGCGGCAACAGGGATTCGGGTGCGTCCTGCGCAACCACAAGGCTGGAACACAGGGCAATACCCGCCACTGTCAGCAGAAGAACTCTTTTCACGAACGGCTCCCAGGCAGCGCGACCGGTTCAACAATATCCCGCTCGGGCACTTCCCCACCATTGATCCAGGCATAGCCAAGCAGCGCGGCCAGGCCCGCCGCAAGTACAATCCACAATCGCCGTGCGGCCATTGCCACGCCTTCTTACTCCAGACAGATGCGCCAGCGCGCTTGCAACGGCGCCTAGCGCATCTATAGGCGGGGCGGCAATGACTGTCGATCACACCCAGCTGTCCGGCGATGAAATTGACCGGATCGCCGCGCGCATTGACCGCCCCATCGTGCTGGTGGGGTTGATGGGCGTGGGCAAGTCATCCGTCGGGCGGCGGCTTGCCAATGCCCTGCATCTGCCGTTTTTCGATGCTGACGAGGAAATCGAGAAAGCGGCCAAGATGACGATCAGCGAGATTTTCGCAGCGCATGGCGAGGCCGATTTCCGCGACGGGGAACGCCGGGTGATCGCCCGGCTGATGGATGAACAGCGCGGCGTCATCGCCACTGGCGGTGGCGCCTTCGTGAATGATGAAACCCGTACGCTGATTCTGAACAAGGGCATTCCGGTGTGGCTCGATTGCGATATCGATACGCTGGTGGAACGCACCGGCCGCAAGGATAACCGCCCGCTGCTGCGTGACGGGGATCGGCGCGAAATTCTGACCCGGCTGAAGGCGGAACGCGAACCGGCCTATGTGCAGGCACCCATTCGTGTAGCCAGCGCCAATGGCCCGCATCATCGCGCGGTTCACGCCATTTTGAAGGGCATCGATCAATGGCTGTAATTCCCGTGGAACTGGCCGGGCGCCCGTATGAGGTGCGCATCGGCGCCGGCCTGCTCGCCGAACTGGGCGAACAATGCCGGGGGCGCCTGCGCCGGCAGGCCGTCCCGATCATCACTGATACCAATGTTCACGCTGCCTGGGGCGAGGTGGTGGAACACGCGCTGCACAATTGCGGCCAGGAGGCGCATTGGCGCATCCTTCCACCGGGCGAAGCGACCAAAAGCTGGGAGCAGCTTGCCGCAACAGTCGACTGGTTGCTCGAACTCGGCGTGGAACGCGGCGATCACATTCTGGCGCTGGGCGGCGGGGTGATCGGCGATCTGACAGGGTTTGCCGCCGCGATCCTCAAACGCGGCTGCCAGTTCATCCAGCTTCCCACCACCCTGCTGGCGCAGGTGGATTCAAGCGTTGGCGGCAAGACCGCGATCAACACTCCGGCGGGCAAGAATCTGGTCGGCGCGTTTCATCAGCCGGCACTGGTGCTGGCCGATCTGGCCGCGCTTGACACGCTGCCCCGCCGCGAACTGCTGGCGGGCTATGCCGAAGTGGTGAAATACGGGCTGCTGGGCGATGCCGGCTTCTTCGCCTGGTGCGAAGCGAACGGCGCAAACATGCTCACCGGGGACGAGGCGCTACGCGAATATGCGGTCAGCGAAAGCGTCAAGGCCAAGGCCCGGATCGTGGCCGCGGACGAGTTCGAGACGAGCGGAATGCGCGCGCTGCTCAACCTGGGCCACACCTTCGGCCATGCGCTGGAGGCAGAGACCGGTTATTCGAACGATCTGCTGCATGGCGAAGCCGTGGCTATCGGCATGGTTCTGGCCGCGCGCTATTCCGCCCGCAAGGGGTTGATGCCCGCTGCATCGGCTGAACGGATCGCCACGCATTTCCGGCACATCGGCATGCGCGCCGACCTGTCCGAAATCGGCCTTGACTGCGCCGGACGCCGCCTGGCCGACCATATGCTGCATGACAAGAAGATGGACGCGGGCACCCTGCCCTTCGTCCTCATGAACGGGATCGGGCAGGCGTTTCTGGACCGGAATGTGGCGCTGGACGATGTCGCAGCATTTCTGGACGCGGAACTACAGGCGGGCTGAGCGCCCGCCCCGCCCTACTCCATCTCCAGAATGATCGCATCCACCGCCAGGCTGTCACCCGCAGCGGCATTGACAGCGGCGACGACGCCTGCCTTTTCGGCGCGCAGGATGTTTTCCATCTTCATCGCTTCAACCACGGCCAGCGGCTGACCCGCTTCCACGCGGTCGCCTTCGCCGACGTGGAGTGCGACCAACAGGCCCGGCATCGGGCAGATCAGGAATTTGGACAGGTCGGGCGGAATTTTCTCGATCATATGCGCGGCCAACGGCGCGATATGTCCGGGCAGCACGCGCACATCATGAATTGCACCACGCGTGGTCAGACGCAGACCCATCCGCCGCATTTCCACCTTTGCGGCCAATTCCGCCCCATCGATATCGGCGATGACCAGCGGATCGCCGGGGGTATAACTCATCCCCAGATCGATCGGTGCGCCGTCCACCGCGATTTCATCCTCGCTCAGCGTCACCTCATGCACTTCACCATCAATGGTGACCTGCCAGATCGCGGGCGGGTCGAGCGGGCCGTCCAGCTGATTGTCGATCTGCCGCGCCCGGTCCGCCAATGCAGTCGCGATAAAGGCGGCAATCGCCGAAAGATTGCGGCGCAGTGCGGCATTCGCAGGCGCGCCACCGAATCCCTCGGGATATTCTTCCGCGATGAACCCGGTCGTAAGCTCGCCTGAACGGAAGCGCGGGTGCTGCATGATGGCGGACAGGAAATCCACATTATGGCCCAGCCCTTCGAGCCGGAACCGGTCCAGCGCCTGCACCTGCAGATCGGCCGCCTCGTCGCGGGTATTGCCCCAGGTAATCAGCTTGGCGATCATGGGGTCATAGAACATGGAGACTTCGCCCCCTTCCATCACCCCGTCATCCACGCGGACGCCATCAACCCCGCGCAGATCGCCCGCCCATGGCTCCACCGGCGGGTCATAGCGCACCAGCCGCCCGGTGCTGGGCAGGAAGCCGCGGTAGGGGTCTTCGGCATAGACGCGGTTTTCGATCGCCCAGCCGTCAATCCCGATGTCGGCCTGCGTCAGGCTGAGTTGCTCGCCAGCGGCCACGCGGATCATCTGTTCTACCAGGTCGACCCCGGTGATCGCTTCGGTCACCGGGTGTTCTACCTGGAGCCGGGTGTTCATTTCGAGGAAGTAGAAACTTTCGCCGCTGGGGTCAGCGCCCGACACGATCAGCTCCACCGTGCCCGCGCTGTAATAGCCGACCGCGCGGGCCAGCGCGACACACTGTTCGCCCATGGCCTTGCGCATTTCCGGCGTGACGAAGGGCGATGGCGCTTCTTCCACCACTTTCTGGTGGCGACGCTGGATCGAGCATTCGCGTTCGTTGAGATAGAGAATATTGCCGTGCTGGTCGCCCAGGATCTGGATTTCGATATGGCGCGGGTTGAGGATGAATTTCTCGATGAACACGCGGTCATCGCCAAAGCTGTTCAGCCCCTCGCGCTTCACCGCCTCGAACCCTTCGCGCACATCCTGTTCGCTGTAGGCGAGGCGCATCCCCTTGCCGCCACCGCCCGCGCTGGCCTTCATCATCACCGGATAGCCGATATCGGCCGAGATACGCACCGCGTGCTCGGTATCCTCGATCTCGCCCACGAAGCCGGGGACGACGTTGACGCCCGCTTCCTTCGCCAGTTTCTTGGACTCGATCTTGTCGCCCATGGCGGCAATCGCGTTCACCGGCGGACCGATAAAGGCAATGCCAGCGGCGGCCAGCGCCTCGGCAAAGCTGGTCCGTTCCGACAGGAAACCATAGCCCGGATGCACCGCCTCCGCCCCGGTCTGTTTCGCGGCAGCGATGATCTTGTCGGCTATCAGATAGGATTCCGCAGCCGGCGAAGGGCCAATATGCACCGCCTCATCCGCCATCCGCACGAACGGCGCGCGGGCATCAGCGTCGGAATAGACCGCCACCGTCTGGATACCCATGCGGCGGGCCGTCTTGATCACCCGACAGGCGATTTCACCACGATTGGCGATAAGGATTTTCTTGAACACCTTAGTTACTCCAATATCAATCGCCGTGCATGAACATGCTGGAATAGAACAACAATATGATCAGAAAGACCGTAGCGATCGCGCTGAAAAGGACTGCCCGCCCTCCCACTCTGATTTCACGATCACGGCTATCACGCCGCCCTTGGCGCAGGTGCGTCCGTCCATCAGGTCAACGATAAGGCTGTGCTCGACACAATGAACGTCCAGAACCCGTCCATCGGTCAGACTAACCCAAATATTCACCCCATCGCCTCCAGCTTCACACAGCCCTTCGGCATGCGCTCCGCCTCGGCCTCGGCTTCGGTCTGCGTAATCGGCATCGCCTTCAGCCCCAAGCGCGCGAACATCGCCGCGTCGCTGTCGTCGCCGGCATTCGGCGCGGTCAGCAGCTTGTCGCCGGTGAAGATCGAATTGGCGCCCGCGAGGAAGCACATCGCCTGCGTCATTTCCGACATGCTCTCGCGCCCGGCGGACAAACGCACCATCGACTTCGGCATGGTGATCCGCGCCACAGCCACGGTGCGCACGAATTCGACATCGTCAATCTTCGCCAGCGGCGTATCGGCCAGCATGTCGCCCAATGGCGTGCCCCTGACTGGCACCAGCGCGTTGACCGGAACGGAACCGGGATGGCTAGGCAGTGTCGCCAGCGTATGGATAAAGCCCACGCGGTCAGCGCGCGTTTCCCCCATGCCGACGATCCCGCCAGAACACACATTGATGCCCGCCCCGCGCACATTGGCCAGCGTATCCAGCCGGTCATCCATGGTGCGGGTGGAGATCACTTCATTATAGCGTTCGGGCGAGGTATCGACATTGTGATTGTAATAATCGAGGCCTGCATCGGCGAGCATTTCAGACTGTTCGGGCGTCAGCATGCCCAGCGTCATGCAGGTTTCCAGCCCCATGCTCCGCACGCCCTTTACCATCTCGATGATCCTGGGCATGTCGCGAGCCTTCGGATTGCGCCACGCAGCGCCCATACAGAACCGGGTGGAACCATGATCTCTGGCCTGGGCGGCGGCCTGCAGCACCGCCTGCACATCCATCAGCTTGGTTGCCTTCACATCGGTATCGTGATGAGCCGACTGCGAACAATAACCGCAATCCTCCTCGCACCCACCGGTCTTGATCGAAAGCAGCGTGGAAAGCTGCACCTGATTGGCCGGGTGATTGGCGCGGTGCACTTCGGCGGCACGAAACACCAATTCGGTAAAGGGCAGGTCAAACAGCGCCGCGATTTCGTCGCGGGTCCAATCACTGCGCGGTGATGTGTCCGTCCGGGTCATTATTCCGCAGCCTCGCTCAGTTCTTCGCCCGCAGGCGGCATGTTGTGGCCCAGCAGGCGCAGCACATCCGCCGCGCATTCGACCACGTTGGAACCCGGACCGTAAATGCCCTGCACCCCCGCTTCGCGCAGGAAATCATAATCCTGCGGCGGGATCACCCCACCCGCTGTCACCTTGATATCGCTGCGTCCGGCCTGTTTCAGCAGCCGGATCAATTCCGGGATCAGCGTCTTGTGACCTGCGGCGAGCGAGCTGGCGCCAATCACGTCGACACCCGCTCCCAATGCCATCTCCAGCGTTTCCTGAGGAGTCTGGAACAGCGGGCCGGAAACGACCTCGAAACCCATGTCAGCAAAGGCGGAGGCGATCACATTTGCGCCGCGATCGTGCCCGTCCTGGCCCATCTTGGCGACCATCATCTTCGGCTTGCGGCCCAGGCGGCGTTCCACTGCTGCGACGCCATCCATGACCGCACGGTAACGGCCGTCATCCGCATAAGCCGCGCCATAGACGCCCTTCACCGGGCGCGGCACAGTGTCGTACCGGCCAAAAGCAGCTTCCATCGCATCGGAAATTTCGCCCAGCGTTGCCCGTTCGCGCGCGGCGTCAACCGCCAGCGCCAGCAGGTTGCCATTGGCCCGCGCGCCGTCTTCCAGCGCTTTCAGCGCGGTGCGGCACCTGGCTTCGTCCCGGCTGGCGCGGACTTTCCCGATGCGCGCGATCTGCGCCTCGCGCACCCGGGTGTTGTCCACCTCCAGGGTTTCGATCTTCTCTTCATTGGCCAGGCGGAACTTGTTGACGCCAACGATCACGTCATCGCCCTTGTCAACGCGCGCCTGGCGGGCGGCAGCGGCTTCCTCGATCATCGCCTTGGGCCAACCGGCCGCCACGGCCTTGGCCATGCCGCCGTCGGATTCGACCCGCTCGATGATTTCCCAGGCCTTGTCGACCAGGTTCTGCGTCAGCGCCTCGACATAATAGGAACCGCCCAGCGGATCGACGACATTGCACATGCCGGTTTCTTCCTGGATCACGATCTGCGTGTTGCGCGCAATGCGGGCGGAAAAATCTGTCGGCAGGGCGATCGCTTCGTCCAGCGCGTTGGTGTGCAGCGACTGGGTACCGCCCAGCATCGCGGCCATCGCTTCGATCGTGGTGCGGATTACGTTATTATAGGGATCCTGTTCGGTCAGCGAAACACCCGAGGTCTGGCAATGCGTGCGCAGCATCTTGGATCGTTCGGACTTCGCACCCAGCTCAGTCATCGCGCGATACCACAGCGTGCGCGCGGCGCGCAGCTTCGCCACTTCCATGAAGAAGTTCATGCCGATGGCGAAGAAGAA
Source organism: Caenibius sp. (assembly GCA_030830695.1). Lineage (GTDB taxonomy): Bacteria > Pseudomonadota > Alphaproteobacteria > Sphingomonadales > Sphingomonadaceae > JACKKV01. The sequence goes on along the minus strand of JAURML010000193.1, from coordinate 983 downwards.
GCTCAGGCGGCCGGCAAACTTGTCGATATCGAGGCCCGATGCCACCCCGTATTTCACATATTCCATGCCGTCCGCGATGGTGAAGGCCAGTTCCTGCACCTGCGTCGCCCCGGCTTCCTGCATGTGATAGCCGGATATGGAAATGGAATTGAATTTCGGCATTTTTTCGGACGTGTAGGCAAAGATGTCTGAAATGATCCGCATGCTCGGCTCGGGCGGATAGATATAGGTGTTGCGGACCATGAACTCCTTCAGAATGTCGTTCTGAATGGTGCCTTCCAACTGCTCAGGCTTCACACCCTGTTCTTCGGCCGCGATGATATAGAATGCCAGGCACGGGATCACCGCGCCGTTCATGGTCATGGAAACCGACATCTGATCAAGCGGGATATGGTCGAAGAGGATCTTCATATCCTCCACGCTGTCAATCGCCACGCCTGCCTTGCCGACATCGCCCACCACGCGCGGGTGATCGCTGTCATATCCGCGATGCGTGGCGAGATCGAAGGCGACCGAGAGGCCCTTCTGCCCGGCGGCGAGGTTGCGGCGATAGAAGGCGTTGGATTCCTCGGCGGTGGAAAAACCCGCATACTGGCGGATCGTCCAGGGACGCCCGGCATACATGCTGGCCTTTACCCCGCGCGTAAAGGGCGCGAATCCGGGCAGGCCGGGATCGGCGGTAACATCGTCGCCTGTGTACAGGGGTTTGACGTCGATCCCTTCCGGCGTGCGCCAGGTCAGATCCTTGCCCTTCACTTCCTTCGCGGCAAGGGTGTTCCACTGGTCGATTGTCGGCCTGTCACTCATCAATGCGTGTCCTTCGGGGTTTCCATTACTTCCGTCAGCATACCACCCATGTCCTTCGGGTGGACGAAAAAGATCAGCGTCCCGTGCGCGCCGATGCGCGGCTCGCACAGGACACGTTTGCCCATCGCCTCAAACTCCGCCTTGGCGGCATAGATATCTGGCACTTCAAAGCAGAT
>JAURML010000192.1 GCA_030830695.1 Caenibius sp. | reverse complement strand
TCGGACTTCGACGCGCGGTCGGAGTTTTGGCCTCTGATTGATGCCAACAACAGGCCGCACCCGCTAACCTGCTTTACGCAGGCACTCGTGTTGACCGGCGCGCACTTGAGAGTGAAACAGCGGTTCTACATATACGCTGAGGGCGGTATATTCGATGGATCGTATGAGCGCTTCAGACACGAAGACGGGGCGCTGGTTCAAAAGATAGCGGAAGCCGGTCACTTCGTGATGCTAGATCAGCCCGAGGAGGTCTGCCGCATCTTAACCAATGTTGCTGATCGCATTGGCGGCACTGATCTGCATTAGTCTTCGTGCCCAAGACAGGCCCCGGGCTTATGCCCGTTTTCCCCAACATTGCAGGCTTGTGATCCCACCCTGCGACCGCTTGAAACCGGACATTCAATTTGTACTGACTGCCCGGTATCCTAAACCGGATACATCGCTTCCACGAAATAAAGCCCTTCCGGCGGGGCGTTGAGGCCCAGCGCCTGCCGGTCCCGCGCCGCCAGCGCTTCTGCCACCTGTTCCTCGTGCCATTGGCCAAGGCCCACCAGAGCCAGCGTGCCGACCATGCTGCGCACCTGATGATGCAGGAAACTGCGCGCCGCCGCCTCTATCAGCACCGCCTCACCCTCGCGCCGCACATCCAGCAGGTCCAGCGTCTTGACCGGGTCAGCTGCCTGGCAATGGGCGGAACGGAAGGTGGTGAAATCATGGCGGCCCACCAGCGCCTGCGCGGCGCGCTGCATCGCCGTGTGGTCCAGCGGACGGGTGACGTGCCAGGCGCGGTTCCTTTCCAGCGTCAGCGGCGCACGGCGATTGGCGATGCGATAGATGTAGCGCCGCCCCACACAGGAAAAGCGCGCGTGCCAGCCATCTGCCACCGCTTCGCACGCCAGCACCGCGACGGGGGCGGGACGCAGATGATGGTTCAGCGCCTCCATCAGCCGGAAGGGGGCGAATGGCTTGGCGATGTCGATATGCGCGCGCATGGCCAGCGCGTGGACCCCGGCATCCGTGCGCCCGGCGGCGTGCATGGTCACCGTTTCGCCAGTGATCGCCCGTGCGGCCTCTTCGACCGCCTGCTGCACGCTGGGGCCATGAGCCTGCCTTTGCAGGCCCATGAACGGGGTGCCGTCAAATTCCAGGGTGAGGGCGAAGCGCGTCACCCGATCACCGTGCCCACGGGGATTGCGCGGCCGCGCAGCAACTCCGCCGTCGCCATCGCCGGTTTTCCCGCGCGCTGAATCAGCGTTGGGCGGATGGCTCCTTCGCCACAGGCGATGGTCAGTTGTTCGTCCAGTACGGTGCCGGGGTTGCCGCTCGCACTTGCGATCGAGGCCTTGAGAACGCGATACCGTTCGCCATCCAGTTCGAAAAAGGCGCCGGGCGCAGGGGCAAAGGCGCGCACCTGCCGTTCCACGCATTCGGCGTCGCGGGCAAAGTCGATCCGCGCTTCGGCCTTGTCGATCTTGGGTGCATGGCTGGCTGCGCTGTCATCCTGCGGCACGGGATGCAGCAGCGGCAGGTCGATCAGCGTGCCGACCATCAGCTGCGCGCCCAGTTCGGCCAGTTCCTCGGTCAGTTCGCCCGCCGTCTTGTCCTCCACGGGCGTGCGCACCGTCGCCAGCATTGGCCCGGTATCGAGCCCTTGTTCCATCTGCATGATGGTAACGCCGGTCACGGCATCTCCCGCCAGGATCGCGCGCTGGATCGGCGCGGCCCCGCGCCAGCGCGGCAGGAGCGAGGCATGGACGTTGAGGCAGCCATGCCGGGGTGCTTCCAGCACCGGCACGGGCAGCAGCAGTCCGTAAGCGGCGACCACCGCCACATCGGCATTCAGCGCGGCGAAATCGGCCTGAACCTGCGGATCGCGCAGGCTGGCGGGGCAGCGGACCGGGATATGGCGAATTTCCGCTTCAAGCTGCACGGGCGAAGGTTGCACTTGCTTGCCGCGCCCGGCGCGGCGCGGCGGCTGGGTATAGACGGCCACGATCTCGTGCCCCGCCTCATGCAGCGCGGCCAGCGTCGGCACCGCGAATGCGGGTGTGCCCATGAAGATGATGCGCATAAGCCTGTGCGAAGCCTTTTGTGACCGGGCTTCACGCCCTATCTGGCAGACCATGGCATCGCAAGAGATCGAAAGCCTCGCCGCCGCGCTCGCCCGTCTGCCCGGGCTGGGGCCGCGCTCCGCCCGCCGCGCGGTGCTGTGGCTGGTGAAGCGGCGCGAAACCTCGCTCGTGCAATTGCTGGAGGCATTGGCCGCCGTGCGCGAAACGCTGGTGGAATGCGCCACCTGCGGCAATGTCGATACGCGCGACCCCTGCGGCCTGTGCGCCGATTCCCGCCGCGATCCGCGCGCGCTGTGCGTGGTGGAAGATGTGGCGGATTTGTGGGCGCTTGACCGGGCGAAGCTGTTTACCGGACGCTATCACGTGCTGGGCGGGCGGCTTTCCGCGCTCGATGGCGTGCGGCCCGAAGACCTGTCCATCGGCAGACTGCTTGACCGGGTGCGGGCCGGCGGCATTGACGAGGTCGTGCTGGCCATGAATGCCACGCTGGAAGGGCAGACCACCGCGCATTACATCGCCGAACGGCTGGAAGGACTGCCGGTGCGGATCACGCAGCTGGCGCATGGCCTGCCGGTGGGGGGCGAACTCGATTATCTGGATGAAGGGACACTGGCCCAGGCGCTGAGAGCGCGGCGGCCGGTTGCCTGAATGGCTTGCGAAGCGCTCGCATCGCACTTATCTGGCCGTCATGGCTATACGTGAAATCCTGGAAGTGCCGGACCTGCGGCTCAAGACCGTCTCGACGCCCGTAGACCGCTTTGATGACGATCTGCGTGCGCTTGTCGATGATATGTTCGAAACCATGTATGACGCGCCGGGCATCGGCCTTGCCGCCATTCAGGTGGGCGTGCCGCTGCGCGTGCTGGTGATCGATCTCCAGCCCGAGGATGAAGAGGCTGAGCCGGTTCCGTGCGATCACGATGGGCACCATCACCACCACCAGCCGACGAAGAAGGAACCGCGCGTCTTCATCAACCCGGAAATTCTCGATCCTTCGCCGGACTTCAGCATCTATCAGGAAGGGTGCCTGTCCGTGCCCGACATTTATGCCGAGGTGGAACGCCCCGCCGCCTGCCGCGTGCGCTGGCAGGACCTTGATGGCAACGTCCATGAAGAGGCGATGGAAGGGCTGATGGCCACCTGCATCCAGCACGAGATGGACCATCTGGAAGGGGTGCTGTTCATCGATCACCTCTCGCGGCTCAAGCGGAACATGGCAATCAAGAAGGTGGAAAAGGCGCGCAAGGCGGCGTGATCCGGGAGGTCGGGGAAAACCCCGAGAAGTCTCTGGCGTTCCCGCTCCGTTCTGCCTAAACTGGCGCAATGGACCCGACCTTGTTTGCGCTGATCTCCCTGTTTCTCGGCCTTGGCTGCGGGCTTGCCCTGGGCTGGTTTTTCGCTTCCCGGCCAGTGGCGGAATGGCGTGAACGCCATGCGCAGCGCGATGGCGAAGCGCGGCAGTTGGATGAAAAATTCCGGCAGGCGATCACTGATCTTGCCAGTGCGAGCGAACGGGCGGCGCGGGCAGACGGGTTCGAAGCGGAGCTGCGCGGGGTGCGCGAGGAAAACTCCGCATTGCGCGCACAGGCCGCCGGTTTTGCCGAACAGAAACGCATCCTTGAAGAATCGCGGGAAAAACTGCTCAAGGAATTTGAGAATACTGGTGCTCAAGTTCTTGGAAAAGCGCAGGAAGCATTTCTTGCCCGGGCGAATGAGCGGTTTGGCCACGCCGAGAAATCCAGCAAGGAAGCGGTCGCCGCCCTGCTGGAGCCGGTCAGCCAGCGCCTGAAGAATTATGAGGAGCAGGTGGCGGCGCTGGAATCGAGGCGCGTCGATGCCTTTGGCCAGCTGCATGGCGTGATCGAGGAATTGCGCAAGGGGCAGGATGCGGTGCGCGCCGAGGCGCAGCGGCTGGGCAATTCACTCAGCAACGCGCCCAAGGCGCGCGGGCGCTGGGGCGAACAGCAGCTGAAGAACGTGCTCGAACAATGCGGCCTGTCGCAGCACACCGATTTCCTTCTGGAACAATCGATTGAAACGGATGAAGGGCGCTTGAGGCCTGATGCGATCGTGCGCATCCCGGGCGGGAAGCTGCTGGTGATCGATGCGAAAGTTTCGCTCAACGCCTATCAGATGGCGTTTGAGGCTGACGAGGATGGCGCACGCGATGCCGCGCTGGCGGATCATGTTCGGTCCATGCGCACTCATGTCCAGCAACTGGGTGCAAAATCCTACCAAAGCCAGTTCGAGGATGCGCCCGATTATGTGGTGATGTTTGTTCCGGGCGAGCACTTCGTGGCGGCGGCGCTGGAGAAGGATCCTGAATTATGGGATTTTGCATTTCGTAACAAGGTACTGCTGGCAACTCCTACCAATCTCGTTGCGATCGCGCGCACGGTCGCACAGGTTTGGCGGCAGGACGGGCTGGCGCGCGAGGCGCAGGAAATCGGCCGTATGGGTGCGGAGCTTTACGATCGCCTGGCAGTCAGCGCCGAACATTTGAAGCGCGTAGGCTCCGGGCTTGAAACGGCGGTGGGCAATTACAACAAGTTCGTCGGCAGTTTCGAACGCAATGTGCTCTCATCTGGTCGGCGGCTGGCGGACAAGGGCATCGAGATCGGCAAACGCGAGATTGACGACGTGCCGCTGGTCGAAGGCGCACCGCGTTATGGCGCCGCAGATGGAGAATCAGTCGCGCCGCGACTGGTTGACGCGGCCAATGACCGGCCTGACGATATGGGAGGCACGAAGGAGTCCGGATAATGCGTTACCTTCTCCAGATCATCTGCGCAGCGGCGTTGCTGTCCAGTTGTTCAGCCAGCTCCGATGATGGGCAGCAGGCGGGGCCGCAAGCGCCGTCCAGTGCGAACGAGGGGCCGGTCGCCCCGCCCAAAAGCCCCGGCGAAGCGCTTGTCACCCGCCTGACCTGGCCCAGACCGCCGCACGGCGATTTCGCGCCACAGGAAGATTGCCGCACGCTTGAAGGCAGCTATGCGTTCCGAATCGCGCTTGCTGATGCGGTTCTGGCGCGCGACACTGATCGCTTCACGGCGCTCGTCGCGGATGATGTGACACTGGATTTTGGCGGGGGTGCGGGCAAGGCGGAACTCGTCCGCCGCCTGAATGACAGGGCCTTTGCCATGTGGGACCGGCTGGAGGCCTTGCTTGCGCTTGGATGCGGGAGTGACCGGGCGGATTATCTGGTAATCCCGTCATTCTTGATCCGCGATATCGGCGCAAGCGATTCCTTCAAGGCGATGGTGGTGACAGGTTCAGACGTGCCGTTGCTCGAATCGGCGGAACAGGGCGCCAGGCCTGTGCGAACGCTTTCGTGGGAACTGGTGGAACTGGTACGCAGCCTGAAACCGGACAAGCCCTATCAACTGGTGACGGCCAGCGCGGATGGCGAGACTGGCTATGTCGCTACATCCAGCCTGCGCTCACTGCTCGATTACCGCCTGCTTGCCGAACGGCGCGAGGGGAAATGGAAGGTTACCGCGCTGATTGCGGGGGATTGATCCGCTCCATCCTTGCGTCATGCCCGTTGGAAAGCAGCGTCAGCCGGTCCTCCTCCAGCGCGATCCGCGGGGCAGAGGCGAGCAGGGCGCTTAACGCCTTTTCCTGCTGCCATACGGGGCCTTCGCAGTAGATTTCTGTCTGGATCAAAGGTCCTGCGACCAGCCGCCCGTTCTCGACCCGCCAGGGGCCGCTGATGCCATTGCAGCCGATATTCGCCGCCAGCTGGCCGCTCTTGAATTCCAGCCGCGTCTTGCCGGGATCGGCGGTCGCGTCGCCATCAATCGCGGTGATGGTCCATCGGCTGCCGGCCAGAGCATCGTCTGTTTCCGTCTTCAGCGAACAACCGGCAAGCAGGGACAGGGCAAGGGCTGTGAGGGCGCGCATCCCGGCCTGTCTTGCATCCGGCGGCTGAGCGCTGGCTGAACAGTCAGCCCCCGATGCTGGCGAGCACCTCGTAAGCCAGCACCGCGCCCGCCACAGCCGCATTCAGGCTGTCCGCCCGGCCGCGCATGGGCATGGTGACGCGCAGGTCGCAGGCACGCTCATACGCTTTGGGGAGCCCGCGCGATTCATTGCCAACAAGGATGAAGCAGGGCGCCGCATACGGGGCGCTGCGATAGGGTAGGGCATCGCGCAGCGAGGCTGCCACCAGCTGTCCCGGCCCGCCGCGAAGCCAGGCGATGAATTCATCCCAGCTTGCCTGGGCCACGCGCTGCGTGAAGATCGCGCCCATGCTGGCCCGCACCGCCTCCACCGAGAAGGGATCGGCGCAATCGTCAATCAGGATCAGCCCGCCCGCGCCCACGGCATCGCCCGTGCGTAGCAGCGTGCCCAGATTGCCGGGGTCGCGCAGCGCCTGAGCGACCAGCCAGATCGGCGCGCGATCGCGATCAACCTGCTGCAACGATGTATCGAATTCCGCGAAGACGCCGGCTACGGCCTGCGGATTGTCCTTCCCGGTGATCTTGGCCAGCACTTCTTCGCTGGTCTCGATCACTTCGCCGCCCGCGGCCAGCACGTCGGGTTCCAGTGCGTCCAGCAGGTCATGAGGATCGCGCCCACTCGCCATGACGAGCTGTTCGGGCAGAATGCCGGATTCGCGTGCATCCGTCAGCAGGCGCAGGCCTTCAGCCAGGAAGCGGCGTTCGCGGCGGCGGTGCTTCTTGTCGCGCAAGGCCCTGAGCGCCTTGACCGTGGGGTTGGAAAATCCGGTTATCGAGCGGCGCATGATGCGATCTGGCGGGGCATTGGGCGAGCCAGCGGCTCACATCTCGCCGAAGCCATCCTCCACCAGCCGGGCGAGTGTGGCCAGCCGTTCCTCGCAGTCATCGCCGCACACCGCGATCTCGATCGTGTCGCCCTTGGCCGCGCCCAGCATCATCAGGCCGAGGATCGAACCGCCTGCCGCCTCGTGGCCGTCTTTCGATACGGTCACCTTCAGATCGTCCGGCAACGATGCGACCAGTTCGACGAATTTCGCGCTGGCGCGCGCATGCAAACCCCGCTGGTTAATGATCTGCACTGCCTTACGGGCCGATTCCATGGCCTCATCCTCCCTCACGCGCATTCAGGCTTCCTGACCGAGAAACTCCGATGCGACGGTGATGTAGTTTTGCCCCGCATCGCGCGCGGCGCTGACCGCATCGTGGATGTTCATGCATTTGCGCGCGCCTGCGAGGCGGATCAGCATGGGCAGGCTGATTCCGGCGATCACTTCCACCTTGCCCGTCTGCATCAGCGATATGGCGAGATTGGAGGGAGTGCCGCCGAACAGATCAGTGAGGATGATCGCGCCTTCGCCCGTATCCACGCGGCGCAGCGCCTTGGCAATTTCGCTGCGCCGTCGTTCCATGTCGTCATTGGGCCCGATACAGATCGGCACCACCGCTTCCTGCGCACCAACGACATGTTCCATGGCGAGGATGAATTCCTCGGCAAGGTGGCCATGCGTCACCAGAACCATTCCGATCATGTGGTAAGTACGCTCCATCTGCGGAGGGTGGGCCGGGTAACGCACCCGCATTGAAACTCGATCATGGCTGACCTGGCCCTTCGATCATTTCCGCAGCGCGCGATCCCAGATTGCGATGCAGGACAGTGGGCGAAAAACCGGCCTCGCGCAAGGCCTTCGCGATTTCCTCCGCCAGATAGACGGAGCGATGGCGGCCCCCGGTACAACCGAAGGCGACGTTGACATAGATTTTGCCCTGTTCGCGATAGCGCGGCAGCAGGATGAGCAGCAGATTGCGAATTTGCGCAAATGCGGTCTGGAAGGCAGGGTCCTGCCTGATGAACGCACCGACTGGCTGGTCTTTCCCCGTCAGTTCACGCAGCTCCTCCTGCCAGTGCGGGTTGTTCAGGAAACGCATGTCGAACATCAGGTCTGCCAGCGGAGGCGTGCCGCGCGCAAATCCGAAACTGGAGACGGTGACGGTCATTTCCTGGCCGACCGCCTCGGCGAATCGTTCGCGAATTTCCTGTTGCAGTTCATTGGTGGAATGGTCGGTGGTGTTGATGACCGAATCTGCCCAGCGTCGCAGCGGGGCGAGCCATTCCCGCTCTGCCGCAATGCCCGCACTTACCGGGCGACCTTCTGCCAGCGGGTGGCGGCGCCGGGTTTCGTTATAGCGCCGCTCCAGTTCGCGATCTTCGCAGTCGAGGAAAAGAGTGGAGACCAGCAGATCGTCCCGTTGCACCAGTTCCTTGGCCAGCGCGATGATCCAGTCCGGGTCGAAGCCGCGCGTGCGTGCGTCAAACCCGATGGCCAGCGGTGCGCTCAGCGTATCGGACCGGTCGTCATCTTCGGAGCCGATCAGGCGGTCGAGCAGGCGAATGGGAAAATTGTCGATCGCTTCCCAGCCCAGATCTTCAAGCACACGCAACGCGGTCGTCTTGCCAGCACCGGAAAGACCGGTGACGAGTAGGATACGCTGCCTTGGATAGGACGAATCGTCACCCATGCCGGGGGTTTTGCTCTCCCCTGCGCCCGGATGAAAGGGCTAATCCGCTCAGCATCCGAAGCGCCGCAGCGCCCATTCGGCGCGTAGGGCGAGCACGGGGCTGTCAGGCCACAGGCGGATCAGCGGTAATGCGCACCCGGCGCGGCGGGCTTCCTCTGCATCGTCGCGGTAGCGCGGCGCGGCGGGATCGAGCGCGATGACCAGCGCAAGCGGTGCGGGCTGGCAGTCCATCTGCACCAGGCCGACATTGCGGATTTCCATCAGGCCCGCTGTGCTCGGTGGCGGAAGCGCCCACAGCGCGCCATTGCGCATTTCGAGCTGGACTCCGTCATCCCCCACCAGCACCGCGCCGCGATCGATCAGCGCCAGCGCGAGGCTCGACTTGCCGCTACCCGGCGGCCCTTCGATCAGCACGCCGCGCCCGCCAATCGCGACGCAACTGGCCTGATGCAATGTAACGCTCACGGCAGGGGCGCGCGCGGCAGGTCGAGCACCAGGCTTGCACCGCGCTTGCCATCGGGCCGATCGCGCGCGATCAGCGAGCCGTCGTGCGCTTCGGCAATGGTCCGCGCGATGGCCAGCCCCAGCCCACTGTGATTGCCGAAGCTTTCTTCCTCGGGGCGCACGGAATGGAAGCGCTCGAACACGTTTTCACGCTGATCCGCAGGAATGCCCGGGCCTTCGTCGCGCACCTCCAGTGTGACTCGCCCGTCGCCAGTGGTAACGATCAGCGCGATTGCGCCATCGGGTGGTGAGAACGAGATTGCGTTGTCCAGCAGATTCTCGATCACCCGTTCGAGGCGGAGCGGGGCGCCCAGCACGGTGGCGCGCCCGAAGCCCTGACGCAGCAACACTATCCGTGCAGAGGTGCCGGGCCGTTCCGGTCCCTCGCGCGAGGCGATGGTGTTGGCAGCCAGGTCTTCCAGATCGACCGGCTCGAGGGTGGTGCGGCTCAGTTCGGCATCGATCCGGCTGGCCTCGGCAATTTCGGTTACCAGCCGGTCAATCCGGCGTACGTCGTGAACCGCGATCGCGGTCAGTTGTCGCTGCAGGTCAGGGTCTTTCACTTTCTCCAGCGATTCCAGTGCGCTGCGCAGCGAAGCCAGCGGGTTCTTGATTTCATGCGCGACGTCGGCGGCAAAGCGCTCCACCGCATCGATGCGATGGCGCAGGGCAGCGGTCATGTCGGAAATCGCGCGCGCCAGCATGCCGATCTCATCCCGCCGTTCGGGCAGGCGCGGTACTTCGACCTCGCGGTCCCGGCCCAGCCGCACCCGCACGGCTGCCCGCACCAGTGTGCGCAGCGGCTGGACGATGGTACGGGCCAGAAACAGCGAAAGCTGGATTGAAACGACCAGGGCGATCAGCACAACGATTGCGAGCGTCTGGCGCGCATCGCGCACCTTCTGCGTGATATCAGTGGAGTTGCGCGTGGTCAGCAGCACCGCGCCTTCGGTGCCGACCGGCGCCGCCGCCGTGATGACCGGCGTCCGGTCAGGGGCGTGACGCAGCACGATCTGGCTGCGAATTTCTTCACGCGCGCGCCTTACCTCGGGCCAGGCATCGCCTTCTTCGGAGTCTGTTTCCCGATAAGGCGGTATTTGCGGCGCACCGACCAGCCATTCCATGCCACGATCCAGCATCCGGGCGGCGTCCTGATACCATGGCTCCTGCTCGGGATCGATGAAGGAAAAAGTCGGATCGGCAAGCTTGAATGTGTCAATCTCCAGCTTGCTCTTGGTGTTGTAAAGGCGCAGCCGCAGCGATTGTTCCTTCCCCAGCTGGGTGAGGAGCGCCGGTTCGCGCTCTGCCTTGGCCAGAACCAGCGCTTCGGCCGTGATCTGCGCTTCACTGCGGGCCAGCTTGAAGCGTTCGGCCAGCAACTGTTTGCGATAGGTGTCGAGGTAGAACAGGCTGCCCGCCAGCAGGACCAGCGCAACAATGTTGACCGCCAATATGCGCGCAGTCAGTGAAGCGCGCCGGGTCCAGAACAGTGTCTGCGGCGGGCTGTCGTCCACGTCATGGCGCGGTGCGTCGTCAGACATCGGTATAGCTGTAGCCTGCGCCATAAAGCGTCTCGATCGCCGAGAACTCCGGATCGGCCGCGCGGAACTTGCGGCGCATGCGCTTGATGTGGCTGTCGACGGTCCGGTCATCGACGAAGACGTCATCGGGGTAGGCCGCGTCCATCAGCTGATTGCGGGATTTGATTATGCCGGGACGCAATGCCAGCGCCTCGAGGATCAGGAATTCGGTAACCGTCAGGCTGACCGGCCTGCCGTCCCATTCAACCATATGCCGCTCCGGATCCATCGCCAGCCGTCCCCGCGTGAGCCGGACTGGCGCGCTTTCGTCATCGTTTGCACTGCTGGCGGAGCCTGGCTGGGATGATCCCGCACGTCGCAGGATCGCGCGGATGCGCGCGACCAGCAATTGCTGGCTGAACGGCTTGGCGATGTAATCGTCTGCCCCTTGCGCCAGTCCGGCCGCTTCGTCCTGTTCCTCATCCTTGCTGGTCAGAAAGATGGCCGGCATATCCGAATTTTCGCGCAGGCGGCGCAGCAGTTCCATGCCGTCCATCTGCGGCATCTTGATGTCGAGCACCGCCAGATCGGCCGGATTTTCCGACAAGGCTCTGAGCGCGGCGACGCTGTCGGAATACACGCGCGTGGCGAAACCTTCGG
>JAURML010000003.1 GCA_030830695.1 Caenibius sp. | reverse complement strand
CCGGAACGCTCCCTTGCGGCCCGGCAATCACGATGCCGTGTGCGTCAAGCAACATGGGGAACAGGCCGCTTTCCACGCGCTCCTCTTCCATCCGGGCAAGTGCCTGCAACTGTTCCGGAGCACTGACCTGGCTTGCCACCTGCGTGCCTTCGACCCGGAATCCGTCGCCTTTGCGCAGGAAGCGGACGCGGAACGAGCGCGACACCTCGATCGCCTTGCCGTCAGGCAGTTCGCGCACCAGTACGCGGCGAAACAGCATTGGCCCGGCAGGTGGCTGAAAGCGCGTCTGTGACAGCCTCGGTTCCTGCGCGCTCAGACGAGTTGCGAGGACCGGGAAACTGGCGAGCGCGGCGAACAGCCCCAACACCCCGCGCCGGTCGAGCGGTGCCTTCACGACCGCTCTGCCGCCAGTTGTTCGTCCGGCAAGGTGGAAACGACGTTCGCCGCGCTGCCCTCATCAGGGAAGGGGCACCAGATCAATGCCGCTTCCCCTGCGCTCACTCGGCCCGTCCCAGCACATGCGCGCCCCATACGCTGGTCCACACCAGCAACGCGCCGACCAGCTGGTGCAGCCCCGCCAGCCAGATCGGCACCCCGGCCACGACGGTCGCGATGCCGAGCAGAATTTGCGTTCCAAAAGCGGTATGAATCGCAATCGAGGCAGCCCGTTGTTTCTTCCGGCGCGCAGCCCGCGCCAGCACGATCAACGCCAGAACCGCGACCCATGCCCACCAGCGATGCAGGAAATGGATGAGGAAGGGATCATGCGATGCGTTCCACAGCACTCCCTTGCTCCAGTCGACTTCCGGCACCAGCCGCCCTTGCATCAGCGGCCAGCTGTCCGAAACCAGCCCGGCGTTCAGCCCGGCGACCCATGCGCCGAGCAGGAGCTGCACGAACAGGGCAGCAAGACACAGCGCAGCCAGCGGAGTCAGCCTGGCGAGAGGGCTCAGCGGGTTGCGCTCGACGCCGCGCAAATCCAGGGCGGTCCAGACGCAGCCCGACAGGGTTATGAGGGCGGTCAGCAAGTGAATCGACAGCCACAGGTGGCTGACGTCAGTGACCTGCGTCGAAAGGCCGGAACGCACCATATACCAGCCGAACACACCCTGCAGCCCGCCCAGCGCGAACAGTGCCACCAGCCGGGGCTTGTAACCCGGGGGAATCGCGCGTTTCAGCCAGAAGAACAGGAGCGGCAAAAAGAACGCCAGTCCGATCACCCGCCCCAGCAGCCGGTGCGACCATTCCCAGTAATAGATGAACTTGTAATCGGCCAGCGTCATGCCCGCCGGGCCATTGACCTGCTGATATTCGCCGATCTGCTTGTAAGCGGCGAATTCCGCCTGCCATTGCGCGTCGGACAGCGGTGGCAGCGCGCCCGTGACCGGTTTCCATTCGGTAATCGAAAGGCCGGATTCAGTGAGCCGGGTGACGCCGCCCACCACGACCATCAACACGATCAATGCAGCGATGGTGAACAGCCAGCCGGAAAGCAGCAATGGCCGGGCCGTTCCGCCCGAATCTTCTGGCAAAGTCCGACCCTCGCGAATGGCAACGCCCATGGCGCGCCTTTTGCGCGCCGCGCCATCAAAGTGCAAGAGCGCTGCCAGCCGCGGCCCGGCCCTTGAATGATGTTACAACATAACATAGATCAGGCGGCATGCGCAGGATGCTCACTTCGATTCGGGATCGGCTGGACCGGTTCGGCATTCTGGTTTCGGGCCTGTGCGTGGTGCATTGCCTGGCCGGATTGCTGATCGTTGCCGGGCTTGGACTTGGCGGCGGCGCCCTGCTCGCTCCTGAAATTCACCGCATCGGGCTGGCGCTGGCCATTGTGGTCGGCCTTCTGACCATCGGCATCGGCGTGCTGCGTCATGGGCAGCTTGCGCCGTTGGGGTTTGCGGCGGCGGGCCTGGCACTGATGACGGCCGGATTGTTTGTCAGCCATGGTCCGGCGGAAGCGGCCTTTACCGTGTGCGGTGTGCTGTTAGTGGCGGCGGCGCATCTCTTGAACTTGCGCCAGACGTGCTGAACGCTATCTGGCGGGGATGAACTCTATCCTGAATCTTCTCGTCAACGGCGAACCGCGTCGCAGTTCCGCCCTCACCATTGCTGCGCTGGTGGAAGAGCTGGAACTTTCCCCGGCAAAGGTGGCGGTGGAACGCAACGGCGTGATCGTTCCGCGTTCCACTCTTGCGGACGTCGCCCTGGCCGATGGCGATGCGCTGGAAATCGTCCACTTCGTGGGCGGCGGCGATGCCCGCGCGGATGACAGCTGGGAGGTGGCCGGTCGGCGCTTTACCTCCCGTCTGATCATCGGCACCGGCAAATACCGGGATTTTGCGGAAAATGCTGCCGCGCTGGAGGCCAGCGGGGCGGAAATCGTGACCGTGGCCGTGCGCCGGGTCAACCTGTCTGATCCCAAGGCGCCGATGCTGACCGACTTCATTGACCCGAAGAAGGTGACCTATCTGCCTAACACGGCGGGTTGTTTCACGGCGGAAGAGGCGATCCGCACCTTGCGCCTGGCGCGCGAGGCGGGCGGCTGGGATCTGGTCAAGCTGGAGGTGCTGGGCGAGGCGCGCACGCTTTATCCCGACATGCGCGAAACCCTGCGGGCAACGGAAACGCTCGCGAAGGAGGGTTTCCTGCCGATGGTCTATTGCGTGGACGATCCGATCGCGGCCAGGCAGCTGGAAGAAGCGGGCGCGGTGGCGATCATGCCGCTGGGCGCGCCCATCGGTTCCGGGCTGGGCATTCAGAACAAGGTGACCATCCGCCTGATCGTGGAAGGAACGAGCCTCCCGGTGCTGGTCGATGCCGGGGTCGGTACGGCCAGCGATGCGGCCATTGCGATGGAGCTGGGTTGCACCGGCGTGCTGATGAACACCGCCATTGCCGAAGCGAAGCAGCCGGTGCGCATGGCCCGGGCGATGAAGCTGGCGGTGGAGGCCGGGCGCGATGCCTGGCTGGCGGGCCGCATGGCCACCCGCCGCTATGCTGATCCCAGCAGCCCGCTGGCCGGGATGATTTAGCCTCCATCGTTTACCGGATGCTAACCATGTTCGGGTGATTGTCCTTTCAACGCGCCGCAACGGGCGGCGCTACAGGGGGCAAGCTGATGAGCGACACGGGCACGGCAACGCTGACCATCGCGGAACTGCGGGAATTCGCAGGCTTCGACGCTGCGGAGCAGCGCTATATAAGGCGCAGTCTGGATATCGGGCTGGGGCGGCAGGATGCGTTCAAGCTGTGGGCGCGCGATGCCCATGAAAGCGCAGCGATTCGCAGTCAGTATTTGGCCTATCAGGACTTGAAGGGCCTGCGCTCGGCGCGCCCCGATGAATTCGTGCTGGACGGGATCGAGGATTTCATGGGCAAGCTCATCCGGGTGACGGCGTTCGACCTTTCGCAGGAAAAACTTTCCTGCTTCTCGGCTTACCGCTTTCTGTATGAACGGTTGCTCGGCCCTTGGGTCCGGGCCTGGCTGCCCTCTGCATTTTGCGGCGCGGCGGCACTGCCGCAGATTCGCCCCGAACGGCGCAAGATGCTGCTGCAGTCGCTCAGCGAAGCGGCCGCGACGGCCCCTGGCTGGTCCGACCGCGCGCCGAGCTTTTACCCGGAGTATGTGGAGAAAGAGGCGGCCTGAGCAGGCCCTCCGCCTAACCCTTGTACAATCCGTCCAGCCGCTCGCCATAGCGGGCGCGGATCATGTGGCGGCGGATCTTCATGCTCGGCGTCAATTCCTCATTCTCGATGGTGAAACCTTCGTCCGCGAAGGCGAACTGGCGCACCTTTTCGATCACGGACAGGTCACGATTCACGCGGTCCACCGCCTCGCGCACCGTCGTGCGGAAGGCGGGCAGATCCTGCAGCCGCGCCAGATCGAATTTCTCGTCATTGGCCTGCGCCCATTCCAGCGCCCATTCGGCATCCGGCACGATCAGCGCGACCATCCATGGTCGCCGGTCGCCCGATACCATCGCCTGCGCGATCTCGGGTTGCAGGGTCAGCATCCCTTCGATCCGCTGGGGCGAGATGTTGTCGCCCTTGTCATTGACGATCATGTCCTTCTTGCGGTCAGTGATGACGATCCGGCCCGCTTCGTCAAAATGGCCGATGTCGCCGGTATGCAGCCAGCCATCCTGCAGCACTTTCGCAGTCTGCCCCGGGTTCTGCCAATAGCCATGCATCACCAGTTCGCCCCGGCACAGGATTTCCCCATCCTCTGTAATCCTGACTTCGACATTGCGCATAGGCGGCCCGACCGCGTCCATCTTCAGCCCCGCGCTCGGCCGGTTGCAGCTTATGACCGGGCCGGCTTCGGTCTGGCCATAACCCTGCAGCAAGGTCATCCCCATCGCCCCGAAGAACGTGCCGACATCGGGATTAAGCGGAGCGCCGCCTGAGACCAGCGCCTTGATCCGCCCGCCGAACCGCTGGCGAATCTTCGGGCGCAGGGTCCGGTCCAGCAGCAGGTTGACCGGCAGCTGATGCAACCGCCGCCCGGTGCCGACCGCCAGCGCGCGATCCATCAGGAAATTGGCGAAGCGGCCCTGCTTTTCCACCTGCTTGAGGATGCGCGCGCGCAGCACCTCGAACAGGCGCGGCACCACGATCATCACCGTGGGTCGCACTTCCTCAATCGTGCTGGCGAGCTTATCCAGCCCGTCGGCATAGTAGATCTGCGCGCCCAGGCCGATCGGCAGGAACTGGCCGCCAGTGTGTTCGTAGGCGTGGCTGAGCGGCAGGAACGAGAGGAACACCTCATCGTCATCCCAGCCGAAATCTTCGGCGATGATCTGTGCGCAGCCCGCGACATTGCACAGGATCGCCCCGTGATGTTGCGGAACGCCGCGCGGTGCCCCGCCCGTGCCGCTGGTGTAGATGATGCAGGCCGTATCAGCCCGGCCGATAGCGGCCATGCGCTGCTCCACCGCCGCGCGGGCGGCCTGCGGTTCGCCGGCGCAGACCGCGTCCCAGGCGTGGCAGGTGAAATCCGGCCCGGGACAATGGCTGAGCGCGGTCATGCCGATAACGCGCTCCACCATCCCGCTGCGCAGGATCGCGGGAATCAGCGGCGTGGCCAGCCGGTCCCCCGAAACGATCACTGCCCGCGCGCCGGAATTGTCCAATATGTGCTGGTGATCGTGTTCGGTGTTGGTCGTATAGGCGGGCACGGTGACGCAGCCAGCGGCCATGATCGCAAGGTCGGCAATGCACCATTCGGGCCGGTTTTCGGACAGCAGCACGACCCGGTCGCCATCGCCCAGACCCAGGCCGCGCAGATTTTCGGCAATCAGGCAGACCTGCCGCGCGACTTCCGCCCAGCTCAGCGATTCCCATTGTCCGCCCGGCTTCGCCCACAGAAAAGGGGCATCCCCCCGCTCATCCGCCCGCGCCAGGAACAGGCTGACGAGATTGTTCGCACTGTCGAAGTCGGAAATATCCAAACCGGCGCCCTCGTCCCTTATTCGCGGCAAGGCGGTGACCACTCGCCTTCACTCATGCGCAATGTCTAGGCCGCACCGCGCCATGCGGCAAGCCTCACTCTGCGGCTACGGCGCCTTCGCTGCGCGGATCAGCCGCGCCGGTCCAGCCCGCGTCCGTTCGCACGGCGGCATTGGTCTTGAGCGGCAGTTCACGCGCGGTGACGCTGGCATGGCCAAGTTCCACAAGGCTGGGTGCCATCGCCTCCAGCGCGCTGCCCTGTTCCAGATAGAGCGTGTCGCCCGGAGCATAGAGCACCGGCAGGGCCAGTGCCTGTTCGGCCGTCAGCTTCCAGTCAATCAGCCCGATCAGCGCCCGCACGACCTGCACCGGGATGGTCGACCCGCCCGCCGCGCCCAGCGCCATCGCCAGCCTTCCGTCCGGTCCATAGACAAGCGTGGGCGACATGGAACTGCGCGGGCGCTTGCCGCCTTCCACGCGGTTCGCCACGGGCAGGCCGTCCTGCTCGCTGCTGAAGCTGAAATCGGTCAGTTCGTTGTTGAGGAAGAATCCGCCCGCCATCAGCCCTGACCCGAACGGACCTTCGATGGTGGAGGTGTAGCTTGCAGCGCTGCCCTGCCGGTCGATCACCACGAAATGCGACGTGCCGTGCTCTTCCGCTTCATCGCCATCGGCGGCGGGGCGCGCTGCGCCGGGCGGAATGCCCGCCACGACGTCCTGCATTGCTGTCACCGGCGAGATCAGCGCGCTGCGCGCGGCGAGATAGGCCGCATCAGTCAGCCCTGCGACTGGCACCGGCACGAAATCACTGTCCGCCAGATAAAGTTCGCGGTCCGCATAAGCGAGCCGTTCGGACTCGGCGATCAGGTGCCAGGCGATCGGCGAGGTGGAGCCAAGTGCGGCCAGATCGAAAGGTTCCAGCTGCTTGAGGATCGCAAATACGGTGGTTGCCCCGGATGACGGCGGTCCCATCCCGCAGATTCGGTAGAGGCGATAAAGGCCGCAGACCGGTGGGCGCTCAATCGCGCGATAGCTGGCCAGATCGGTCGCTTCCATCCCGTCCGCGCGCGGGGTCTTTGCCTTGACCTTCGTCGCCAGACCCTGCCCCAGCCGACCGGTATAAAAAGCGGAAGGACCGTGCCGTGCGATCTCCTCGAATGTCTGTGCGAGCGGGGGATTTAGCACCAGCGTTCCGGCGGGCAGGGCAGCACCTGTCGCGTCATAGTAGAGCGCGCGTCCCTCGGCCTCGTGTCCTGCGCGGCTGGCGTAACGGGTCAGGAAATCATGCAGCCGCGGGCTGATGCGAAACCCGTCGCGTGCCAGGGCGATGGCGGGGGCAAACAGTTCGGCCCATGCCAGCTTGCCGAAGCGGCGATGCGCCTCTGCCGCCAGGGCGACATTGCCGGGAACGCCCACGCTCAGTCCGGAAAGCACCGCATCCATATATGGCACTGGCTTGCCGTCACGGCTGAACCAGTCTGGTCCCGCGCTGGCCGGTGCGGTTTCGCGCCCGTCCAGCGAGATGACATCGCCATCTGCCGTCCCGTGCAGGAAAAAGCCGCCGCCGCCGATGCCGGAACTTTGCGGTTCGACCACGGTCAGCGCCAGCATGGTGGCGATTGCCGCATCCGTGGCGCTTCCGCCCCGGCGCAGCATTTCGGCGCCCGCTTCGGCCGCGCGCGGATCGGCCGCGCTGACGATACCAGGGGTGTCGCGGGATTCTTCTGCCCTAGCCGCCAGGGGCGCGGCGGCCAGCAGCAGGCTGGCAAGCAGGAGGCGGACAAGGCGGCTCAGCATCGCATGGCAGGCTATGCGCTTCCCACCGCATCGGCAATGGTGGCAAAGCCATCGCGGCGCATGCGTTCCTCCAGGCCGTGCAGGATCACCCGGGCGATGCCCGACCCTTCATAGACCATGGCACTGTAAAGCTGGATCAGGCTGGCGCCCGCGCGAATGCGCGCCCAGGCGTCATCGGCATTGGCAATGCCGCCAACACCCACCAGCGGGATCGCGCCGCCCGTCGCCTTGCGAAAATCGCACAATCGTTGCTGCGCCAGATCGCGCAGCGGTGCACCGGAAAGGCCGCCGGCTTCGCCGGCATGGCGCGAGCGCAGGGGTGGGCGGCTGATGGTGGTGTTCGATACGATCAGCGCCCCAAGCCCTGAATCGAGTGAGATCCGGGCGATCGCATCAATATCCGCCGGTTGAAGGTCCGGCGCAACTTTGAGGAAGACCGGCGGCCCGCCATCCGCGCACACCTCTTTGCGTGCCGCGATCACCGCGTCCAGCAGCGCGGTCAGCGCGCTTTCATCCTGGAGGGCGCGCAGGCCCGGCGTATTGGGGCTGGAGATATTGACCGCGAGATAGGAAGCGAGCGGGGCCATGATCCGCGTCATGTCCCCGTAATCGGCGATCCGGTCCGTCGAAACCTTGTTCGCGCCGATATTGATGCCGATGATGCCGTCGCGATGGCGCCGCGTCGCCAGCCGCTGCGCCGCCGCCTGCGCCCCGCCATTGTTGAAGCCCATGCGGTTGACTACCGCGCGATCCTCGGTCAGCCGGAACAGGCGCGGGCGTGGATTGCCGGCCTGGGGCAGGGGAGTGATCGATCCCACTTCGGCAAAGCCGAAGCCAAGCCCAAGCAGCGCGTCAGGCACTTCGCCATCCTTGTCGAAACCCGCCGCCATGCCCAGCGGATTGGGAAAATCGAGGCCCGCGACCCGGGTTGCGAGTGGACCGCCAGGAACGGGCGCGGCAGCCTGCCGTTGCAGTTTCAGGGCGCGCAGGGCCAGCCCATGCGCCGTTTCGGGAGACAGGGCAAACAGGGCGGGGCGGATCAGCGGGAACAGCATGACTGTAGCCTATGGCAAAGGGCGCGGCGGTTGTCGACGAACGAAAATGTCGGATTCATACAAGAAATTCCTTTGGGGCCTGTCGCTTTCTTACAAGCGGCATGCCGCGCTGCGGCATAAACAGGCCTTGCGACCCGAAGGGCTCGGCGCTTTTTTGCAACGAGTTCCTCAACTCCAAGGCGGCCCGCCTCCACAGCGGGCCGCCTTTTTTCGTAATGCGCCCGATTTGGCATTGAATAGCCGCGATCCGGGCACTAGGTCAAACCGGAACGAATCAGTCTGATTTAACCGGGGCCAGTCCTATGCGTCTATCCAGCATGGCCGATTATGCCGTCGTCACGATGAGTGCCGCTGCGCGCCATTGCGGCAGTGCATCACTGCCGGACGCTGATGGCCGGAAACGCGCGCGCATTTCCGCGGCGCAACTGGCCGAAGAAACCGGTCTGCCGGTGCCCACGGTGCAGAAACTCGTCAGCCGCCTTACCGCTGCCGGCTTGCTGCGTTCGGTGCGCGGTGCGGGTGGCGGGTTGCAGCTTGCGCGGCCTGCCGCAGCGATCAACCTGGCCGATATTGTCGAAGCGGTTGAAGGGCCGATCGCATTGACGTCTTGCGTCGATGACGGGCGGCATGACTGTGGGCTTGAGGCATGCTGCTCCGTCCGGCCGCACTGGACGGTGGTCAATGACACGTTGCGCGGCGCGCTGGCGGGTGTCTCGCTGACCAGCCTCGCGGCGTTGCCGGCAGGGGCGCAATCGTGATTGAAGATACCCCCGTCCAGGATCAGCAGGCGCGCGAGGCGGCGGCCCGCGCCGCGGAGTATGAGCATGGCTGGTCAAGCGATATCGAGCAGGATTTCGCACCCAAGGGCCTCAATGAAGATACGGTGCGCTTTATTTCGGCCAAGAAGAACGAGCCGGAATGGATGCTGGAATGGCGGCTCAAGGCCTTCCGCCACTGGCAGACCATGACGTCGCCGGAATGGGCGAAGCTGAATATCCCCCCGATCGATTATCAGGACGCCTATTACTACGCTGAACCGAAGAAGAAGCCCTCGCTCGGCTCGCTTGACGAGCTCGATCCCGAGATCAAGGCGGTCTATGACAAGCTGGGTATCCCGCTGGCGGAGCAGGAAGTGCTCGCAGGCGTCGAAGGCGCACGCAAGGTCGCGGTCGATGCAGTGTTCGATAGCGTTTCCGTTGCCACTACCTTCCGCAAGGAACTGGAGGCGGCGGGGGTCATCTTCCGTTCGATTTCCGAAGCGATCCGCGAATATCCCGATCTGGTCAGACGCTGGCTGGGCAAGGTCGTGCCGGTGCAGGACAATTATTTCGCCACGCTTAACTGCGCGGTCTTTTCCGATGGCACCTTCGTCTACATCCCCGAAGGGGTGCGCTGCCCGATGGAACTGTCGACCTATTTCCGGATCAATGCGGAAAACACGGGCCAGTTCGAACGCACGCTGATCGTGGCGGAAAAGGGCAGCTATGTTTCCTATCTGGAAGGCTGCACCGCGCCACAGCGGGATGAAAACCAGCTTCACGCAGCGGTTGTGGAACTGGTCGCGATGGAAGACGCGGAAATCAAATATTCGACCGTGCAGAACTGGTACCCCGGCGATGCCGAGGGCAAGGGCGGCATCTACAATTTCGTGACCAAGCGGGGATTGTGCCAGGGCGCGCGGTCCAAGATCAGCTGGACTCAGGTTGAAACCGGCTCTGCAGTGACCTGGAAATATCCCAGCTGCGTGCTCAATGGCGAGGATTCGGTGGGTGAATTTTACTCAGTCGCCGTCACCAACAATCACCAGCAGGCCGACACCGGCACCAAGATGATTCACAATGGCAAGGGCTCGCGCTCGACCATCATTTCCAAGGGGATCAGCGCGGGCAAGAGCAACAACACCTATCGCGGGCTGGTGCGCGTGAGTGCCAATGCTGACGGGGTGCGCAATTTTACCCAGTGCGATTCGCTGCTGCTGGGCGACCGGTGCGGGGCGCATACGGTGCCTTACATCGAGGTGAAGAACCCCACCGCCCAGATCGAGCATGAGGCGACGACCAGCAAGATCAGCGATGATCAGCTGTTCTATGCGCAGCAACGCGGGCTGGACACGGAACAGGCGGTGGCGCTGATCGTCAATGGCTTTGCCAAGGAAGTGCTGCAGCAATTGCCGATGGAATTCGCGGTGGAAGCGCAGAAACTGCTCGGCATTTCGCTTGAGGGGTCTGTCGGATGAGCGGCCTCAGCATTCATCGTCATGCTGAACTTATTTCAGCATCCATTCGTCAACCCGCGATGTCGGTGCTTCTTGAGAAATGGACCCTGAAACAAGTTCAGGGTGACGGAATGGCGATCTTGATTGAGGGGGCGGGAGTTGAATAGATTCATTCGCTTACTCGTGCTAATCCCTGCGACATTTTTCACCACCTTGATGGCTCTGCCGGGCATTGGCTTCGCTGGGCCGAATTTCTGGTCGTTGTTGGCTGCCTTCGCCATTGTTGCAGTCCCGGCTGGATTGATTGTTTGGACGATTGGGGACCACTTCAAGCGGACGGCATTGAAAGACACGAAAGCGACCCCGTTGTGACTGACCGCAAGCCCCTCACTCTCCGCCCGCCGTCGGACGCCGCCGCCGCCCTCATCAAGAAAAAGGGCCGCGGCTGGGAAATCTCGGAAAAGCGGCTTGATGCGCTGCACGAACGCGCGCGCGAGATGCGGCGGTTTTCCAGCCCTGCGCACAAGGCGCTGGCGGAACGTTTCGCAAAGGCCGATCTTGGCCGCCACAAATTCACCCGCCATATGGTGATCGGATCGGCCATCGTTGATTTCGGTTGCCACAGCCTTGGCATGGCCGTCGCCATTGACGAGGAAGGGGTCGATCCGGCCATCGCCACCCGACGCGACAAGAGCTTGGCGGCCATCGGCATCCAGGTGATGCGCATCAAGGCGGCCGACATACACGACAACATGGATGATGTGCTCGCCCGCATCACCGTCGGGATGCGCATGCGCATTGCCGACAAACAGGCCGCACGCCGCGAACACCACGCCAGCCATCCGCGCCAGAACGCCCCGCGCACCAGCAGGAAACCGCATGCTCAGAATCGATAATCTCCACGCCACTGTCGGCGGCAAGGAAATCCTGAAAGGGCTCTCGCTCAACCTCAACGCGGGTGAGGTGCACGCCATCATGGGGCCCAATGGCGCGGGCAAATCCACGCTGGGCTACGTACTGGGCGGGCGGCCCGGCTATGAGGTGACGGGCGGAACGGTGACGTTTCGCGGGCAGGATCTGCTGGCGCTGGACCCGCATGAACGCGCCGCCACCGGATTGTTCCTGGGCTTCCAGTATCCGGTCGAAATTCCGGGCGTGTCCTTCGTCCAGTTCCTGCGCGAGGCGCTGAACGCGCAGCGCAATACGCGCGGTGAGGAACCGCTGTCAGGCGGCGAATTCCTGAAGCTGGCGCGCGCGAAGGCAGGTCTGCTCAAGCTCGACATGGAGATGCTGAAGCGCCCGGTGAATGTCGGCTTTTCAGGCGGCGAGAAGAAACGGGCCGAGATGGTCCAGATGGGCATTCTCGATCCTGCGCTTGCCATTCTCGACGAGACGGACAGTGGCCTCGACATCGATGCGCTGCGCGTGGTGGGCGAAGGGATCAACGCCATCATGCGCCAGCAGGACGGCGGGCCGGACAAGGCGGTGTTGCTGATCACGCATTACCAGCGGCTGCTCGATTATGTGAAGCCGGACTTCGTCCATGTGCTGGCTGGCGGGCGCATTGTGAAGAGCGGCGGGCCGGAACTGGCGTTGCAGCTCGAAGCAGAAGGATATGAGGCGGTGGCCGCGTGAACCAGGTGCTCGCCCTGCCTACCACTCATGACGAGGCGTGGCGCTATGCCGATCCCGCCGCGCTTGCCGCGCTGGACCCGGGCGAACTGGATCAGTGGTGCGACATCACGCTTTCCCCGGGCGAGGCGGCCTGCAGGGTGCTGGTGCTCGACGATGCCAGCCCCGGTGTTCAGCGACTGCGCCTGACGCTTGCACAAGGCGCGCGCGGGGCCATCTTCGCCATCGCTTCGGCCAGCGCCTATACGCGGCTGGAGGTAGAGGTGCGGCTGGCGCGCGGGGCGCATTTCGAGTTTGGCGGGGTAACGGTTGGCAGTGGCGATGCGACGCGCGAATTCGTCACCCGCGTTATTCATGCAGAGCCTGAGGCGACCAGCAATCAGGTGGTGCGCAGCGTACACTGGGGCCGGGCGACGGGCAATTTCCTGGGTGCGGTTCATGTCGCCCGCGATGCGCAACAAACCGATGCCGCTCAGAATTTTCGCGCAATCCTGCTTGAAAAGGGCGCGAGCGCCAATGCCAAGCCGGAACTGGAAATCTTCGCGGACGATGTGAAATGCGCGCATGGCGCGGCCATCGGCGCGCTTGACGATACGGCAGGTTTCTACATGGCCGCGCGCGGCATTCCGCCCGAGGTCGCGCGCAGGCTGCTGGTGCGTGCCTTCATCGCCGATGCCTTTGTCGCGCTGGAGGACGAGGCGCAGCGCGACGACCTGCTGGAACAGGCGGTTGCCCGGCTGGAAGGGAGCAGGCTGTGAGCACGCTGGCCCCCGCGCTCAGCCCCCGACTTCGGGCGGACTTTCCTGGCCTAGTGACCGGCGCAGGCCAGCCGTGGCATTATCTGGACAGCGGAGCGACCGCGCAGAAACCGCAGCAGGTGATTGATGCGGCGGTGCGCGCCATGGGCGTTGATTATGCGACGGTTCATCGCGGGGTCTATGCGCGATCGGCCGAAATGACGCTGGCGTTCGAGGCGGCGCGACGGCGAGTGGCCACCTTCATCGGCGGGGTCGAGGATGAGGTGGTCTTCACGCGTGGCGCAACCGAGGCGATCAATCTTGTCGCGCAAAGCTGGGGACAGCAGAACCTCAAGGCGGGCGACCGTATCCTGTTGTCCGTGCTGGAACATCATTCCGACATCGTGCCCTGGCAGCTGCTGCGCGATCGAGTCGGGATCGAAATTGATGTCTGCCCGCTGACGGCGGACGGACAGATCGACCTTGACGCGGCGCAGGCGATGCTGACCCCCCGGCACCGGCTGGTGGCCTTCGCTCATGTTTCCAATGTGCTCGGCTCTGTGCTTGATGTGCGGCGGGCCGCAGAGATGGCGCATGGCGTGGGTGCGAAGCTCCTGATTGACGGCTGCCAGGCCGTGCCGCGCCTGCCGGTGGATGTGGCCGCGCTGGATTGCGATTTC
Source organism: Caenibius sp. (assembly GCA_030830695.1). Classification (GTDB taxonomy): domain Bacteria; phylum Pseudomonadota; class Alphaproteobacteria; order Sphingomonadales; family Sphingomonadaceae; genus JACKKV01. The sequence continues at coordinate 20,976 of JAURML010000003.1, read as the reverse complement.
TACGTCTTCTCGGCGCACAAGCTTTACGGGCCGACCGGAATCGGCGCGCTCTGGGCGCGGGCGGAAATTCTTGCCGGCATGCCGCCATGGCAGGGCGGCGGGTCGATGATTGACCGGGTCACCTTTGCGCACACCACCTACGCCCCGCCGCCGCAACGCTTCGAGGCCGGCACGCCCGCCATTGTGGAAGCGATCGCGCTGCATGCCGCGATTGATTATGTCGCTGCCGTCGGGCTGGATGCGATTCACGCGCATGAGGCGCGGCTGGTCGCGCGATTGCGCACGCAATTGCAGCGCATGAACGATATTCGCCTGTTCGGGCCGCAGGATTCGGCCGGGATCGTCAGCTTCGTGATGGACGGGGTTCATCCGCACGATCTCGGCACCATATTGGATGAGGAAAATGTGGCGATCCGCGCGGGGCATCATTGTGCCCAGCCGCTGATGGATCATCTGGGCGTGGCCGCCACGGCGCGGGCCAGCTTTGGCCTGTACAGCGATGACAGCGATATCGACGCCCTGGTGCAGGGGATCGAACGCACGAGGAGGATTTTCGGATGAACGAAGACCCGGCCAAGCCCTTGGCGGTGGAAGAAGTGTCGGCAGTGGCCGCGCCGCCGCGCGCGCGCGTGGACGACAGGATGGACACCTCGGGGGACACTTCCGGCGAAACTGCGGCGGACAAGCTCGAACGTAAGAAGGATTATCTCGAAGGCTTCCTTCAGCAAAAGCCTGCCGCCGCATCGCCGGGGGAACCGGGTGGTGATCTGTACGAAAGCGTGATTGCTGCCCTGCGCGAGATTTACGATCCGGAAATTCCGGTCAACATCTATGACCTGGGCCTGATCTATGCGGTGGAAGTTTCGGACGAGGCCGATGCGGTCGTCATCATGACGCTGACGACCCCGCACTGTCCGGTGGCCGAAAGCATGCCGGGCGAGGTGGAACTGCGCGTCAGTTCCGTGCCGGGGATACGCGATGCCGAAGTCAATCTGGTCTGGGACCCGCCCTGGGATCCTGCGAAGATGAGTGACGAGGCCAGACTGGAACTGGGGATGCTGTGATGGTTGAAACGCAACAGCGCGAGCGCCCGGCCGCCGTCATCCTGACGCTGTCGGCCCAGCAGCGCGTGGCCGAGCTGATGGCCCGCGCGCCTGAGGATGCGATCGGGGTCAAACTTTCGACGCCGCGCAGGGGCTGTTCGGGCCTCGCCTATTCGGTCGACTATGTCAGCGAAGCGAATGCGATGGACGAACGGATCGAGACGCCGGGCGGGACATTCTTCATTGACGGGGCCAGCGTACTATACCTGATCGGCAGCACGATGGACTGGGTGGAGGACGATTTCACCGCCGGTTTCGTGTTCCAGAACCCCAATGCCAAGGGTTCGTGCGGCTGCGGAGAGAGCTTTACCGTCTGAGCGCGGGCCGCCTCAATGCCGGCTGGCAAGTAAGGCGATCAGCGTCTTTTCCAGCGGATCAAGGGTCTCATCGGCTTCGAGCAGGCCATAAAGATCGCCTTCCGCGATTGCCATGCGCATCGCCCGGTTCAGGAAATCGCCAATCGCCGCACCGGTGTGCGTAAGGAAATCTTCCAGATCTTCGCTGCGTTCGTCGGACAGATTGTAGATGCCGCCGAAGCCGAGCAGATATGCGGCTGTGCTGTCCACGAACAGCGTTTCCCATGAAGGATCATTGTCTCCATGCAGCGTGGCGGCCTTGATGCGGAACAGCACTTCCACATCAGCCCGGCTGATCGCCGGGCCAACATGCGCGAACAGTATGCGGCGCAGCGATTTCACTTCGCCAGCATTGATGGAGCCGGCGGGTGTATTGTTGTCGGGCCGGGTGCAACCGGAGCCCTGGATGACAGCCTGTTCGACTTCCTCCAGTGCCAGATTGCGCAGCCAGCCGGGGACGGATTGCGCGCGTTCGAGTGCGCGCAGCAACACCTCCAGCTCGTCCCGTTCGGCAATGCGGCCAATGAACAGGATGCGCGCCTTCAGCCAGCGTGCCCGGGATTCGTCGATATGGCCCGCGCGCGTCCCTGCATCGACCAGATATTCAACCAGTGCGTCGGTAAAGAACACGCCCCATTCCGGATCGCCGCCGCGCAGCTGATCATTGGCCAGGAACAGCGTATCCGCCTCCACCCGGGTGATCGGGGCGTCCGACCAGACTGAGCGGCGCAATTGTTCGATGGCGGACTTGCCGACCACCTGCTGCGCCCCGCCAGCAGCCTCAACCTTGCGGAAATGCACTGACATTCCGGAAATCTCCCCCACGATTGCAGATGCTTATGCGGAGTTTGCGTTAATGGGCCGTTACCCTCGATTGCCAACCCTGGATCGCCGCCTAGCGCTTCCCCAGCGCCGCAACGCAGGCCGCCCGGTCCACGTCCAGCCCATCGCTTTCGCGCCGCGCGTCGACATAGGCGGCGGTCGGTTCTGCCCCCGGTCGCGAGGGATAAAGATAGACGTCCAGCACGCAGGCCTTGCCGGTGAACTGCAGCTTGCGGGCATCGCCTTCGATTACGTCCAGCCTTGGTTCGCCCAACTGGCGCGCCAACCCGGCCGCATTATTGCCGATGATTGCCCCCAGCCCTGGCAGGTTCATGACTTTCGCCGCGCGGAAACCTTGTACGGGACGCTGCGGGCTGGTCGGCGGGATGCGGGCGAACCTGGTGCTTTGCACGCCCCCCTGACTGGCGGTCGGGCCTGCGCCGCAGGCGGCCAGCAGTGGCACCAGCGCCAGCGCCAGCCACTGCATCCGGACGAGCAAGGAAAGGGAAGCCAGCGCCATGTCTGGGGCGGCAAATGCGCTGCTGCTTGCGCCAAGTCAACGCCGATCGCTTGGCGCGGCGGCTATGGCAGGCTAAGGCGCGGCCACCGCGCGACAGGCTGTCACGCATCAAGCTGCAAGGGCCACCATGAGGCAACCCCGTTACGACGTTCTCGCCATCGGCAATGCGATTGTCGATGTCATGTCCCCTTGCGAGGATGAGCTGATCGAGGAACTGGGCCTGGCGCGTGGCGGGATGATGCTGGTCGATACAAAACGCGCGCATGAACTCTATGACGCAATGGGGCCCGCGCGCGAGATTTCAGGCGGGTCGGCGGCCAACACGCTGGCCGGCCTGTCCGCGCTTGGCCTGCAATGCGCCTTCATCGGCCAGGTGGCGGACGATCAGCTGGGTGAAGTGTTCGCGCATGACATTCACGCGGTGGGAATCGATTTCGACACTCCGGCCCGGCCTGGCCCGCCGTCCACCGCGCGCTGCCTGATTTTCGTGACGCCTGACGGCCAACGCACGATGAACACCTATCTCGGTGCCTCGCAGTTCCTCCCCGCCCGCGCGCTCGACGAACAGCTGATCGCCAGCGCCGCCGTGCTCTATCTCGAAGGCTATCTGTGGGATCCGGAAGAGCCGCGCGCCGCGATGCGCAAGGCCATTGCGGCGGCCCGCGCGGCCGGACGCAAGGTGGCCTTCACCCTGTCCGATGCTTTCGTGATCGAGCGGCACGGCGATGATTTCCGTGCCCTGATCGACGCCGGGCAGATCGACATTCTCTTTGCCAACAAGGCTGAACTGGCCGCGCTGACCGGCAAGCCCGATTTCGACGCCGGCCTTGCCGCGCTGGCGCCCAAGGCGCCCGTGCTCGTCGTGACCCGCAGCGAGGAGGGGGCGGTGGCGATTGCGCATGGCGAACGGCACGATATCGAGGCAGAGCCGCTAGCGCATGTGGTCGACACGACTGGCGCAGGTGATCTCTTCGCCGCCGGTTTCTTGGCAGGCTATGCCAGAAAGGCGTCGATTCATCGCTGCCTGGCGATGGGCGCGGTCGCGGCGGCAGAGATCATCAGCCATTACGGCGCACGGCCCGAAGCCGATCTCAAGGCGTTGATCGCGCAGAAGCTGGGTTAGGGCACTTTCAGTCTTCGATGCAGAGACCAGTGCCGATCCCGAAGACAACAATGGGACAGCCGCCGCCTGAACCGCCTCGCAGCCTAGGCAGAAGCTTGCCCATGTGCGTGTTGGAGTTTCCGTAGCTGCTGTCCTTGCCAAGGCCATTGAAGATATTCTGAAGTTCTGAGCAGCGCGTGATAATCACCCCGGCATCGATGACCTGGAGATCGAAAAGCAGCCGGAAATTGTTCAGGTCGCGATCGTAAAATGGATCCTTGTTGTTCCATTCCACTTCGAGGGCAACGCGCCCCTTGAAACAATCGACACTGTGCGTTGGCGATTCCGTCGCAACGCCGTCCACGACGATCGAAGTGGAAAAGTGCTTTTCTACCCAGCCAGCAGCTTTCAGCGGTTGCTCCAGTCGCTCAACGATGGAGGACCTGTTACCGCCTGCCGCCTGCACTTCGGATCGGTGAAGACGGAAACTGCGCAACGCATGCTGGATTTCCTGCCATTCATCCGGACAGGCAGTCGAGAGCACCCCCACCGCGTTGCGCCATTCACGGACTTCGTAAAGCGCCAGAATGTCAGCCGGAACCAGATGATCGGTGACCATGATTACTCAGCCGCGATGCTCATGGCGCTGTTATATCGATATGTGCTCCACGTCGGTTCGTAACTTTCGTCAGCTTGATTGCCCCAGACTGTCCAGCCGCGCCGCTTGCCCCGACTGAACAGTTCGATACGCGGCGCCCAACCGCAATCTTCGATGACTTTGTATTGTTCGTCGGGCTTGCGGCTGTGTTCGCGCTTGCGGGTCTGCAACATGTTGACCTGACTTCGGCCTGGGGCGAGCGTCCGGGCGTTTTTCCCGCGCACGCCAAACAGCAGCAGTTCGGTGACATTGCGGAAATAGAAGCCAACGCCGCGTCCATCCGATCCACCATCTTTCCGGACCTTGTGCCAGACGATGTTCGAAACATAGCGAAAGCCCCAGGCATCCATCACCTGCAGCCCTTGCCGGATTGTCAAGTGGCGGAGCCGTCCTTTACCCGTCCCGTTCCCGCGCCACTTCCCGCCAGCCGATATCGCGGCGACAAAAGCCGGTGGGAAAATCGACCGCATCGACCGCGCGATAGGCGGCCACCTGCGCCTCTGCCGCATTTTTCCCACGCGCCGTCACGTTCAGCACGCGCCCGCCGTTCACGGTCAAGGCACCTGAGGCATCCAGCGCGGTTCCGGCGTGGAACACTCTGGCCCCGGCTGCCTCGGCGGTGTCCAGCCCATCGATCCGGCCGCCCTTTTCAGGCGTGTCGGGATAGCCCCTGGCCGCCATCACCACGGTCAGCGCGGTATCGCCGGAAAAACGCGGCTGGGGCTGCGAAGCCAGCCGGTTCTCCGCGCAGGCCAGCAGCAATTCGCCCAGATCGCTCTCCAGCCGCATCATCAGCACCTGGCATTCTGGATCGCCGAAGCGGCAATTATATTCGATCAGTTTCGGCCCGGTCGCGGTCAGCATCAGTCCGGCGTAAAGCACGCCGGAATAGGGCGTGTCTTCATTGGCCATGGTGCGCACGGTGGGCGCGATGATCCGTTCCAGCACTTCGCCTTCCAGCAGCGGGGTCAACACCGGGGCGGGACTGTAGGCGCCCATGCCGCCGGTATTGGGGCCGGTATCGCCTTCGCCAACGCGCTTGTGATCCTGCGCGCTGCCAAAGGGCATGATCGTGGCGCCGTCGGTCAGGGCGAAGAAGCTGGCCTCTTCCCCTTCCATGAATTCCTCGATCACCACTTCCGCGCCCGCTTCGCCGAACTTGCCGCCAAACATGTCGACCAGCGCAGTCTCCGCTTCGGCCAGCGTCTCGGCGATCACCACGCCCTTGCCCGCCGCCAGCCCGTCAGCCTTCAGCACATAGGGCGCGGCAAAGCGGGCGAGCGCGGCCTGCGCCTCTTCCAGCGAGGCTGTGCGAACATACCCTGCGGTCGGGATGCCGGCGCGTTCGCACAGATCCTTGGTATAGCCCTTGCTGCCTTCGAGTTGTGCCGCCGCCCGCGACGGGCCGAACACGGCGATCCCTTCTGCCCGCAGCGAATCCGCCAGCCCGTCAACCAGCGGCGCTTCGGGGCCGATCACCACCAGCCCAATGCGCTTGTCCGCGCAGAATTGCGCGACGGCGGCATGATCGGCAAGGTCAAGGCTGACCAGCTCGGCCAGTTGTGCGATGCCGGGATTGCCGGGGGTGGCATAGAGCTTGTCCCCCACAGCGGAGAGCAGGCGGGATTGCGAAAGTTTCCACGCCAGCGCATGTTCGCGCCCGCCCGATCCTGCCAAGAGGATATTCATGCCCGGTCCCTTCACTGACGATAATGATGCCGCTGGCGGGCTGGTAGCGAAGGGTGCGCCCGGCGACAACGCCGCACCGCTCTCGATCAGTGAAATTTCCGCGCTGCTCAAGCGCACGGTGGAGGACCGGTTCGGTTTCGTGCGCTTGCGCGGCGAACTTTCCGGTGTGAAACGCGCGGCCTCCGGCCACCTTTATTGCAGCCTCAAGGATGACAAGGCGCGGATCGACGGTGTCATGTGGCGCGGCCAGGCGGATCGCCTGCCCTTTGCGCCGGAAGACGGGCTGGAAGTGATCGCCAGTGGCAAGCTGACGACTTACGCCGGGCGATCGAGCTACCAGATCGTGATCGAACGGATGGAGATCGCAGGCGAGGGCGCCCTGCTCGCCCTGCTGGAGAAGACCCGGGCGCAGCTGGCCGCCGAAGGGCTGTTTGCCGAGGAACGCAAGCGGCCCCTGCCCTATCTTCCGCAAGTGATCGGGGTGGTGACATCGCCCACCGGGGCGGTCATCCGGGATATCCTGCACCGCTTGGCCGATCGTTTTCCCAGTCATGTGCTGGTCTGGCCGGTGCTGGTGCAGGGCCAGGGCAGTGCCGAACAGGTGGCGGCGGCAGTGCGTGGTTTCTCGGCGCTTGCGCCTGATGGTGCGGTGCCGCGTCCAGATCTGGTAATTGTGGCGCGCGGCGGCGGTTCGATCGAGGATCTGTGGGGGTTCAATGAAGAGGTGGTGGTTCGCGCCATCGCCGAATCCACCATTCCGGTCATTTCAGCGGTCGGCCATGAGACGGATACGACACTGGCTGATTTCGCGGCGGACCGGCGCGCACCAACCCCCACGGCAGCGGCGGAAATGGCGGTTCCGGTGCGTGCCGATCTGCTGGCCCTGCTGGGCGAACTGGCCGCGCGCAAGCGCCGCGCCATCCTGCGCCCGGTGTCGCTGGGTCGGGAACGGCTGGAGGCGCGGGTGCGCCGCCTGCCGCGTGGCGAGGCCTTGCTGCAAGCGCCCGCGCAGAAGCTGGACGAGCTTTCCGAACGGCTGCGGCGCGGGCTGGCAGACCGGGCGACCCGCGCCAAGGACCGGTTGCAGGCCGATCCGGCCCGGCTGTCCATTGCGCTGCTGCAACTGCGGGTCCAGCGCGCGCAGGACCGGCTGGATGCAGCGCGCATCGGCCCCGTACTCGTCACTCAGCGGATCGCGGGGGGCAGGGACCGGCTGGATGCGCTTGACCGGCTGCGGCGCCAGATTGACCCGAGAGCGCCACTTGCCCGCGGTTATGTGCTGGTTGTCGCGCCTGACGGAACAATGGTGAAAAATCGCGCAACCGCTGCTGCACAACCGGCGCTTGCCCTTGAATTCAGTGATGGGCGGCTGGATGTGCTGCCCGTGGAGGGCGGCACATCCCCCCGTCGTGCGCGCTCACGACGGGATGAGGGGACGCCGCGTCAGGATGATTTGTTTGGTTAAGGCTTCCCTGCTATTCGATCGGCCATGCTGATGTCTTCGCCTGATGCCGCCGCAATTCTCGAATATGGTCCCAACGGGTTTCGCGTGTTGCGACCCGGAAACCATGTAGTGTGCGCCGTGACCGGCCAGCCCGTCCCGCTGGAGGAGTTGCGCTATTGGTGCGTGGTCCGCCAGGAACCCTATGCCAGCCCGGAGATAGCGACCCGTCGCCTGATGGGGCAGGCGTGATGAAGCAGCACAGGGGCCGGTTGTGCCAGCTTGCGGGCGGGGTGCTACTGGTGCTCGCCGGATGCAACATGCCGCGCGGCAATGAAGCCACCGCAGCAACGGTGGATACCGGCGGTGGTATCCCGCCGCGCCCGGATGAACCTGCGTCGTCCCCGGCCGGGAAGATCGACTTTGCCGGTGAACTGACTCAGGGCGGCTGGATCAAGGGGCGGGTCTCTGCCGATGTGGTAAGGGTCACGCTGGACGGGGTGGAACTTTCCCTGTCGGAGGATGGCGAATTCTTCGCGGCTTTCGATCGCGATGCGGGGGCTGCCGCTACGCTGGTCGCGCTCGGCAGCAATGGCGCAGAGATTACGCGAGCGCTCTCCATCGCGCCACGCGCATGGAACATCGAACATATCAACGCGGCCCGGCGGCCCGGCGGCGCGACCGAAGCCTTCATGAAGCTGCGTGAGCCTGAACTGGCCCGCATCAACGCCGCCCGGGCGATCGACACGGGCAGCGACGGCTGGCGGCAGCGCTTCGTCTGGCCTGTTACCGGGCGCATTTCCGGCCGGTTTGGCTCGCAACGCATCTATCGTGGCGAACCGGGCAGTTACCATTCCGGTATTGATATCACCACCGGGACCAGTGGCACGACCTTTGTCGCCCCGGCGGATGGCGTGGTCATCCTCGCGGCGCAAACGCCTTTCACGCTGGAGGGGCATTTGCTGATGATCGATCACGGCAACGGTCTGAACAGCGCCTTTCTCCATTGCTCGCAATTGCTGGTGAAGGAAGGGGACCGCGTGGCGCAGGGCCAGCCCATCGGGAAGATCGGGGCGACCGGGCGGGCCACCGGCCCGCATCTGCACTGGAGCATGAAGTGGCGCGATGCCCGGCTCGATCCGCTGCTTTTCACCGGCCCGATGAAATAGGCTATCGAACCGCAGCCAGTTTCGACTAGCTATGTGGCCATGCGCCGCGCCGCGATCCTTGCCCTTTGTGCGATCCTGCTGGCGCTCAGCTGGTGGCGCAGCGCCCTGCCTTCCCAAAATCATGACGGGGCGGTTCGTTTCACCGCGCTTGATGTAAGCGCAATGCCGCCCGCACCTGGGTCGCAATTCGCGGTGGCCGGGGCATGGGTGCTGGCCAGTAATGGCGATGATTTTGGCGGATATTCGGCGCTGGAAGTGCTGCCGACCGGGCATTTCCTGGCGTTGAGCGATCGCGGCAGGCTGCTGATCTTCAGCGATCCGTCCCTCGGCGCGCCGCTGGCGCGGATGGGCTGGTTTCTTGCTGCCGACACGCAGGACAAGCGCGCGGTGGACATAGAGGACAGCACGCTCGATCCCGCCCGGGGAATGTTGTGGGTGTCCTATGAACAGCGCAACGCGATTGTCCGGGTCGGCGCGGATCGCACCGGTCCGCACACGGTGCGCCCCCTGGCGATGCGGGACTGGCCCGAAAATCGCGGGCCCGAGGCGATGACCCGGCTTGCGGATGGCCGCTTCATTGTCCTGTCCGAATCGGGCCATGGCTGGTTCGATACGTCGGGGCCGGCCCTCCTTTTTCCGGGCGATCCGGTGGAAGGCGCGGTACCGGTCAGCTTCAGCTTTCGCGCGCCGCGCTTCTTCCGGCCAACCGCGATGGCCGCATTGCCTGACGGGCGCGTGCTGATCCTTGTGCGGCGGCTGCTATGGCCGGTCCCGGCGCGCTTCTCCGCCCGCCTGCTGATTGCCGATCCGCGCGACATCAGGCCCGGGCAGGTCTGGGAAGGCAGGGAAGTGGCGCGTTTTGCTGCACCCGTTCCGGTCGACAATTACGAAGGCCTTGCTGTCCGGCGCGAGCCGGGGGGACAGATTTCGGTCTGGATCATTTCGGATGATAATAATGCGCTCAGCCAGCGGACCATCCTGCTCAAGCTCGATTGGCGGGACGCATCACGCAAAAAAGGCGCGGAGGGCAACCCCGCGCCTTGATTTCTGCGGCCCCGGCCGAAAGATCAGGCGGCTGCCTGCGCCTTTGCCAGTTCGCGCTTCACCTTGAGGGCGCGCGGGGAAAGCTTCGAATCGGATGTCTTGAGCAACCAGTTGTCCAGGCCGCCGTTATGTTCCACCGAACGCAGGCCCTGCGTCGAAACGCGGAACTTGAAGCTGCGGCCCAGCTTTTCGCTCAACAGCGTGACATTCTGCAGATTCGGCAGAAAGACGCGCTTGGTCTTGTTGTTGGCGTGGCTCACATTGTGGCCGATCTGGCGGCCCTTGCCGGTCAGTTCGCAGATGCGCGACATGGGAAATCTCTCGTTTGAAAAGCGGTGGGGGTGACCCCGGAAAGCGGCGCGCATAGCGGCGCACGGACAAATCGTCAAGCGAACGCGCGCCATTGCGGCACGGCGCAATGCATATTAGCGCAGCAGGCGATGACCCGTTGGCCCCTGCCCGAACCCATGGCTGCCGCCCTTCAGGCCGCGCGCGCGGCGGCGCAGGCGGGCGAAGTGCCGGTCGGCGCCGTAATTATGCGCGCCGGGCAGGTGATCGCCAGTGCGCATAATGCGCCGCGTCGGCTCGGCGATCCGACCGCTCATGCCGAGATGCTGGCGATTCGCGCCGCAGCGCAGGCGCTGGGGCAGGAACGGCTGGACGATTGCGAATTATGGGTGACACTGGAACCCTGCGCCATGTGCGCTGGCGCCATCGCGCATGCCCGGATCGCTCGCCTCTATTATGCTGCGCCGGACCCCAAGGGCGGCGCTGTGGAACATGGTGCGCGGGTGTTCGATCAGGCGCAATGCCTGCACCGGCCCGAAGTCTATTCCGGCATGGGCGAGGCTGAGGCGGCGGGTATGCTGCGCGATTTCTTCCGCGAACGACGCTGATCAGAGCCCGCGCCAGATTTTAAGCGGCGTGGCATCGGGCGGGCCGATCCGCTTCCGGTCGCAGGTCCTGGGCATGAAATCGCGGCCATAGTAAAGCCGCAATTCCTCCAGCCAGCCATTGCGGCTGGTCTCGATTCCCACCATGGCCGGGGTCCAGTGCGGGCCGTTGGCATCGGCAAAGGCCTGCCGGATTGTACCCGCGGTCAGCCCTTCCTGTCGCGAAAGCCGGTCAAGATCGGGCAGGCGCAGGCTGTTCCAGAGAATCGCCGTGACCTTGAGATAGCTCTGCGGGGTGCGGACCATGCAACTGCCATGTTTGGCCCATTCATGCGCCATCAGCCGGGACGAAGGCATCATGCACAGATGAGCGCGCGCCGTGCGTTCATCCAGTCGGCGCCGGGTTGCGCACCATTGCGGCCAGCGCCCGGCCGCCCCTTCGGGCCACAAACCGTGAACGACCAGCCCGAACCGCCCGTTTCGCCCCGCACACTGTATCCGGTGTTCGGGCCGGCCGGCGCGGCTGCGGCAGAATTCGGGCGACCAGCTGAGCGCCAGCGAATAGCCGCTGATTGCCATGCGCCGTTCCGGCCCGTCCGGGGCGATCGCGGGAATGGAGAGCGGGCCTTGCGGGGCACGGCATTGAAAGGGCTGGGCATGGGCGGTGGCGAAAAAGGCCATACTGGCCAGCACAATGGTCGCTGCGCGCAACATCAGGCCGGCGTGAAATCCAGCCCGATGTCGGCGGCAGGCGCGCTTTGGGTAATCCGGCCGACGGATACATAAGTGACGCCGGTGGCCGCTTTCGGCCCGATCGTATCCAGATTGATCCCTCCCGACGCCTCGGTCGGCACGCGCCCGGCAACGATCGCCACGGCTTCGCGCAAGGTCGCCGCATCCATATTGTCCAGCAGCAGGTGGCTGGCCCCGGCGGCCAGCGCCGGTTCGATCTGGTCGATCCGGTCAACCTCGCAAATGATATCCTTAACCCCTGCATCGCGCGCGCGGCGCACCGCCTCGGCCACATCGCCCGCGACAGCCACGTGATTGTCCTTGATCATCGCCGCATCCCACAATCCCATGCGGTGATTTTGCGCCCCGCCCATGCGGGTGGCGTATTTTTCCAGATGCCTGAGGCCGGGGATGGTCTTGCGCGTGTCAAGCAGAATGGCTTTGCCCTGCATCGCATCGACATAGCCGCGGGTCAGGGTGGCGATGCCGGACAGGTGCTGCACCGTGTTCAGCGCGCTCCGCTCCGCCGTCAGCATGGCGCGGGCGTTACCGGAGAGGCGCATCAGATCTGTGCCCGCGGGGACTTCGCTGCCCTCGCCCGTCAGAATTTCGATCTCCATCGCGGGATCGATCTGGCGAAAAAAGGCGGCGGCGATCGGCAACCCGCAGACAGTGATCGCATCGCGGCTGTCCATCACCCCTGAAAAACGAGCATCGGCGGGGATTACGCTTTCGGCGGTCACATCATGCCCGCCGTCGGGCAGGCCGACGCCAAGATCCTCATCCAGCGTGGCGCACACGAAAGCGGGCAGGTCGAAACCGGGGAGGGTGAATGTGCTCATAAACCAAGCGTTTTGCCTAGTGATGGGTTGAGTGCAAGAGAAGTGGTGCCCCCTCCTGCTACAAATTCGTCATGCTGAACTTGGTTCAGGGTGACGAAGGGGGATTGAACCGGAATTTCCAGCCTTCACATGATCCAGCTCAATGCACGAAGCGCGCCACCACATCGCGATAGCTGCGGCTGACCTTCACCTGTGCGCCGCTTTCCAGTATCAGGAAACATTCGCCATTGGTATGCGGCTTGACCTGCCGCACCTTGTCGAGATTGACGATGGTGGACCGATGCACCCGCTGGAACAGGCGCGGATCGAGCCTGCGTTCCAGATCCTTCATCGTCTCGCGCAGGATCAGTGAATTATCGCCAGTGTAAATGCACATGTAATCGCCAGCCGCCTCGATATGTTCGATCGAGTCGACATCCACGCGAAAGATCTGGCCGCGATCCTTGATGTTGATGAGCTTTTCGTAGCGGCCCGCCGTCTCTTCCTCGTCGGGCATGTTGTCCATCGCGTCCGGCGCGACTTCGGCCAGCACTTCCTTCAGCTTTTCCGCCTCTTCGGCGGATTTCTTCTCCGCCAGCCGGACCCGCACCCGTTCCAGCGTGTCCGCCAGCCTGGCCGTATCGACCGGCTTCATCAGATAGTTGATCGCATTGGCCTCAAAGGCGCGGATCGCGTGTTCCTGATAGGCGGTGACGAAGACGATCAGCGGCGGTTCGATATCCATCACGCCTTTCACCACTGAAAAGCCATCGAATCCGGGCATTTCAATGTCGAGAAAGACCAGGTCGGGCTTTTCCGTCTTGATCTTGCGGATGGCTTCGCGCCCGTTCGAGCAGGTGTCGATCACCTCAACATCGGGGAAGGCTTCCAGGCGCAGCTGAAGCCCCTGTACGGCAAGTTTTTCGTCATCGACGAGGATGGTGCGAATGGTCATGATCCGGGTTCCAGAGTGCGCGTTTCAGCGGCGGGGATGGCAGAGGTAATGGGTGCGGGGCGGACCGTGTCCTGCCTGCCGGCAAGCGCGGCTTCGGCGGATTGTTCGGGTTTGAAAGGAATTTCAATGGTAACGACGAACCCTCCTTCGGCAGGCGTGCGAATCTCGAAACGGTGCCGGTCGCCATAGGCCTGGGCCAGACGATCGCGGGTGTTGGCAAGGCCGACACCCGTTGAAACGTTGCCGTGCCCGCCCGGCATCGCTGCGGGAAACTGTGGCCGTTGCGGGCGATTTTGCAATCCCGGCCCGGTGTCGGAGACGGTGATGCGAAGGTTCTGCCCGACCAGCCGTGCCGCGACGCTGATCTGCGCGCCTTCCTCCAGTGGCGACACCCCGTATTTGATGGCATTTTCGACCAGCGGTTGCAGCAGTAGCGAAGGGAGCAGGGCGCTGGCCGCTTCGGGCTGAATCCTGAATTCGGTGCGCAACCGTCCCTCGAAGCGCATCCGTTCGATGTCGAGATAGAGTTTCAGCGTTTCCACTTCTTCGGCAACCGACACTTTGGTGCCCGCTTTGTTGATCAGCGTGTGGCGCAGAAAGGCCGAAAGGCGGGTCAGCATGGCGTTGGCCGGTTCGGTCTGCTTCAGCAGCACCAGGGTGGAAATGGAATTGAGCGTGTTGAACAGGAAATGGGGGTTGAGCTGATAGCGCAGCATCGCCAGCTGCGCGCTGGTAGCCTGCGTTTCCAGCCGCATCAGCCGGTCAGCCTGTTCTTCCACCTGGAGGTAGAAATTGATGGCGTAATAGAGCGCGGACCATGCGCCCATCAGGGTCAGGTCGATATAGAAGATGCCAAGGAAGAGCTGGGCAAAACTGGCTTCGCTGCCAGCCTGATAGAGGCTGATGACCCAGCCATTGACGAAGGCGGAAATGCTGACCGCGATGGCGAGTACCGGCGCAGTCACGCCCCAGGTCACCAGCGGCCGGGCGTTGATCAGGCGGCGATAAATGACGGAGAGGATCAGGCTCAGCGAAAAGCCGGTGATGGTGGAGATGACCACCAGCAGCAGGAAGGACGCGGGCTTTTCATTGGCGAGGCTGGTGATGGCGCGCAGCACCATTGCCCCGCCCCAACCAGCGATCTGCAACTGCCAGAATGCGCGGTTCTTGTTGGCGAAAAACGGTGTCGGTCGAAAAGGCAGCACGGCCATGCGGGGCCTCTTATCCGATTTGCGCCGTTTCGTCAGACTTTTTGCGCACCGGCGCCATCCCGACGCTCATTCCCGGTGGAAATCGTGCGACCAGTCAGCCACGCCGCGCGCCAGCAGCGCCGCGCGCATCGCGGCCACTTCCGTGCGGGCCTGTGCGGCGCGAGCTGCCCATTCGTCATGCGTGGGGGACTGCGGCGGGCCGTTGCGGCCGCGCCTGCCCCAGTCACCCAACAACTGCGCGAAGGGAACAGGATCATATCCGGCGTTGGCCAGCAACCAGATGGCCAGCCGGTCCGCTTCGCGTTCGGTGCGGCGGATTTCGGCATCGTCGCGCCCGGCCCGGTCAAGCCATGCGCCATGCGCCAGGATGACATGCGCGAATTCATGAGCGACAATCCCGGCGAATTCCGCATCGCTCAGCCAGTCTGCTGCGGGCAGGTGTGCGGCAAAGTCGCGTCCGATCAGGATGCGTTCCCCGTCTGCCTCTGCCCGTGCCCCTGAATTGCGCAATTCGAACCGGCCCCGGCAGGCGCGCACCCCGGCGATGCTGCGCTGGCTCAGCGAACCGTCTGCCTCGCGCAGTGTCAGGTCGACTGTGCCGTGCTTCGCCAGCGTGCTCTCCATCAGCGCTTCCACTTTGCCCAGCCGCCTGAAATCGCCCGGTTGCCCGGCGGGCAAGGCCGCAAGCGCCTGGTTGCCGACGGCGACAACTTCCTGACCCGGCACAAGCCCGGCCAGCGCAGCAGGCGAATCCTGTGCCACTGCCGCGATCGTGAAATCCCCGGCCATGCCCAGCGTGCGCCTTGCCAGCGCGGGCTGATCGAACAGCATCACATCCTGCAGCAACAGGCCGATTTGCAGGGAGGTGGAAGCACAGAAGGGCGCATTGCCGGTTGCCAGCCGCCAGCCTGCGTCAAGCAGCCGCCCGTCATGCAGCTGGTTGGCTGCCAGCGCCGATGCCGCGCTGACCGGCAATGATCCTTGCGCTCCGGCCGGCGCGGTCAGCAGCAACAGGGCGCTGAGGGGGAGTGCAGCCAGCGGCTTCACACGCCCTTGGCGGGATCAGCCGGTCGGGCCAGCGCACGGGCGAGGACATCGCCCGGAACAGCGCCGGAAAAGGCCTGGTCTCCTGCGACCCAGCTGGGCGTACCGTTAAAGCCCAACTGGCTGGCAAGGGCGTGATTGGACTGCAACTCGCGCGCAACGGCGGCGGATGCAGCGAATTTGCGCGCCCGCTCCAGATTGAGCCCCGCCTTGCGGGCGGCGGCCTCGATTGTCGTCGGCGAAGGCCGTCCGGCGGCAAACATGGCCTTGTGGAAGGCGGCAAATCGCCCCTGTTCGGCGGCGGCCAGTGCCATCCGCGCGGCGGCCGCGCTCTGTTCCGAAAGGATCGGATATTCGCGGATCACCACTTTCAGGTCGGGGTTCGTTGTGATTAGCGCTTCCACCTCGGCCACGCTGTGGCGGCAATAGCCGCAGGCGTAATCGCTGAATTCGACCAGCACGACCGAGCCCCTGGGGTTGCCCAGCACCGCACCGGGGAAGGGCGCGCGCACCGCATCGGCCATCGGGGCGAGGCGGCTCGCCGCCTCACGCGCTTCGAGCCGCTCCATCGCTTCGGGAAGAATTTCGGGGTGTTCGAGGATGTAGCTGCGTACGGCTGCGCCGGTCGCTTTCCCGGCAAGGCCGAATTGCACCGATGCCCAGCCCCCGGCAAGGCCCATGGCCCCCGCGCCCAACATGGCGGCGACGCCATATCCGATCATTTTCCGCTTTGCCCCATTATCCATCCTTGCTCTTCTTCTTTTCCTTCTTGTCGCGGTCAAGCTCGGCCTGCGCCTGCATTTCTATATCGCGCGCGCGCAGCCAGTCCGGCGTATCATGCGGCAATGAGGCTACCGCCGCCTGCGCGCTCATCAACGCATCACGATAGCGCTGCTCCATCACCTGCTGTTCCGCGCTGGCCAGCTTGGCCCGGGCCAGATCGCCGCGCGCCGCATAGATCACACCCAGCTGGTGCCAGGCAAAGGGGTTCTCGCGGTCACGCGCGACCGCTGCTTTCAGCACCCGCTCAGCCTCGGCATAATTGGCTTCATCCTCGGTGGCGATCAGCGCATGGCCGAAGATTGTCGCGATCAGGCCGTTGTTGCCGGTCAGTTGCGTCGCCCGCCGCAATGCGGGCAGCGCTTCATCGGGCCGACCCGATTCGAGCAGAACCTGTCCTTTCAATTCAAGGAAATAGGGGTTGTCCGGTTCAGTCGCGATCAGCGCTGCGGCTTCGGCCAGCGCTTTGTCCGTGAAGGCCTGTTTGTGATAGGCATAGGCGCGCGCATAATGAGCCGGGATCGAATTGTCCGTTGGCGGAAATGCGGCAAGCGTCTGTTCCGGTTCGGCAATATAGCCATAAAGCTTGGCCCTGATCCGCAGGAAGCGTTCCTGCAGTTGCGGATCGGCCGGGCGGGTCCAGGCGGGATCCTTTTCATAGGTTTCGCGCAAGGTGGCAATCCGGTCCCCGGTCATCGGGTGGGTGCGGCCGAATGTCGCCTCGTCATCCTGACGGATACCGCGGCGAAATTCGAGATTCTGGAGCTTTTCGAAGAATTCGAGCGAACCGCGCCCCGATATGCCGGCGCTGGAGAGATATTGGGCGCCCGCCGCATCGGCCGAAGATTCCTGCACCCGGGTGAATGCCAGCAGCTTGCCCATCGCGGCCTGCTGCCCGGCGGCAAGCGCGCCCATCGCGGCATCCGGGCTACCCGCCGCCGCCGCCGCCACGCCAATCAGCAGGGACAGGATGGTTATGCTGGTGGCGCCTTTCATCCCCTCATCGAAGCGGATGATGTGCCCGCCGGTGATATGGCCCAGTTCGTGCGCGATGACACCCTGAACCTCTTCTGCCGAACTTGCCTCGTTGATCAGTCCGCTGTGCACATAGATCGCCTGCCCGCCCGCGACAAAGGCGTTGATCGACGGATCGTTGAGCAGAACGATGTCGACATTGCCGGGGGCCAGCCCCGCAGCCGCCACCAGCGGCGCGGCCATATCCTGGAACAGCGCTTCGGTTTCGGCATCGCGCAAGACCGATTGCGCCATGGCCGGGCGAACCGACATGATCGTCAGGGCAAGGATGGCCAGCAGGCGAAGCAGCAATTGCATGCCGCCCGTGTTAGCCTGTTTGCGCCTGAACCGGAACTGAAGATGCCGGTGCTTCGCGTTTTCGTGCAACCAGGGGCGCGGCCTTGCCGCCTGACGGTCAGCCCAACAGCTTGCGCGCCGCGCGTTCGAGCAGCGGCACATCCTCTGGCACTTCGCCCAGCATCACCACCTCGCCCGTCGTCAGGCGACGGATCATGACCAGGGCAAATTCGCTGCCGCTCGGCTCAATTGCGTCGAAATCCTGCGGGTCGAGCTTGCGTGCCAGCCGTTCGCGCGGGGCGCCTTCGGGCTCCACCGGCTGGCCAGCTTCCTCGCGGCGCAGACGGCGTTCGGCATTGACCACGCCCTTGAGGCCGCCCTTCGCGGTGCAGAGGAATTCCTCCATCCCGCCGCGTTCGACGCCAAGCCGGTGTCCGTGGCTGAGCGCGGCAGCATATTCGGTCAGGCGGGTCTTGTCGTAATCGGCGCCGAACACCAGCTTGACCACTGGCGTCATGGGTGCGCGATCCTGGATGGTCAGTCCCGAATCAGTAACACGCTCGGCAAAATCTTCCAGCTGGTCGGCCGCGGCGATGGAAAAATCATAGGCCCGACCGATGGCAGCATAGAGCGCCTGGCGCGAACGATCCTCGCTGCTGCGCGCGGCCATGGCCAGTTCGCGGGCCGAGGCCAGCCAGTCGCCCAGCTCCATCTCGTCCTCTTCCGGCATGGCAAGCGCAATCGGCTCGCCCGCATCCGCGATCGGCAGATCGGTCTGATACTGGTCCGGATCATATGCACCAGTTGCAGTGACCTCATGTGTCACCTCGGGGTCAACGCCCCCTTCATCCGGCCAATCGGCGCCTTCTTCGTCGTCCTCTTCAGTATCAAATTCGTCGGATTCCGGCTCCACCGCACTGAATTTCGCCAGCAGCGAACCATAGACTGGCCCCTTGGCGCGATCAGTCGGTGCATCGGCCTCAGCACCCGCGGCCCAGCCGCCATCACCCGCGTCGCCATCATCCTCATCGTCGACGGACCCGGCGTCATAATCGCTCATGAAGCCATCGGTTCCGCCAAAGGACGGGGCCGGCAGGTGCCCCGCAGATGCGTCTTCGTCATCGCCACCGCCGAATGCGTCAGTCAGGTCGAGAATGTCCTCAGCCGGGTCGATCTGGGCCGTTTCATTTGCAACCGGGCCGTCGGCCCAGCCGGTCAGCGGCGTATCGTTCGCGTGCGCAACAGGCTCATCGGTGTCGCGTTCCAGCGCCTGGTCGATTTCCAGCAGCAGTTCGTCAGTGGTCAGCTGGTCGGCCAGCTCTTTCCAGTTGATGACGCCATAAATGAAATCGATCGAATCGTCGTCAGTCGAAAATGGCAAAAGGATGCCGCGATAGGCGATCGACTTGCCCAGCTGATTGACGAATTCAGCCTCGAAACCGATCGGTGCCTGGTTCGCGAGGATCTGCATGTAGTGATCCGTGATGCGCGAGAGCAGCGAGCGACTGGGAACATCCGAAAGTTGCGCAATCTCGTCCTGCGCGCCGCATTCCGTCGCCAGCATGTCACCCAGATAGGCGATGCCCGGATTTTCGATGCCCGAGGTGAAATCCAGCAGCACGCTGTATGGGCCGAAATCAGGCAGGTTCTCAGGATCGAGGTCTTCGATGCAGGGGAAGTTGCGGTCGCCCAGCAGGCTGGCCCAATGATTATAGGCGCGCACCTGCATCCGGCGTTCGTCGCGTCCGATCGAGGCAGGCGGACCATCGTGGCCCGTTTCCTCCTCGCCGCGCTCCAGATAGGCCGCGTCGTCGCCGTAATCGGCGTCGCTCGAAAAATAGCCTCTGAACGTGTCCACCGACTGAAAGCCCCCAGTTCGTCTCCAAGTCAGCAGCACTTTTGGCGCGACATGGTAAACAAACCGTAAAGTTGCGCCCGATTTCCTCATTGGCGTCAAAATGGACCCGGCGGTGCCCGCGACGCAGGAACGGCAGGAACGCGCAGGTGCAGAGGCGTGACGTCATCACGCCGGGGCCGCATTGCCTGCCCTGCCCGTTACAGGGCGGGCGGACCGGTCAGGCCCCAGTCGCCGTTCAGCGCCTGTCTGCGCAAGGCCGCACGGGCGAGCCGCTCCACCTCGACCTTGCGGCGCGCCGGGGCCAGCGCACGCGTGGGCGCCGGGCGCAGGATCTCCGCATCGTAATTGTCAGCCACGATCACCCCGCAGCAATCGGGCAGAAAATGCGCTTCTTCCAGGCAGGCGCGATCAAGCACGGGGGACAGGCCCCAGAAAAACCGGTCGCAATATTCGAGATAGTCCTGCCATTTGCCGTCGCCCAGCAAATCGGCCTTCGCCACCTTGATCTCCACGATAACCACCCGCCCCTTGCCGTCGATCCCCATCAGGTCAGCGCGGCGGCCGTTGCGCAGCGGCATTTCGGGCAGGCACCATATGTCATTGCGGGCAAACAGCCGGGCGATCCCCCGCGCCACGGACAGGGCATCGGGCGAGAGCACCGGTGAAGATGCCTCAGATGAATCGGCGTGAGGGGCGGCCACCATCCGGAGATGGTAAGAACATAAAGCGAACTTGGTCAAGTCCGCTCAATATTCCGTCAGGCGCTGCGATGCGGGCCAAGTGCGCCGGATGGCGGCGCCATTGCCAGCAGCGCATCGCGCGCTGCGATGAATTCGCGCAGCAGGGCGCTTGCCGCCGGCGCGGCGTCCGCGCCCCGGGCATTGACGGACAGCAAGGCAGCAAGCCCCGATTCCATGATCGCCGCCAGATCGGCCACCCCGTTTTCCGCCTGTTGCCGGCGCCAGCCAGAGGCGTTGCGAATCTGTGCCGGGAAATTGCGAACCTCGGGACCGGGCCTGTCGAGTGCGCATCCCGCCAGCGCGGCAACCGCGCCAGCCGCGTCCTGCAGGGCAGCCCATTTCATGCTCATCGCATTGGCTGCGCCCTGGCCAAAGGCGGCTCGGCCTGAACCGGGCAGCAATGCTTCCGGCCGGGCGGCGTCAGAGCGGGTAAAGGACGGCGGAATCGCGTTCATGCGCCATTCCTAACGCGGGTTGATTGCCAAATCGCTAATTTGCGGCGCGGAGCGCGCTGACGTGGCGAGCCTTCGAAAAGCGCTGGCATGGCGCGCGCTGCGCTGCTAACTGCGCGCACCGCCCGACGCATTTTGGGCACCCGTAGCTCAGCTGGATAGAGCGCTGCCCTCCGAAGGCAGAGGTCACAGGTTCGAATCCTGTCGGGTGCGCCACTATTTCAATGGCTTAGATTTTAAACTGGCCTTTTTCCTGCAAAAATCCTGCAAAATGG
>JAURML010000028.1 GCA_030830695.1 Caenibius sp. | reverse complement strand
GCGCTCGACCACCGAGGTAACCCCGAACTGGTCGGTCTCTTTCCTCGAATAGTCGATGATCCCGATGTCGACGCCGTGCTCGGTCTCACCGATCGTAAACTGCCGGCCGAATATCAGCGCGCCGCAGGAAACAAGGTCAGCCGGATTGTCGCGCGTGACCGTGACGGTGATAATGCCCGCCTCGTAGACCGGTACATCGAGAAACAGCAGGCTCGACTTGCGTCCAACCGGCTCGAAGAACCAGCTGAACCAGTTGTCGATGGCCGTGCCGCCGAGATTGAAGCTCTGGGTCTTGGTGTAAAGCGTGGAGCCCGACACTGTGAGCGATACCGTCGCGCTCTCTGCATCAGTGTCGATAAGCGCAACCCCGTCCGTGGCGCCTGGCGCCAGCACAACCTGCAAGCTTCCGGTCCGTGTCGTGGCGGTGCCAACCCTGTCATCGAACATGGCCCAGCGGTTGGTCGGCCCCAGATCGAGCCACTTGGTCGGATCGCTTGCCGGGTTGACCCCTGTCGAGGCTACCAGTGCTTCGTAGCGCCGATGGGTGGATGTCAGGATTACCCGGGCACCCACCGCATAGGCTGTTCCGGCTGCCCAGACCGGGTGGTCATTCTCCGGGGCCGTGCTGCTGGTCAGCATGGCATCGGTCAGCGTGGTGGGGCGTATCAGCTTCATGCCGCTGTCCTCACCGCCAGGGCGTCGCCGTCCGGGGTAACTCGTTCCAGGATGCGGGCGGTCTTGCTGGTGCCCGAGGCAATCGTCGCTGAGGCAATTCGCTGCTCATCGCGCAGATCCGCCACTTCCTGCCGCAGCGCCTGCAGTTCTCCGATTAGGGCAGACTGACCGTCATTGGCCGGGATGGTCGCCACGCCCATCTGGTTCGCCGCGAACTGGTCCCACCAACCGGGTGAAGAACTGTCGTCCGGCGCCACTTCGACCCCGACGGTGGCGCCGGACGCCTGATTGATGATCGCCAGCGTCTGCTCAAGGCTGGCAGCCGTCAGACCCTGCAGGCGCGCCAGATCCTCGCCGGACCTGGCCGTATTTGCAGCGACCGACAGCAGTGCTTGGCTCAGAGCAGGCAGCGATTTGGCAGCCTCCTGGTCCCCGCCGCGCGCCAGCATCGAGGCATTGTTGAACTTTGCCAGTGCCTCGGCATAGCTGTTTGACCTTGTGCCCGTAACACCCCGGATCCGCTCGATCTCGGCGATCAGGCCGTCGGTGATCGCTGCCCAGGCCGAGCGCAGTTTCTCCGCGGCATTCGCTGCATCTTCGACCGCCTCCTTCTGATCTTCGAGGGCCCAGATCTGAAGCTGCAGGGCGCGGTTGCTTGCATCGATCTGGGCCAGATCAAGCGCCCGAAGCGCAGCGGTATTGCCTTGAACCTCCAGCAGCTGTCGCTCGAGCGACAGGCGTTCATCCGCAATGGCGGCCGCACTGGCTGCGTCTTGGGCTGCGCCGATGAGCTCCGCAAAGGCTGGCGCAAGCTGGATCAGTGTCACATAAGCCGCGCGGCCAGCCTCGGTGGTCAGATCCTGCGCTTCGACCAGCGAGCGGAAGCCTGCGATACTTTGCGGCAGTTGAAGCCCGAGGCTCTCGAACACCAGAGCCATCTGCGCGGTCTGGGCCGAGGCTTGCTCGGCCTTGCTGTAGTAGAGCGCAAAATACTCGCCCGTCGCCGAAGTCATATCGCTGGCCGAGCCGAACAGGTCGAAGAGGTTCATCTTGGCCGCAAGGCTCAGATCCTCGACCGAGGTGCCGAGCAGGTTAAGCGAGGAACTCACCGCCTCGACACTGGAGGCAACACGGATCAGCGTCTCGAAATAGCCTTCGCCGACCTTCTGGAATTGCTCAAGCCCAGGCACGGCATAGCGAGCCAAATTGTCGGCCGCTGCGCCAAAGACAGCGGTCAGCTTTTCCTGGATCTCGGCACCGGTCAGACCCTTCAGATCGATCTTGCCGATATTGACCACGAAACCCTGTAGGCGGGACTGAACTTCGCCAAGCGACAAGCCCAGAGGGCTCGCTGCGGCCGAGATCGCATCATAGAAACCGGAGAAAATGAGCGCAAACTGGCGCTCAAGCTCAGCATCAGCCGCCGAATAGCGGGTCGAATAACTCGAGCCCATACTGATCCCGAGGAACTTCTTGGTCTTCTTGACGTCAGAGTAATAGCTCGCGTCAAACCCGTCGGAGAGGATCTCTGCCAGCGACTGGCCGCGACCGAAGATGCCCTGGCCGGTAATCGTGGTCTTGGTGCCAAACAGTGCGCCAAACGCCTTGCCGACGAGCCCGACCAGACCGCCCAAAATGCCGCCGATGATGGGGATCTTGTTCAGAACGGCCCCGACGCCTTCCAGTCCCCTGCCGATGAGGCCGGTCACGCCCGTGGACTGATAGCCGGTGTTTACACCTGCAGCCGAGGCTTCAGCGCCATTGGTGCGGATGATGAGGTTGGTAAGCCCGCCGATATTGGCTTCGATGTTGCGCAAGGAAGCCAGCATGGCAGCCGAATAGCGCATGGTCAGCGTGTCGACCTCGCGCAGGTGATCGATGGCTTTGGCAATACTCTCCGACTTTGCGGTGCTGTCCCCAAACACTGTTCCGGTGCCATCATTGGCGGCAGACAGTTTTGGAGACCCGCCAAAGACGCCGCTGATCGCGAAACCGAGAGATGCAATGACACCGGCCGTGATTGCGCCAGCCGCAATGTTGAGCGGAAACGGCAGTGAGCGGATGGCGTTCACCACGGCCTCCACCGCCTTGATGCCGGTCGTAATGATCGAGTTGCCCTGTTCGACGCCAGCCCGAGCGGTGTCAGAGGCCGCCATGGCAGTGTCGCTCGTGACCTTGGCCGCCGTTTGCGCACCGATCAGGCCGATTTTGACTGCGGCATTCTTGATCGCGACCGCCAGTTCAAAGGCGCGGAACACCTTCTCAGCGGCAAGCAGCGCCTTGTAGCCATCGGAGCCTTCCTTGAAGAAGCCCTTCGCGGCCGAGGCGAGATTGCCATAGTGATTAATCTCGGCCGATGCCTGGGCGGCACGCGCATCGGCATACTGGAATGAAGTGCGTCCATATTCGCGCTCGGCTTCAGCCACGCGCTGGGCTGCAGCCACCTGCGCCGAAGCAAAACGCGTGATCTCGACGCTGATCGCGCCAATAGCACCGCCAACCGAGCCAAAGGCATCAGCCATGTTCTGTGCCGCAGCCTCAGTGGCAGAGACCATGTCCTCCAGGCTCTGCAGGAACTGCTCCTGTTCGCCCTGCGCAAAGTCCGCCTCCATCAGGCGGGTGCGGGCCGCGCGATATCGCTCCCAAGCTTCGACACCGCGTTCCAGAACGATCTGCTCGCGTTCGGCTTCGAGATTGGCGAGTGCTTGAGCGCGGGCCGATTGGCCAAGCAGAGAGACCTGCTGTTCGAGCGGCGCAACTGTCTGGCGAAGGAACTCCGAGGTCGCGAAAGCCCGGGTTGCCTGCTCCCAAGCTTCGCCGGCTTCGAGAATGGCAATGCGCGCTTCGTCGGTTGGCGCCTTGAGTGCGGCCATCGCAACCTCCATCCGCTTGATCTCGATCGGGGTCTTGCCAATCTTGGCGGTCTCTAGCGCGAGGTTGGCGGCAAAGTCCCGGGCGGCCTGGAGCGCGCGTTCGGCTTCCGTTTCCTTGGGGCCTTTTGCGCTGCTGGCACCGTCGCTGCCGTCGCCGCGGATCTCGTCCGCCTTTGCGGCAAGCCGGGCTTTGGCAGCAGCGATGCTGTTTTCCCGCCAGCGCGCTGAAAAGGCGTCCATCATGCCCATGGCATCGCCAAAGGCTGACGCGAATTCATCGCGGACCTGTGCACCCATGCGGGCGGTAGATCCGGCAAAACTGTTTTCCATACGCGGCAGAGCAACGCTCTCGATCCGGGTGATGGTCGAGAGGCCCACTCGGTCGAGTACCGGGTTCACCCATTCAGCGAGCCAATTGAGCGCTGCGATCGCCTTGTTGGCGAGATACTCGATCCCACTGATTGCCAGATTAGCGGCGCCCACGGCGGCCTCGCCGATAACGCCGGGCAGTGCGGCCCAGGTGATCCGGATCGCATTGAACCCGCCAACCCAGCCAGCGTAGAGAATGGCGACGGCGTATTTGCCAGCAGTCAGAACGGCCTCAAAGGCCGTGACCGCCCAATCCTTGAGGGTCGAGAATACTGAGCCCAGGTCTAGCCCATCCGAGACGGTCTTCCATAGACCCTTCATGGTGTCGCCAACCGTGATCCCGACGGGGCCCAGCTTTTCCATTTCCTTCTTGGTGAGGCCGAGGCTTTGCGCATAGCGGTCTAGCTCGCCCGTCTGTTTGACGCTCGACTGGAACAGTTTGAATGCGCCGAACGCGATGCCGGCGGCAGCAGCGGCTGCGAGAAGATAGGGGTTGGTCAGTGCAGCCGCGGCAGCACTGGCAGCAAGCCCCAGCAGCGCCCGGGCCATGCCGCCGATGCCGACGCCGGCCTGCATTGCGATCTGCCCGATCTGCGTGCCCTGCTGCATGAACACGGTCATGGGTTTCTGGCCGGAGAACAGGCCGACCACCATGTCGTTGAGCTGAAAGACGAGGTTCTGGACATGATGCCCCGCAAGCTTCGCCGAACCACCCATGCGCGTGACACCGCCGCCACCGACCGCATTGAGCGCCCGGTCAGCACGCGAGGCGCTGTCCGCCATATCGCCCATCGCGCCTGCCACCGTGCGCTTCATGTCGGCCATCTCCTTTTGGAGCCGGGCGACGTTGGTGATCATTTCAATTTCGAGGGTGCCTGCTTTCACGTGCTGGGCTCCTTCGACATCATCAGCGCCCGGAAGGCGTTGGTCACTTTCCGGGAGACTTCATCTCGGTTGAGGACGGACGTGGCAGTCCATGGAGGCGGGCAATCAGGCTCGCGGGCGCGGACGGTTTCAGCGACGAATTCGATAGAAAGCCGTCGCAAGAGGCGGACCAGCCACGGAGGCAGATCGAGCCCCATGCAGTGCTGCCACTGGCCAATCGTGGCCCAGGAGATGGGCACTGCGCCCATCGCGCCGGGATCGGTGGGGCCGACTTCCATGAGCCAGTCGATCACCCAAGGGGTGCGAATTGGCGGAAAGTCGGGGGCAAGGTCGTCGATGGCCATTCGCTGCAGGCGGGTCAGCGGTTCAGCATCGGTGTCGGGTTTGATTTGTTTGGTAGTGCGCGCCTTGGGCGCGGTGCCCAGCCACGCCAGTTGGCGCACATAAAGGCTCAACTCTCGGCCGAGCTCTTCGTAAAATTTGCCCAGTCATTGATGTGGGCGGCAACCTGCGTGGCGATGAACCCGATCGACGGATCGGCGTAAGCCTTGCGGAACAGGTCCTGGCCTTCAAGCCCCTCAGCGGGCGGATAGGTGAAGCCATTGAAGCTAACCGTGCAGGCAGCCAGAAAATCAGCCTGTTCGGCGAGCTTTTCCTCGGCCGACTGGTCCATCTTCCCGCGCTTTTTGATCTTGTCCATCAGCTGGTTCTGCTGGCGAGCCTGGGCGCGCTGATAGACCTTGGAGCCTGGGCCGTAGACCGTGATCGAGAGGCGCTTGCCCTTCTCGTCGAAGAGCGGGGCATCGTCGCCGCCGACGAGTTCAACAGTCGAGGTGTCGGTGGCAGCGAGGGTCGTGATGTCAAACATGGAAAATCTCCGTCAGGGTGTCAGGAATCAGGGCGCGAGGACTTCGACAATGCCCACACCGGCGGAGTTGGTGGTGAGTTCGAGGGTCACGGTGGCGGTGGTGATCTGATCGACCGAACCGACATTGACCTTGAAGCTCATGACCTGCGCCTGGAAGTAGTACTTGTCGCCGTTCTGGGTGGTGACCAAGAAGCTGTGATCAGCGTCCGAGAGCGAGGCGGATTTGAGCAGGATCTGGCCGGCATCATCAGTGTCGAGACCGAGCTGGATCTGCATCGTACCCTGGTTGAAGCTGCCCTTCTTCTTGACGACGCCGCGGCTGCCGACGGGATTGAAGGTCACGAGATTGAACTCGCGGCCGAACTCGCCGAGGTCGGAGACTTCGCCGACCACGGTCATGGTGAGCGCATTGTAGCCGGTGGCGTCAAAAGTCGCAGGGGTAGAGGCCGACACCTTCAAGGTGGTGCCGGCGGAAGTCCGAACGGTCATGGCAATGGGTCCTTATGAAGGTGAGGCTCAACGCGCCTCGTTGAATGAGACGCGGAAGTCCTGCGTCTGCATGTGGATGCCGGTCTCCTCGTCGAGGAAATCAGGACCGGCGGAATCGGTGTGGACGGTGACGTCGGTCAGCCCGTCGATGGCGGGCATCTGGTCGGCAGCGGCATTGCGGACAGCTGCGATAATGGCTTTCACTTCAGGGTAGGTCCGGGCCAGAACGGCCACCTGCACGCGTTCGGTGACGCGGCGTTTCGCGCCCGGAGCCGGAACGTTGCGGTCGACACTGCTGACCGACATTAGCGATATCGCCGGCAAGTCCGTGTCCTGCGCCAGCATCCCAGCGGCGATCCGCGCAACGGGGACAAGCGACGTCACCCCGGTGTCAACCACCAGGAGCGAGCGGACCGCAATAACGCCGTTCATTCGTCATCGACCTCGAGGGTCGGTGCCTTCAGGTTCCCGATCTGGACGCGGTGGGCGATGTAGGAGCCCATAGCATTCACCGCTTCCTCGGCTTTCTGGTCAAGCGCAGGGCGCAAGAAGGGTTTTGCGGCGTGGCCGGGGTGCATGACCGTGGGCCCGACGAAGTTCTCGCCGATCTTGAGGCTGCCGCGCTTCACCATCTTGTTGATAGTGCCGATGCCGACTTTTCGAGGCCCGTGCCGGGTTTCTCGCACCGGCTTGTCCGCCTCGGAAGCCGAGATCAGGTGCGGCGCGACGCCATATTCAATGAACAGCCCGAGATAGGAGCCGGACCCGCGCAGTTTGACGTAGGATGAGAGCTTGGCGCCCTCGGTCCGGGTGCCGATCCCGATCGCGCGCTTCAATTGTCCAGTCTTTACCGGGACATTGGCCTTGGCCTGCTGCTGGATCACCTTGGCACCGGCACGTAGGCCGCCCCGGATCACGTTGCGCTCAAGGTTCTTCGGCAGTTCATCGAGTAAACGCAGCAATTCAGGGCCACCCTTGAGCTGGATCGTCATGGTGCGGCTCCTTCGCTCGAATGTTCCTCGACCATGATTTCCATGGCCTCCCTGCGCCCCAGCGTTGCAGGGCCGGAAATGATCTGGTGGACACGGGTATCGATGATGACCCGCATGTCGGGCGTGATGCCAGCCAGATAACGGATGCGGATACGGGCCGGACGGCGACCAATCTGGATGCTGTCGGCCAGGCGCTCGGCCTTGGACGGGAGAATGTCCTTCACCTCGGCCCAAACGCAGGCGAACTCGGTCCAAGTGACCTGTTCGGTGCCATATTGGGGATCGTGCGTGACGACCTTGCGCTCAATCCGGATCCTTGTGTCGAGCTTCGAGGCTAGATCCAGCGACATTTGAGCTGACCCACCAACGTGTCGAAGGCGAGACAGGCTGCACCTTCGCGGTTTTCGAACAGGGATGCAGTTTTGACCAGGACCGCAGCGCGCGCGATCGCCAGATCAGGGTCGTTCTCATCAAATCCTGCCGACAGTGTGATCCGGACCAGACCGTCCGGGCCCAGCTCGGGCCAAGATTTCCCAGATGCCGGGCGGATGCGGGTAAACCCGTGGCGCTTGCGGGCGACAAAGTCTGCCTCTGGCAGGGTAATCGTTGCCCCGTTGGGGGCAGTGTAGCGGATCTCTGCCACCGTGGAGGGCCGGATGGGCACGGTGATTTCGTCTTCCCAGCTTTCCAGCTGCAGTTCGATGGTCTGTTCGCAAAGCTTCAGGCCAGCCTGCTGCTCAAGTTCGGCTTGGGCCGCGTCCAGTTTAGCGCCGAGCAACAGGTCCTCGTCGCGGCCATCAAGCCGAAGCTGCTGGCGTGCTTCCTCGAGCGTCACGGCGCGATCCTGGGGTGGTTCGATCGAGACGATCTCAGACATTATTCCGCCTTGGTGCGGTGCGTGGAGCCTGATTTGCGCGTGACAGCAGGGGCCGGTTCGCTCCCGCCGACTTCAACCGCAAGCCCGCGTTCGATCAGCTGCCGGCCAAAATGATCGTCGAGCTCGAAGCTCTGGCCAGCCAGGATGTTGTTGGAACTGACCGAGCTGATGTGCAAGGTATCAAGGGCTTTGAGGATCATGGGTTATCCCTTCCGTTGGATGAGAGGGGCCGGAACGAGCCGGCCCCTGCATCATCACGCAGCCGTTGCCGCGGTGGCAGCAGCAGCGAAGTCGCCCTTCACGAAAGCCTCCGGGCGGTAGACCGCGAGCGCGAGGCGCTCTTCGGCCAGGACCGTCACCAGGTTCTTGCGGAAGTTCTGGTCGTCCTCGGTCGAGATCTCGACCATGGCGTCCATGCGGTCGAAGATCTGCGCACCGAGCTGGAAGGCGCCGGTCAGGAACTTGCCCGTCGCCATCGACTGCGTTGCCACCACTGGCTGCCCCCATAGCGTCGGCGACAGGTTGCCCTGCGGATTGCCGATAATGAACTGGCCAGTGGTGTCCTTGAGCAGTTCGATCGCCGCCCAGTCGGACGGATGCAGCACGACGCCAGTCGACATCAGCTCGGAAAGAGCCGTCTGCAGCATAGCGAGGCGCAGGACATCGATGCGGGTAACAGGCGCCGGGATGGTAATCGGCGGCGCAAAGGCGGTCGCCTGGGTGTAGACGCCGTGCAGATCGGTGCCGGTACCCCCGCCGTTCAGCAGCTGGTTCTCTTCAACAAGCGCCAGGCCATAGGTCAGGCGGCCGTCGATGTAGGACTGCAGCATCGGCACATCGTCGAGGATCTGGCGGGTGGCGAGAACCCAGTGGGCAATCGTGGTGACGCTGCTGGTCACGACATCGAACTTGATGTCGGTCTGCGGCTTGGTGGCGCCGGTCGTTTCCGAAACGGCGGCAGCCGCATTGGTGAAGCCTGTTTCCTTCACATACTGCACCGCATTGCTGTTGGTGCGCCCCGGGGTCAGCAGGTCGCGGACCGTGAGGCGCCGCTGGCCGGGGGTGACGATACCGGGCTGGCGGTCAGGAACGATCAGGTCGCCGGCCGAGCCATTGGCATCGGTCGTCAGAGCAGAGACGATCGCCTTGACCTCGACGCTGGCGCGGCCACGCGCGGTCTTGCTGTTCAGGAAGGGCTTGATGGTGTCGGAAGAAACGACGCGTTCACCGATGGTCCGGTAGTCGGAGCGTTCGTCGTCCTGCTTCTTGCGGGCGAGCTTCTGCTCGACCTCGTCGAGGCGGGCCTTGGCTTCATTCAGCGCGGTGAGCGCCTCGTCGGCCAGCTGCTTGGTCGCGGCCGAGAGCTCTTCACCCTTGGCAGCCTTGCCCAGCGCCTCTTCGGCGATGGCTTTTACCTGGTCATGGCGCGTATCGAATGCAGCCTTCACTTCTTGCGCCAACTGATCGGCGCTCTTGGTCTCGGTCATGGGATTGCTCCGTAGGAGGTGGGTTCAGCCGCGGACTTGCGCGGCGAGAGCCGACAGAAAGTCGGTGTTGGACTCACTGCCGGACTCACTCCGGAGCAGCGATTTGAGGCCTTTGCCCGCGATTGCGGTGGCCTGGCTTTTCGAGAACCCTGCCTCGCGCAGGAAATTCTCAAAATCGGAGAGCGACGGCATCGTCTGTCCGTCGGTGACGGTCTTGACCGCCGTCACCTTCGCCTCGGTGTTCATGGGCATGGTGACGAGGCTGATCTCACGAAGATCGATCTTCTTTAGCCGCAGGACGCCGGCCTTGTAGGGGTCGGGAGCGGCACCGCCCTTGGGGATGGTGTAGCCGATCGAGAGGCCCCCAAGCGCCCCGTGCTTCAGCTTGCCATAGGCGCGCTGGGCGACCGGATCTCCGTCGAGAATTAGCTGTCCGCGCACAAACAGGCCGCGATCATCCTCGAAGATGTCACGCCACACGCCGATCGGTTCGCGCTGGTCGTGCTGCCAAAGCATCGGGATGCCCCAACCTTCGGCGCGTGCCTTGGCGACGCTCTCGCGGAATGCGCCCGGTTCGATGAGATCACCGCCCTGGTCGACATTGCCGAAGGTCGAAGCATAGCCTTCGAACTGGCCGGTGTCGTGCAGATCACTGGATTTGAGGGTCAGGGTGAGATGTTTCATTTAGGGGGCTCCGATGGGGCAATCGCTCCGGTGGGCGGCAGCAATCCTGCCTGGGTGATGGGCACGTTCTGCATCTGCATGCGGGGGACATCGCCGCCTTCGACGGGCGGCAGGTTCTCAAGGGCGCGAACCTCGTTGATGGTCATCACGCCATTGGAGAGCATCTGCTGGTAGAAGGAGGCCCGCGCGCTGCTATCGCCGCGCAGCAGGCCTTCGAGGTTGAATTCGATGACAAGCCCGGCCTGACGGTCAGCGGGCGACAGGAGCTGCTTGGCGAGCGCCTGTTCGATCCGCTTCAAACGTCGACGCAACGTGAACTTCTGGAACCCCAGCGTCTGCTGCTCGAGGCCGGTGCCCCAGCTGGTGGTCTTCTCGGTGTGCCCGACCATGAAAGGCGGCACGCCGAAAAAGCGGCAGACCTCCTCGACCGAGAAGGCCCGGCTCTGCAGCATCTGTGCATCTTCCGGGCTGATCGAGAGCTGGACCCAGTCCATCCCGCGATCGAGCAGCATGGGCCGCCCGGCATTGATCGCACCGGCAAACTTCTCCTGCAGCAGTTCCTCGGCCATTTTACGTTGGTCGAGGGTCAGGGTGTCGGCGGTCTTCAAGAGACCCGAGGGACGCACGCCGTTTCGGAAGGTGTCGCCCGAGGCCCGTTCGATCGCCTGTGCGAGCCCGAAGGTCTGGCGGCCGAACGACAGGGTAGAGAGGCCGCCGAGCGGATTGCCGCCAAAGCCCCGGATGTGAAGCATGTTGTCTTGGCCGACCACCGACCGGATACCGTTGTCGGACCACTCATATTCCAGGCTACCGTCACGCAGACGGCGCACTGTCATCAGTTCCGGCGCAATCGGCACGCTGAGCGCTACGACCCGGCCGTTGCTGCCCCGGATGATTTCGGCGTACGCATTGCCGTTCAGTTCAATGCAGGCGCAAATGAATTCCCAGAAGTCGACCGCGGTCTGGTCGGCATTCGGGCTGTCGTGCAGGATGCGGTAGAGTGGGTGATCACTCGCAACCGTCCGCGCGCCACCTCGGGTCCGGTAAACCATCAGCGGCAGCGAGGCGATCGTACCGGCCAGCAGGTTGACGCAGGCCCAGGCCGAGGCGAGCCCCAGGACCGAGGTGGTCGAGACCAGTTCACCCGTCGTTGTGGTGCGCCCGCCGGCTGCCTGGACCAGTCGTGGATTGGTGAGGCCGATGGTGCGGGCAATGTAGCCGAGCGCCTTTTGAAACAGATTCACGGCGCCAGGCTCTTCAGCCAGTCGTCAATGGAGCCGCTGGTGTCGCCCGCCATTGCCGCCCCCACTGCCATGCACAGCGCGACGGCTGCGTCGATCTTGTTGATAGCCCGCTGCTTGGAGAGCCACTTGTTGTCCCAACGGTCGGTCTCGGTGACCGCCGACATCATTGCGGAAATCAGGACTGGATTGCGCTTCAGGCGGATCCGGCCTTCAAGGATCAGTTCTTCCAGATGCCGAAGGGAGCCCGGCATCCATAGGCCTTCGGTCATCTCGCCCGCCGGCTTGGCCCGTTTGGTCCCGCCTTGCGGGTGCTCGACAAAGGTCAGGTCGAGGCCGAGTTCGGCGACTTCCTCTTCGAACCGGCGAAAGGCGTATCGGTCGTATGCGACCGCCTCGACCCGGTAGTCCGAAGCCATCTCGGCCAGAGCCTGCGCCACATGGCGAAAGCCGATGTTCTCGCCTTGCGGCGCATTCAGAAATCCATCGGCGACCCAGAGGTCGTAGGGCTGCTTGTCCCGAAGAACCCGCGCGCTAAGCGTATCGCCTGGCGTCCAGACTTCGACCCAGGCATCAAAACAGGGCTTCCCGTCCTTCTCGCCGTTCCTCTGGACTACCGCGAGTGCGGTCAGGTCCCGGTTCTGGCTGAGGTCTAGCCCGAGCCAGACCGGCTGGCCGGCCTTGGGTTCGAACTCTGCCAGGAGCGGCTCAAGCGTGGCCCGAGCCATCCAGGCAGTTTCGGCGTCGGTCCAGACGCAGAAGTGAAGCCTCAGAATTCCGTTCAGCTGTCCTGGGATCGCCTTGGCCTGGGCTACAACCTCGGTCAGGTACTGCTCGGTGATGGTCACACCCAAGAGCGGGTTGGCCTTAATCCAGCAACTGGGGTCGGTCAGCGGGTCATCGCCATCATCGAGTGCGCAGACGTAGCTGAATGTCGTATCGTCGATGACCTGTCCCAGAAAGGTCGGGTCGGTCACCGCATCGGGGTTGCCAGCCGCCACCCGGACGGCGTGTTCATGTTCCTCCCAGGCAACCGAGTTACGGTCCGAGCCCGAATTGGTGATCATGAACAGCAGCGGATCGCGGCGGAACTTGAAGCCGCGTTCCAGCATCTCGATGATCGATCGGTCGGGTAGCTCGTGGATTTCGTCCGCCAGCACAAAGTATGGACGCGGGCCCGAGCCGGTTTTGCCGGTATCGCGCGAGACAGGACGGAAGAAGCTTCCGCTAGCCAGGTGCGCGATGTTGAACTCTCGCCCCGGGCCGCCCGAAAAGTTCAGCCGCTTGTCCAAGGCCGGTGATTGCCGGACCATGCGCACCGCGTCGCGAAACAGGATATTGGCCTGCTCCTTTTTGGCAGCCGCCGCGTATATCTGTGCGCCAGCCTCCTTGCAGGCGGTCATGCCGTAGATGCCGATGCCGCCAGCAACCGGCGACTTCCCGTTACCTTTTCCTTGTTCGATGTATGCCCGGCGGAACCGGCGGCGGCCATCCTTGCGCTTCCAGCCGAAAAGGGAACCAATGATGAATGCCTGGCTGGGCTGGAGCTCGAAGGGCTGGCCTTCGAACTGGCCTTCGGAGAGCTTCAGTACTTCCTCAAAGAAAGCGAAGGCGTGGTTGGCGGCCTCAAAGTCGAA
Source organism: Caenibius sp. (assembly GCA_030830695.1). Classification (GTDB taxonomy): domain Bacteria; phylum Pseudomonadota; class Alphaproteobacteria; order Sphingomonadales; family Sphingomonadaceae; genus JACKKV01. The sequence continues at coordinate 10,526 of JAURML010000028.1, read as the reverse complement.
CCAGATGCCGTCTTTGCGCTTTAGGTCCGCGATGTGTCGTTTGCAGGCATTACGAACGTGCGGTCCTGCAACAATCTCGCCTGCGACCACGGCCCTGGCATAAGCTAGCGTTCGGTCAGGCGAAGAACCGGTCGGCGGGGTCGCCACCTTCTTCTGGCGGCTCGGCCGAGATCCTGCTCCTGGCACTGGGCGTCATCCCGAATTCTGCGGCGTAACGCATCATGTCCGCCGCTGCCTTGTTGGCGGTGCCGACCAGTGGGTTCTGGATCGCGTTGCCGTTTGATGTCTTGATCATCAGACCGCCGGTCAGCTGATCCTTCTCGGCCATCTTGGCGATTGCCCGTTCGGCCTGGACCCAGCGGCCATAGGCCATGGCGTAGGCAGCGAGCGCCGCCCGGTCGATCTCGGATAGGATACCGAGGTTGTAGAGCTCGGTTGCGACCCGGTTCCATTCCTCGACCGCATCGGCCGTCAGATGGTGGGGCGGCGCCGGTATGGCTGCCTTGGCTTTGGCTTCCTTCCGATTGACCTGCCTTTTGCCGGGATTGGAGGTCACAAGCTTGAGCTGCGTGGGCTTCGGCTTTCTGCCGGTAATCATGCAGCCTCAGCTATTCTCCCGCCTGCGATTTCGTCGAAGGTGCGGCCATCACCCTCGAGGGTCGCAGCCTTGCCGGTAAAGTCCTGCCAGCGCTTCACGGCCACATCGATATATGCGGGATTGAGCTCGATGGCGTGGATGGCGCGGCCGGTCATTTCACCGGCGATGATCGTGGTGCCAGAGCCAGAGAACGGCTCGTAAACGGCCTGGCCAGGGCTGGAATTGTTCTCGATGGGGCGCTTCATACACTCGACCGGTTTCTGGGTCCCGTGACCCGTCTCGTTCTTCTTCGGCTTTGCGATGTGCCAGACGGTCGTCTGCTTGCGGTCGCCCGCCCAGTGGCCTTTCGCGCCCTTTTTCACAGCATACCAGCACGGCTCATGCTCCCAATGGTAGTCGCCGCGCGAGAGCACGAGCTGGCCCTTGTCCCAGATGATCTGGGAGCGAAGCATCAGATCGCAGGCCGCTAGGCTGTCACCCACAACCCCGGCATAGAGCCCAGCGTGCCAGACATAGGCGACGTCACCCGGGAACAGCGCCCAGGCTTCGCGCCAGTCGGCTTTATCGTCGTTCAGCACCTTGCCCTTGGCGGTGCCGGAAGCAGCGACCCCAGCCTTTTCGCGCCAAGCCGGGTCATACTCGACGCCGTAGGGAGGATCGGTGACCATCAGGTGGGGCGTGACGCCGTTAAGGACCTTCGCGACGGTTTCCGCATCGGTGCTGTCGCCGCAGACCAGCCGGTGCTTGCCCAGCAACCAGACATCGCCTGGCTTGGCGACGGGATCGATCGGAGCCTCAGGGATCTCGTCCGGATCGGTGTTGCCCTCGGTCTTCTCGGCCAGCAGCTTCGACAACTCGTCATCCGAGAACCCGGTCAGCATCAGGTCGAAGTCGAAGCCCTGCAGATCGCCGAGTTCGACGGCCAGCAGTTCGAGATCCCAACCCGCGTTCAGCGCCAGCTTGTTATCCGCGATGACGTAGGCCTTCTTCTGGGCTTCACTCCAGCCCTTGGCGACCATGGTCGGGATCTGGGTCAAGCCCAGCTTTCGCGCAGCAAGCAGACGGCCATGACCAGCGATCAGGCCGCCATCTTCATCGACGAGGATCGGATTGGTCCAGCCCCATTCGCGGATTGAGGCCGCGATCTGGGCGACCTGCTCGTCCGAGTGCGTGCGAGAGTTGCGCGCGTAGGGCGTGATCTTCTCTATCGGCCAGAGCTCGCTGCTCTGGGCCGGCCAGTTCTGATCCATAGATGTCCTTGAAACGGGTTCGGCCGCAGAAGCCCAGAAGGGCTTGCGGCACTTGTTTGCGATGTTGGTAAGCCGCTATGGGCGTTGGAGGTGGGGCCTGTAGCTCAGTTGGTTAGAGCTGGCCGCTCATAACGGCTAGGTCGCGGGTTCGAGTCCTGCCGGGCCCACCAATCAAATCAGTTCGAGCTCGTTCAGAACCTTCGCTGCGTCCAACAGCTGGTCGGTCTGCACGGAGATCTCGATCGTGAAACTATCGGCGGTTGCGCTGGCGCAGACGCCGCCCTCGTAGAGTTCCTGCTCGATCGTCTCGATCACCGTAATGATCCGGCTACGGTCAAAGTTCTCCGGCAGCGTGCGGATCGCGAGGCGGATCGTGCTGATGATGCCCACGCTCATTCTGCGTCTGCCATGATCTCGTAAAGGCCGACAAAGCCGGTCAGGTAAGGCAGGCCCTTTGGAATGCCATGGTCCCGCGCGGTGGTGCGGTCGATCTTCCAGCCCATCCAGCGGGTGATGGCGGCGTCGATCGCCACCTCAAGGGTGAGGCCAGCGTGGATCCCGTTGTGCACATCGTCAGCAAAGTGCCGGCCGTGGCTGCTGTCGAGGAAATCCCGCACCCCTTCGGCGCTACCCATCGTGACCTTGGCAATCGCCGGGAAGGCGATCTCCCAAGCTTTGTCGGCATCTGTGAAGCCCGCTGCGGTTCCGAAGAAGCCCCAGTCTTCGTTGGTGGTCGGAAGGGTCGAGTTGGTCATTTGCATCGCTCCGTTTTCGTGAAGCGACTACCGCTCTTATCGCGGTGACTATCCAGTCAATTCGATGGAAAATATCGACTTTATGGAAGCTGACCCCCGGTCCGAGTTTCGCGGGTGCGAAAAGTTTGGACTAAGCGCGGTGTCCCCCGCCGAGGACCCAGACTTTCGAACCGCCCCCCGGCCTGGTCACCCGATCGGCCACCCGTCCGGGCCCACGGAAACCGTCTTGCGTCGGCCGAATTGTTCAGCAGTCCGCTTGGCATGGCAGTCGGCGCAGAGGCAGCGAATGTTGCTGTCCTCGTCCGATCCGCCATGGGTCAGCGGCACAATGTGGTCAGGTACGGTCGCCTCGCGGACAATCCCGGCGGATGCGCAATCGCGGCAGAGTGGTTCGGCCTTTAATCGACGCAGGCGCTGCGCCATGCCTTGGCGTCCCCGAAGTCGTTCAGCCATCGCACAACGCCTGCAATGAGAAACGCCCGGAAGCTGGAAAGCCCCGGGCGCAACTCGCATCTCTACATTTCGGAAACATCTACACCAAAGCAATGACCTCGTCAATGCATTTGTTGCTAATTATCCTTGAATCACAGTTTGTTATTTCAAGTGGTAGGCGGACGGAACTGACTACAAACTGTCCTTCTTGATGTGGAACAGGGAAACCAGCGCTTCGAGCCCATGCCCCAGATTCCGAATGTCAGCATCGCCCCAAGCCGAAGCGTCGGCCTCGTAGCAGACCACAGCATGAACCAGGACACTCGGACGCCGACCCGTCGCAGCTACCGCATCGCTGTCGGCAGTCCGGAGTATCAGGATCGTCGCTGCCGCACGCTTTCGGATCTTCGCCACATAGTCCGGGTCGTACTCCATTATGCTGCGCCCGAAGATCCCTTCATCAAGCAGCAGACCTCCCGCTGAATGAGGGTGGAGTGGCGGCAGCCCCATGACCGCGCGGTTGCGGGCCATTAGGTCCCCATAGAGCTCGGCAGCTGCCAGCTGCTCTGGGGTGATCTTGCCGGCGAACGCCAGCCGCCCGATTGCGGAACCGAGGCGCTCGTCCTTCGCCTGCCGCGCGCTCACGCCATACTGGCGCTGGCGTGCTTCAAGCACGGTCGCGGTGACTTCGCGCTGGGTCTCGGCTTTGCCCGGCTGGACCAGCTTGCCGCATGGGTGGCGGCGGCCCGCCTTGCGCTTACGACCGCGAGCCACGGATGATCTCCGGCATTAGCGCCGCATAGCCAATCACATCGATTGGGCCGTCGGCATAATTGGGGTCGTGGGCAAGCCGAGCGAGCTTCAGGTCGATCATGCAAAGCGCGACCTGCTGTGCCGTCACGGGCGTGCCAAGGGTGATTGACCAACGCTGAGCAATGGCCTCCATCTGAGCTTTGGGATCGCCGTAGGCCGCACCACGATCTTCAAGCACTTGCGCCACGCGCTTCAGGAAACCGACCGCGCTCACCGGACACCTCCACGGGTCTGGATGGCCCAGAGCAGGATGGCGATGGCATCGGCTTCGTTATCGTCGGCGGGAGCAAATCCCTTGGCCTGAACGGCCGCGATGACAGCTGCCTTGTCGGCATTGCCCTTGCCTGTGGCGAAGCGCTTGATCGTGCCCACCGGCACGCCCTGGTAGGCGACCAGATGCTCTTCGCACCAAGAGGTCAGCATTCCCAGCAGGCCGCCATAGACATGCGCCGCATCGGTGCCGACGTGACGACGGACCTCTTCGAAGTAGACTGCCTCAACCGGACCGGCATCCATATCGAGCTGTTCGAGCCAACGCCGGAAGCGCAGGTAGCGCATGCCGCCACCATCGTAGCGAGTATGCTTCAGCGAGACTGTGCCGGTCGTGATCTGGTCATCTGGGGACTGGAGGGCCCAGCCAGCACTGGTGCCGAGATCGAGGGCAAGAACGGCACCGCGAGTGATTGTGCCACTTTGCCGGTATTGGAAACTATCGGGGCAGGCTGCGGCCTGCAATTCTGGCAGGGTCATGACGACCTCCTCTTCGTGTGGGGTGGTTGGGGCGAGGCAATGGGCCGGTGAAGGCTGGCAGCTCGCCCGAACCCGAAGTGGGTCTGGTCAGGTCGTCATCCGGACGGGGGGCGCCGTCCGAGATCTTTCTAAGGCTTCAAGGGGGCGGATTGAAACATTGGCCACCCAAGCCCGCGGGATTCCTAGGTAATATATAATCTTTCAATTATTCAATATTTCTAGGGGGTACCTCTCTAACTCTTAAAACGCGCGCGTACGCGAGGCTATATACAGGGCACCCCTTGAAAGATTGAAACATCTCCGGATTTCGATTTTCTCCAGCTTCTCCATGGGGTCGGAGGGGTGAATTCTTCATTTTAAAGCATTTGGGCCGCTGAAGCATTAGCCAGCCGTGGCATATGCCACGCCGAGCTGCCTTGGGCCCGCTGTGGTTCGACGCTCTCCATCTAGCGAGCCAACCGGTAAACCATGGCTTGGCGAGTTGCTGACCCACGCATGCTGGTGGTCACGTCACCGCTTTCGATCAGGGTCTGGATGATGTCGTCGCGGTCCCTGGATTTGAGCCACTGCGTGCCGCGCGTCAGCTCGGACTTGGTGATCCCTTTGGTGCCGGCAGCCCTGATCACCTCACGCAGCCGTTTCAGATGGGCCTCTGTTTCGGTGTCAGCGACATGGCGCTCGACGGCCTCCATGGCCCGTTTGGCATAGTGCCGCACAAAGGCGATGGCCCAGTCCGCATCGTCGATCGTGATAACCGGCGCGGCAGGATCGTGGCCCACGGCAACGATCAGCGCCAGCTTCAGCGCAATTTCGCCAATACGGGCCAGGATGGCGGTGAAGGCTGTGCCCGCAGCTGCCCGCAATTCGCCCGTAAGCTCCTCGCTCAGCGCCTTGAAGCGATCACGGGCCTCATCGGTCATCGGCACTGTGGTGAGCACCACAGTGGTTTGAGGCCCTGACGTAGCGCCCACAAGATTGCCGCGTTGCTGCCCGGGGCCCGAAGCCAGCAGCTGGAGGCCCGTGATCAGATCGGGCGGCGGGGTGCGAAGTCCGACGGCCACGTTCTCATCGGGGTAGTCTTCATCACTGGGCAGGATCAGAAAGCGGGCGAGCGAGCCGTCAACCACGTTGGCGCCCTGCAGTGCACCCCAGAAATGCAGCGGGGTCGTCGTACCGTAAACGCACAGGCAGGGCTGGACGATGTCGCGCCGCTCGTTGGTGCCATCGCGATTGGCATATTCCGCACCAAGGAAGATCCCGCCGGCCGAGGTGTAGAGCTCGGTCATGTTATCGAGGATCTCGGTGATATGGCGTGGGCTGCGTTTGCGATCTGCGGCCGCCGACAGGAACATCCCGAACTCGTCGATCTGGAACAGGATCGCCGGCTGACGGTGCAAGGCGGTCAGCAGCCCGGCCCCGGACGCGATTTTGTTGCCGCCGAGATGGTTGGCAAGGCCAGCCTCGAACAGCACCTCGTTGATGATCTCGCGCGAATGGTTCTTGCCCGATCCGCTGTCCGCAATGCCTACAACATAGAGGTTGGAGCGCAGGTTGCTCTCCGTGCGGTAAAGCCGCCCCATAAGCGCGCCGATCGCGCAAAGGCTGGCGCCCAGCGACAACAGCGGCTGGGGACGACGAGCGGTCGACAGCATGTAATCGGTCAGCTTGCCGACGAGCCCGCCCGGGATCGTCAGATTGAAGTTTGCCGGCGTAGTCACTGCTTCGGCCTCCGCCGTCACATCGAGCCGGGCTAGCAGGCCAGAGGCAGGATGGCACTCGTCGATAGGTTGGCTGCCATCCAGCACCATACCGGGATCGGGCTTCCAGCCGCGTTCCATCGCCAGATGGTAGATCGTGCCTGCGCCGATGCGTTCCGGACGGAAACTGCCCCAGGCCTTCTCAGTGATGGCCGGGTCGTTCTTCGATGCCTGATCAGACCAGTCCGTGAAGACGTCCTTGCCGGCTTCACCAAGGCTGCCCTTGATGGCCAGCCCGATCCTGACCCAGCTGTCATAGTCGAGATCGGTGTTGGGGATGTGGCCCAGCGCAGAGCACACAGCTTCGATCGTCCCGGTCTGGGCGTGACCCGAGACGGAAGCGCCCGCAACCGTGAGTTTGGCCAGACTTGCCGGTCGCAATTCTGTGGGAACCAGCTCAAGGGCTTCTTCCATAAAGGCCGCGGCCATGTCGGCATCGATAACCGGCAGGCTTTCCAGGTCGAGTTCGGCCAGACCTTCTTCCGGCCACGCATAGGGCTGACCGGTATCGGGATGGTTGGCGTAAGCGACGAACTGCTGACCGAGACACAGCACTTCAAGCGGCGCCCGGCGAATACCCCGGAACGGCGCACGGGTGCGATAGACGAGCAGGCGCTTGGGTGCCCGCCCGATCCGTAGTGCCGGGGTATCGCCGAGCCTGGCGCGTGCCAGCTGCTCAATCTGCAGCGCAAGGTCGGGATCGGTAAGGATGTCGATATCAATCGCCGCAACTGCCCCGGCCACCACGCCAATGGCGCAGTCGGGCCATGTCGACCAGGTTGCGACTTCGACCTCCGTCGTCGGCCGTTCCGCGTGCCGGTTCCATTCCGGATAATCGACCCAACCGCCGCGCTGATAGCGGCCCGGCTTCTTATGGCCGGGCGCGATGGGCAGGATCGTATAACCATTGGCAAGGAGGCGCGAGCCAAGCTGCGCCATGTAGGACTGGGACATCAGAACGGGCACTCCGACATGTCGGCAGCGAGCTCGCGCAGGTGGTCGCAGTAGCCCGTGATCAGATGCTCGACGAAACCTGCCCACTCGGCGTCGCTAAGGGTTGCAAGGTCGGTCTTGCCGATCTGCTCGAGGAAACGGCCACCAGCCTGGCCGCCTTTGACCATTGCGGCCTGTTCGTTGCGACTCGCGCTGATCATGCCCTGCCTCCGGTGACAGAGGTCCTGGCAGACGCGGCTGCAAAGATACTTCCGGCTTTCGTCCCGGCGGGGATCGGAGACCCGGTAGTACGGGATGAACCAGCCGAAGCCGCGGGGCTCGCGATGGCAGACCGAGCAGAGCCCGGGGTTGGCGTATGACATGTGTCAAACCTGGCATTGGTGATTTCGGTGTAGTTGCCCGACGGGCGCACGGAGATGTGGCTGGGACGGCGCAGGCGGTTGGTCAGCGCCAAGGCCGCATCGACGGACCGCGGTGCCGGAATGCCGGGTGCGCGCTCGCGCCACCACATTTCAGCCTTCGTGCGGGGGTAGCCCGTGTGCTCCAGGCAGATCCATTCGGTATGGCGAGCGAGGCCGCACTGGTAGGTCACCTTCAGAGAGGGACGGCCACCTTGCTTGTCATGCCGGTGGTAGGTCACATCGTTGACCTGTAGCCATTCCGGGCGCCGGGCCTTTGCCGACGAAAGGACAGCCAGCGTAGACGCCGTGGGGGCCACCTTCACCCGACGGGCCGGGAAGATGAAGCCGCAGTCGGGGCATTCGAGAGCGGCGGCCGCAACGATGCTGTCGCAATCCGGACAGACCTTGACCGGCGCATCGCCATCACCCGAGCCCGGGCGTTTCGGTTTGACGAGGTCGATGGGGCCGTGACGTTTCACGTTGCCGGCGAAGTCCAGGACGAGGCAATCCTGTTTGCCCGGGGCGAGCCGCGTTCCGCGACCTGCCATCTGGACGTAAAGGCCAGCCGACTTGGTCGGGCGCAGCATGGCGATCAGATCCACGGCCGGGGCATTGAAGCCCGTCGTCAGCACTCCCATCGACGCCAAGGCCCGGATCTTGCCGGCCTTGAAGTCGGCAATGATGCGGTCGCGCTCGTCCTTGGGCGTGTCGCCGAAGATGGTGGCGCAGCTGATCCCGCGACGGCGGAACTCTTCGGCGACGTGGGTCGCGTGACTGACGCCCGAACAAAAGGCGAGCCATGACTTCCGGTCCTTGCCGTAGGCGATGATCTCCTCAACGGCCGCACTGGTGATTACGTCCTTGTCGACTGCCTTCTGCAGTTCGCTGGCAATGAATTCACCGCCGCGCGAACCGACCCCGGTCACGTCAAGCTTGGTGTCGGGCTGCTTGGACACCAGCGGGCTAAGATAGCCTTCCTCGATGAGGTCCCTGACCGACACCTCGTAAGCGATGTCGCTGAACAGCGCATTGTCGCCTTCGTGAAGCATGCCGGAGTCCAGGCGGTAGGGAGTTGCCGTCAGCCCGATGACCTTCACCTTCGGGTTCATGCGCTGCATCTTGTCCAGGAAGCGGCGATACATCGTGTTTTCTTTGCCCGGGATGAGATGGGCCTCGTCGATCAGGATGAGATCGCAGTGGCCGATTTCAGCCGGCCGGCGGTGGATCGACTGGATGCCCGCGAACAGGATGCGCGCTTCAACATCGCGGCGCCCAAGCCCAGCTGAATAGATGCCGGCGGGTGCTTCGGGCCACAGACCCAGCATCTCAGCATGGTTCTGGGCGATCAGCTCGCGGACATGGGTGACGATCAGGATGCGCTGGTCGGGCCATGCCTTGAGCACCCCGTCGATGAACGAGGCCATGACCAGACTTTTGCCGCCAGCGGTCGGGATGACCACCAGGGGGTTGCCGTTCTTGTCTTCGAAATAGCTGTAGATCGCGGCGATTGCCGACTGCTGGTAGGGGCGGAGCTTAAGCATTTGCGTCCTCCTTCTGGCGGGCGTCGTTCAGCCAGTCGGAGCCGTCGGCCATGCGGTAGGCGACGAAGTCCTCACCGGCGTCGGTGACGGTTCCGGGCACGAGATCGGGGATGAAGAGGTGGCGGGCACAGGCGCGGCGCTGGTCCCGGGCATCGAGCTTGCGATCGTGGCGAGCACAGTGCCAACCACCATCCACGGGCGTCGAATGCAGACAGGTCCGGCAGTTCAGGGCCGCAGCTTCACCGGTGTGACAGGCAGCATGATGGGAGCACATGCGGCACTCGAACCAGGTCGGATCGTCGCTGATCCGGGCGGGTGGATGCTGGGCCTCGATGATGCGCTGGGCCTTATCGAGCAGCCGGGTTGCTTCGGAAGGGTCGGCCTCGATCCGCTCGATATGCAGGGCATCTGTGTCCTTGCAGACCGCGACGTACATGGCGCGGGTCAGCCCGGTGAGGTGCATGTAGATCTGCATCTGGGCGGCATGCTGGGGCTTCGATTTCTCGACGCCCTTGGCAACGAGGTCGGCAAAGCTCTTGACCGAGTGGGTCTTGAACTCGACCACGTGCCAGGTCTTCGGTGCTTCAAGCAGCCCAAGCGCAGCGCCATCAAGCGAACCGCCAAAGTGACCACCATGGGCTTCAACCCGGAACTGGCGGCCCGTCTCCGGGTCGACCTCCAATACGGTGGCGCCGGTCGCACGCAGATTGGCCACGATCCGGTCTTCCTCGCGCTGCCCCGTTTCGAACAGACGAAGCATGCGGCCGGAAAAGCGGGATACGGTGACCCAGCGAAAATCGAACCAGAGGGCCCGAGAACACGGCTTGCCGATCAGCGAAGCACCAAGATGCTCGCGGAAGCCATCACCTTGGCGCCCTTCATAGGCCGCGTAGATTGCCGTCAGGGTAGGCGTTGGCGGGGTGGGAAGTTCTGCCATTACAGATCCTCCGCTTCGCTGCTGGCCCGCGCTTCTGCGACCAGCTCAGCCCAGACTTTGGGATCGTGACGGGCGCGCAGGATCTCGATCAGTGCGTCCTTCATCTTGTTGCGGCGGTGCCAGCCACTGCCATCGGCGAGCAGTTCGGCACGCTCGCGGTAAAGGTGGCGTTGGGCGGTCCGGGCGCGGTTGAACCACACAGGGTCAATCGGTTTGCCCTGCGTCTGGCGGGTCAGATCGGCGGTCGCGATCTGGGTGCGGATCTTGGCGATCGCGTCGTCGAGTTCGATCAGGCGGCGCTGTTTTTCAGGCAAGCCGGGGGTGTCCGCGGCCGCAGG
>JAURML010000191.1 GCA_030830695.1 Caenibius sp. | reverse complement strand
GAGTACGCCCGGATCGCCTATGGTTTCGAGGCAGTCAGCAACGGCGCCGAGACCGGATACCGGCCTGTATTGACAATCTGTGCGAGGGCAGCCAATCAGGGCGTCCCGGCCGTCAAGGTGGCGCGTGCCGCGCATGACGAATTCGCCAAGAATATGCCCATCGAAGGCGGTGCCGTGCTGACAGACACCGTAGTGAGTTTCGCGTTGCCGCTGACAGACCAGAAACGCATCGTGTGCTGGAAACCTGCAGCGACTCCGCTCACCGCCTGCGGTGATGCGACGGCGTCGACACAATCGCCGCCCGCCACGACAACGCCATCCACCACGCCGTCCACCACAGCCTCCAGCAACAGCTGTCCCGCCGGCAAGGAACGGGTTGTCACGTCACAGACAACCGGTGCCACCGTAAGCGGTTGTTACGATGTTTGCCCCGCTGGCAAGATCCGCAATCCGGTGCCACCGCTGTGGTGGTGTGTTCCTGACCCTGCCACAGCCGCCAGCTCAACAACCAACCCCAGCGGGACAACCACCACGGCAAATCCCATTCAGACCCAGCCGGTTCCAAACTGCAGTGGCGGGCAAGTGCTCAGCGCTGATCAGAAAAGTTGCGTCTGCCCCTCGGGCCAGACCATGCAAAACGGACGATGCGCCGCGCCTCAGCAAACCGCTGCGGAAAAATATCGAACTTGCGTAGCGTCACAGTGCGGCGGACTTAACCACGGACAAACCATGCAATGCCAAAAACGGTGTGCCGCGCAATCGCAATAGCGTGTCGGCACGCAGCCCACAGATTTCCGCCTGCTCGGCGGCAATACCTCAGGAACCCGGACAGATCCGCGCTTCGACCCCGCCGCCGGCCTGCGCGCCCGCTATCAACGCGTTAACAACGCATGGACGCGCGCAGCAATGTGCTCTGGAGATACCGGGTGTATCAGGTAGTCGGGGACGCCGTGTGTCTCCAGGGCATGACGCACATCCATGTCCTCCCCGCGAACAATCGGCAACGCAGGGAGCTGCGCCCAAGCCATGGCGACGCGGAGGGACTTGAGCACTTCAAAGGCTGTCTGACCCGGTGCCGGATCAATATCCGCAACGATGAGCCCAGTGTCTGCGTTTTCTTCCAGCAGGAGTCGCGCCTCCTCGGGGGAACTGGCGATCAATGGCAGATAGTGGTGCTCGCTCAATGCCGCGCCAATCGCCTCGGCTTTCGCCCGCTCGCGGTGATAAACCAGCACATGGGACTGGCGCTCCAATGACTCATCACCGGCATACATGGCCAGCACTGCATCGCTGGGTGCGGTCCGGTTAAATCCGGCCGCCGTCGCCACCCAGAACCGTTGACCCAATACGCGCACCACTTCGCTAACCGTCGTATCGCCGGATACGATGCGGCGAGCCGCCGTCACCGCAATGGACTCCAACGGCCCATGACCGCAGGCGCGCAAGGCGCCGACGCTACGGTCGCCCCGCGAAATCTCCTGCGCAAGCTCGGGAGTCATTTCGACAACTTCCGTGACCGGGAGACGGCCCGAATAACCGGTGCGCCCGCAGGCATCACAGCCCTTGGCGCGATAACCCGGCCACTCGTCCGTGACCTGCCTGAAAAGCTTTTCGTCGGGACGATACGGCTCCGTTACCGGCTCACGGCACTGCTTGCACAGGCGGCGCACCAACCGTTGCGCAACCACACCGATCAGCGCATCCCCGAGCACTGAGGGCTCGACCCCCAGATCAATCAGACGGGGTATTGCGGTCAGCGCATCGTTGGTATGCAAGGTCGACAGCACCAAGTGCCCGGTCAACGCTGCCTGCATCGCAATTTCGGCGGTTTCCCGGTCGCGTATTTCACCGATCAGCACGATATCCGGGTCCTGACGCAGGATGGACCGCAGTGCCGCGGAAAAAGTCAGTCCGGCCTTCGGATTCACCTCGACCTGGGAGATGCCGTTGACACGGTATTCCACCGGGTTTTCGACCGTGATGATGCTCACACCTGCACGATTCAACTCTGCCAACATGGAGTACAGAGTGGATGTCTTTCCCGAACCCGTCGGGCCGGTCAGCAGCACCACACCCGAGGTATTCGAAATCATGCGACGGTAAGCCCGTAACTCGGCCACCGAAAAACTGGCCCCGCTGAGACGATACACCTTGCTCTGATCGAGAAAGCGCATGACCAGCCGTTCACCGCGGCTTGCCGGCAATACTGATAGCCGCACGTCAAAATCATGGTCATCGGACATGATCGAGAGACGGCCGTCCTGGGCGCTACGGTCATTGGTCGGATCCATGCCCCCATGCGCCTTGACGTAGCGGATCAAGGCCGGCACCACCGGACCCGGCAAGAACGCCAGCCGCCGCAATACACCATCGACTCGGATGCGCACCATACCGCCGCCCGCGAACGGCTGGACATGCATGTCCGACGCGCCGGCTTCGATCGCCTTCATCAGCAGGCCTTGCACAAGACGAACCACCGCGCTGTCGTCGTCATCACCGGCCACCTTCGCCACAACGCCTTGCGCGGAGAACAGCAAGGTGCCGAGCGCCTGGCTTTGCCGCTCAGCAGCACGCGCGTACACATGAGTGATCGCCGTTTCAATGTCTTCAGGTGACGCAACATGAAGTTGCAGACGACGGTCCGAGACAAAACGCAGCCGCCGGATGCCGCCACCCTCAAACGGACAGGCGCAGGCGACATGCAATAGGCCATTTTCTTCGCGCAAGGGCACCGCCAGCACGCTGCGCGCCAGTGCCTCAGGGACTAACCGTGCGGCATTCGGATCCGCCGCGACGAGATTTTCAGCAACCGGCAATTCAAGCTGCTTCGCCAGCGCTGCCGTGAACGCCTTGGCGTCATCACCGGAGGCCTTGCTCAGATCCTCCCACGCCCGTCTGACCGTACGGCCGATCGAGACACTGGCGAGCTTCGCCTCGGACGGATACGCCGCAACAGCGAGCGCGCGAAGCCGTTCGATCGGCGTCAACATGTTGCGCTGGCTGAGTTGGGTTCCTCTGATTTCGTCGGACATGTGAACGGTCACCCGCGAGTCGATGTTTGAAGATTATCGCATGCCCCCCGATGTCGCTTTGAATCGAAAATACCTGTCTCCAGAAAACACCACGCCATAAGGTGATACGTGCGTGCAATCCGGGACTAATGAAAAAATCAACAGCTTGCGAGTAATATCGCAGCCTTCTACCGCACAGCCGAATACCGTCAGGAGTCCGCATGCCAGCTGAAACACCCGCTCCATCGCTTACACCCGCCCCCGCGCTTCCGGCCCCGCCGCTAAAATTTCTCGGGCCACAATGGTTTGCCGCGGTGATGGGACTTGCGGGCCTGGCACTCGCTTGGCATGCCGCCGCGCCGGCGATGGGTCCCTTGGCGGACAATGTGTCGCTGGCGATCGGCACAGTGGCGGGTCTGGTGTTTGTGCTGCTCTGCGCGCTGTCCCTGCGGCGCGCGGCGGTGTACCGCGAAGCACTGCTGAGCGACCTGCTGCATCCGGTGCGGCATGCCTTCATCGCGGCGATTCCGGTCTCGCTGATCCTGCTGGCCACGCTGAGTACGGCGCTGGGTGGCGCATCGGGGTGGTGGTTCGGTCTATGGCTGATCGCCTGCCTCGCGCAGTTCGCGGTGACGGTGTGGGTGCTGTCGCGGTGGTGGAAAGGCAATGGCGCCGGCGGCCTGCAGTGGCCGGGCATCACACCGGTGCTGATCATCCCGGTGGTCGGCAATGTGCTCGCGCCGCTGGCGGGCATCACGCTGGGTGCGCCGGGCTGGACGGTGGCGCAGTTCGGTCTGGGCGTGTTTCTATGGCCGCTGGTGATGGTGATGATCTTCGTGCGCATCGGGGTGCAGGGACTGTGGCCCGAGCGTCTGTTGCCGGCGGGTTTCATTACGGTGGCGCCGCCGGCGGTGATCGGACTGGCGCTGATGCCGCTGCAGGCCACGGTGCTGTGGTCTCAGGCCTGCTGGGGCATCGCGCTGTTTTTTCTGCTGTGGGCCGCGCAGGTGCTGCGCGCGATAGTGGCGCAGCCGTTTTCGATGGCCTGGTGGGCGATGAGTTTTCCGCTCGCCGCCTTTGCCGGCCTCACACTCCGGCTGGCGCCGACCGGCACGCTGTTCTCGCTGCTGTCCGTTCCCGCCCTCGCGCTCGCCTCACTGGTGATCGCGGGGCTGTGCATCGGCACGCTGCGCGGACTGCGCAACGGGACGCTGCTCGTCGCGGAAGGTTGAACAGCCCCGCGCGCCGTCACGGCTGGCCCGATCCGCGGGCGACCCGGGATCAGTAACCCCGCGCGCGGTCCACACCAGTGACAAAGGGCTCACCGGCGAGATGGCGCTTCAGATTCTCCACGAAGATGTCTGCCACCACGGCGCCGCGGCGGGCGTGCCCGCCGCCGATATGCGGCAGCACCAGAATGTTTTCCGTGGTCCAGAACGGATGCGTCGCCGGCAAGGGTTCCTCGCGAAACACGTCCAGCACGGCACCGGCGATGACGCCGGTTTTGACGGCAGCAATCAGGTCGGCATCGACGATCTGGTTGCCGCGGGCGAAATTGAGCAACCAGGCGCCAGGCTTCATCTGCTGCAGACGCGCGGTGTTGATGAAATTATCGGTCTCGGGCGTGGCAGGCATCAGCATCACCACGAAGTCCGACTGACGCAACACTTCAGCGGCGTCCTCACCGGGGTAGACACGCTCGACGCCCTCAACCGGTACAGCGGTGCGCTTGCTCCCGATTACGCGCATCTCCAGTGCCGCGGCCTTGCGCGCCAGTTCCTGTCCGATCGCGCCGAGGCCGAGGATGCCCAGCGTCTGCCCGGCCAACAGCGGGGATTGCCGGCGCACCCAGCGGCTCTCTTTCTGATCCAGCGCCACCGCCATATACGGCTTGGTCAGATGAAACAGCGCGCCGAGAATGTTCTCCGACATCG
>JAURML010000190.1 GCA_030830695.1 Caenibius sp. | reverse complement strand
TGCGCTGGAACCATCCGGTCAAGGGAGCAATATCACCATCGTCATTTGTTCATGTCGCGGAGGATTCGGGGCTGATTTCGGCGATCGGGGAATGGGCCTTGCGTACCGCCTACCACGATTTGGCAAGCTGGCCGGAAGAGGTGCGGGTGGCGGTCAATGTTTCGCCGCTGCAATTCGCCAATCCACAGCTGCCGGCAATCGTGTCCAGCGCCATCGCTCAGGCGGGCATCGCGCCTGACCGCCTGGAGCTGGAAATCACCGAAAGCGTTTTTCTGGATGACGATGCGAACACTGACGCCATGTTTGCCGCACTCAAGCGGGTGGGCGTGCGCCTCGCACTGGACGATTTCGGCACCGGCTATTCCTCGCTTGGCTATCTGCGCAATGCGCCGTTCGACAAGCTCAAGATTGACCGTAGCTTCGTCCAGAGCTGCACCGAAAAGGACAGCAGCGATGCGGCCATCTTTTCGGCCATCCTCGCGCTGTCGGGCGCTCTGGGCATGCAGACCACGGTCGAAGGGGTGGAAGCATTCGACCAGCTCGACCTGGTCTGCGCCAAGGGCGCAAAGCTGGTCCAGGGCTTCATCTATTCGAAGGCCATCCCGCAGCACGACGTGCTGGATCGCTTCGAGGACGGGGTGTTCCGGATCGAACCGGACGGTCCGCAGAAGCACCGGCCCGAACGTCGTTCCATGTATCGTATGGTCGGCGTGATTCACGAGGATCACCGCTATGAGGCAACGATCCGCGACCTGTCCAAGACCGGCGCGCGGATCGAAGGGCTGCTGGGCGTGCCTTTGGGTACGGGGCTGGTACTGGATCTGGGCGGTGGCCAGCTGGTGGTGTGCCATGTCGTGCGCTCGCAGGATGCGGTGCAGGGGCTGGAATTCGAAACCCCGCTGATCAGCGACGGGTCGGGCGGGCTGTGCACGCGCCATCGTGTTTCGCCCTATGCGCTCGCCGCGGCAGGTATGCCGCTCGCGTCACTGCCGCCGGGCCATTATCCGCTCAACACTGTACGGGGCCACGCCACGACCAAGCCGCAGTTCATGCAGGTTCAGGTCAAGAACATGCGGCGATCGAACCAGGCTGCCTGAATTTGCACGCTGACAAGTGTGCATTGCTTGGGTAAGGGCGCGCGATGACCGACCTCGCGCTTATTCGCAACTTCAGTATCATCGCTCACATCGACCACGGCAAGAGCACGCTGGCGGACCGGTTGATCCAGTTCACAGGCGGGCTGACTGCGCGCGAGATGAGCGAGCAGGTGCTCGACAACATGGATATCGAGCGTGAACGCGGCATCACCATCAAGGCCCAGACGGTGCGCCTCGATTATACGGCCAAGGATGGCAAGACCTATGAGCTGAACCTCATGGATACGCCGGGCCATGTCGATTTCGCCTATGAGGTGTCGCGCAGCCTTGCCGCCTGCGAAGGCGCGCTGCTGGTGGTCGATGCAGCACAGGGGGTTGAGGCGCAGACCCTCGCCAATGTCTATCAGTCGATCGAACATGATCACGAGATCGTTCCGATCATCAACAAGATCGATCTGCCCGCCGCCGAACCGGAAAAAGTGAAGGCCGAGATTGAGGATATCATCGGGCTCGATGCGTCCGAAGCGGTGTTGACCAGCGCCAAATCCGGCATCGGGATCGAGGACGTGCTGGAAGCGGTGGTGGCCAAGATCCCGCCGCCCACCGGCGATCGTGACGCTCCGCTCAAGGCCATGCTGGTCGATAGCTGGTACGATCCCTATCTTGGCGTGGTCATTCTGGTGCGCGTGATTGACGGGGTTTTGCGCAAGGGACTGCAGGTCCGTTTCATGCAGGGCGGTACGCAGCACCTGATTGACCGGGTTGGCTGCTTCACCCCCAAACGTACTGACCTGCCTGAAATCGGCCCCGGTGAAATCGGCTTCATCACCGCGCAGATCAAGGAGGTGGAGCAGGCCCGCGTGGGTGACACGATCACCACGGTTAAGGGCGGGGCGGACAAGGCGCTGCCGGGCTACAAGGAAGTGCAGCCGGTAGTGTTCTGCGGGCTGTTCCCGGTCGATGCCGCCGATTTCGAGAAATTGCGCGAAAGCATCGGCAAGCTGAGGCTGAACGATGCCAGCTTCAGCTACGAAATGGAAACCAGCGCAGCGCTGGGTTTTGGCTTTCGCTGCGGTTTTCTGGGGCTGCTGCATCTGGAAATCATTCAGGAGCGGCTGACCCGCGAATATGATCTGGATCTGATTACCACCGCGCCCAGCGTGGTCTATCGCATCCAGCTGCGCGCCTCCAGGACCGAGGATGCGGCGGAAATCCTGCTGCACAATCCCGCCGACTATCCCGATCCCAGCCGGATCGAACAGATTGACGAGCCGTGGATCAAGGCGACCATCTACACGCCTGACGAATATCTCGGCTCCATCCTCAAGCTGTGCCAGGACCGGCGCGGGATCCAGACTGACCTGACCTATGTCGGCGGGCGGGCGCAGGTGACGTACGAGTTGCCGCTGAACGAGGTGGTATTCGATTTCTACGACCGGCTGAAAAGCATCAGCCGCGGCTATGCCAGCTTCGACTATGAGCAGATTGGGCTGCGCGAAGGCGATCTCGTCAAGATGAGCATTCTGGTCAACGGCGATCCGGTGGATGCGCTCAGTATGATCGTGCATCGCAACGTGGCCGAGGAACGCGGCCGCCACATGTGCGAACGGCTGAAGGAGCTGATCCCGCGCCACCTGTTCAAGATCCCGATCCAGGCCGCGATCGGCGGCAAGGTAGTGGCCCGTGAAACGATCAGTGCGATGCGCAAGGATGTGACCGCCAAATGCTATGGCGGCGACATCACCCGCAAGAAAAAGCTGTTGGAAAAGCAGAAAAAGGGCAAGGCCAAGATGCGCGAATATGGGAATGTCAGCATTCCGCAGGAAGCCTTTATCGCAGCGCTGAGAATGGGCGAGGAATAGCGGCCCAGGTCACTTAGGAGAGAGATGCATGCCCCTGACCCCGCAAGACGGCAAGACCGCGGATGAACGCACCGTGCTGCGGTTCATGGACATGTGGCGGGCGCAGGATGTCGAAGGGATGCTGGGCATCTTCACCGAAGACGCCAGCTATATCGACATGCCGCTGCCGCCGCGCCACGGGCAGGACGAAATCCGCAGCTACATCACCGCCTTGTTTACCGCCTTCAAGGTGGAGATCGAAACGCTGCACATCGCCTCTGCCGGGAATGTCGTGTTCACGGAACGGGTTGATTATCTGATCCTCAATGACGGTAGCAGACCGCCGGTGCCGTTGCCGGTGACGGGGGTGATGGAAATGCGCGAGGGCAAGATCGCGCAATGGCGCGATTACCTGGACCTTGGCACGGCGGAACGCGGGCTGGGGCTGGTGATCCATTCGGATGCAGAGCCTGACCGCGCCGGCTGAGCCATCGGGCGCAAAGGGCAATTCACCGATTTCCGCATCCGGGGGCGCACACTTCACTTGGCGTTCAGCGGTGCGCTGGCTATAGGCGCGCCATGCTGACGAAGAACATGCGCGCTCGCTCGCCCCTCAAGCTCGTCCTAACGGCCAGTGTTTCGGCCGCCTTGCTGCTGACCGCCGGGTGCGGCGGCGGCAAGAGCAAGAAGGACACCAGCTACGTCGCGCGCGACGTCGAAACGCTCTACGCCGCTGCGAAAGAACGGCTGGACAGCGGCAAGGTCAAGCAGGCCGCCGCCCTGTTCGACGAGGTGGAGCGCCAGCATCCCTATTCGCCTTGGGCCCGCCGCGCCCAGCTGATGAGCGCGTTCAGCTATTACGTCGCCCGGAATTACAACGAATCGATTCAGGCTTCGCAGCGCTTCCTGTCGATTCACCCCGGCAACAAGGACGCGCCTTACGCCTATTATCTGATCGCTTTGTGCTATTATGAACAGATCAGCGATGTGCAGCGCGACCAGAAGGCCACCGCGCAGGCGCTGCAGGCGCTCAACGATGTGACCCGCCGCTATCCCGAGAGTGAATATGCCGCCGATGCGCGGCTGAAGATTGACCTTGTGCGCGATCACCTGGCCGGCAAGGAAATGGAAATCGGGCGTTTCTATGAAAAGTTGGGCCGCTGGATTTCCGCGCGCATCCGCTTTGAAAAGGTGGTGGAACAATATGACACCACCAGCCACGCACCCGAAGCGCTCTACCGCCTGACCGAAACCAGCCTGGCGCTCGGCATTCCGGAAGAGGCCAAGAAATACGCCGCCGTGCTGGGTTCCAACTATCCCGGCAGCGAATGGTATCAGCGCGCCTTCAAGCTGATGAGCAAATACGCACCCAACGCTGAAGCCAGCTGAGCAGGCCCGGAGCCTAGCCGATCTTCTTGTCCCGGCCTTCCCACCAGGGATCGCGCAGCACATTCTTGCGTACCTTGCCTACCGGGGTCACGGGTAGCGGCTCGTCGCGAAATTCCACCGATTTGGGGCATTTGTAGCCTGCGATCGCGGTGCGGCAATGCGCGATCAGTTCATCGGCACTCACATTCATGCCGGGACGGGGTACCACCACGGCATGCACCGCTTCGCCCCATTCCTCGCTCGGGATGCCGATGACGGCGGCTTCCAGCACCGCGGGATGCTTGAACAGTACCCGCTCCACCTCGATCGAAAAGACATTTTCTCCACCCGTTACGACCATGTCCTTGACCCGGTCGGCGACGAAGAGAAAACCGTCGTCGTCCAGATAGCCGGCGTCACCCGAATGCATCCAGCCATCACGCAGCACCTCGGCGGTCTGCTCCGGCTTGTTGAAATATTCGCTCATCAGATAATCGCTGTGCATGCAGATTTCGCCCAGTTCGCCGGGTGGCAGGATTCTGCCATCGGGCGCGGCGATCTTCACCTCCACTCCCGGTGCGGGTTGCCCGGCGGAACGGATGCGGCTGGCCTTGGGGCCTGAGAACACGTGGTCGCGCCAGCGCAGCATCGTGGCGAAGCCGCAGGTCTCGGTCATCCCGTAAATCTGGTAGAACTCCCAGCCCGGCAGTTTCTGCGCGGCTTCAGCCATCAGCGTTTCGGGCATCGGCGAGCCGCCGTAAACGCAGGTCCTGAGGCTGGAGAGGTCATAGCGGTCGAAGTCCGGGTGATTGATCAGCATGTTCACCATGGTGGGAACCATGACCATGTTGGTCACCTGATGGCGGGTGATCGCCTCCATCACCGGTACGGGTTCGAATTTGGGCAGGATCACATGCGTTCCGCCCGCCATAGTAATGTAGTACAGCGCGCTGGCGGCGGCGAAATGGAAATAGCCCGCAATATACAGGAAGCTCAGGTCCTCTATGCTCGGCAGCAGGGCCAGATAGGAGACCGTGCCATAGCCGATGGCCCGGTGCGACATGGCCACACCCTTGGGCAGGCCGGTTGTCCCCCCGGTGTAGAAGATGGCGTAAAGATCGTCATCCGCGCGGCCTGCGTCCTCCATGGGATCGTGGCTCGCGATCATTTCTTCATAGCTGTCCATGCCGTCGGGCGTCGGACCATCACCAATCCACACCAGCGCCTTCAGCCCCCGCGCTTCGGCGCGCAGACGGGGGACGTGATACAGGAATGCGTCGTCCACGCACAGGATCGCAGCGTCGCTGTCATTAATGGCATAGGCGTTCTCCGCTTCGGACCAGCGGATGTTGAGCGGGGCGACGATCCCGCCCGCCCAGGGAATCGCGAAGAACAGTTCGAGGTATCGATCCGAATTCATGGCCAGCACCGCCACCGTGCCGCCCGGTTCCAGCCCCAGTGCGCGCAATCCCGCAGCCGCGCGGGGGACACGCTCGCTCACTTCGCGCCAGCTGCGCTGCCGGTCGGCGCAGACAGTTGCGATTCCGTGCGGGCATTTTGCCACCGCTTCGGCCAGAATGCCGGTACCGCGCATATTTCTTCTCTCTCCCTTGGCGTCAGCTGATCGATTGCCTAATCGGAATATTGGTAGGGCCAATGACTTGCCCGCGCCAAGTGAATAATGTTGACAAGGGGATGCGCGATGGCTGGGCCGCTTTGCGATGTGAAGGTGCTGGAATTCGGGGCGATTGGCCCGACGCCGTTCGCGGGCGCCTATCTGGGGGATTTTGGCGCGGATGTCGTGCGGATTGACCGGCCCGGTGATATCCGGCCCAACACCGCGCCGCCCGAATTCGATTTCTACAATCGCAGCAAGCGGTCAATCGCACTGGATCTCAAAAGCGAGGATGGGCGCGCCATGGCTATCCATCTGGCCGCGCGTGCTGATGTGGTGATGGAAGGGATGCGCCCGGGGGTGATGGAGCGGCTGGGGCTTGGCCCGGAGCAGCTGCAGGCCACCAACCCCGCGCTGGTCTATGCCCGGATGACGGGCTGGGGGCAGGATGGACCGATGGCCAGCGCGGTGGGGCATGACATCAATTATGCGGCGCTGGCCGGCGCGCTCTATCCCACCGGATTTCCCGACCGGGCGCCCAGCCCAGCACTCAATCTGGTTGCCGATATCGGCGGTGGGGCGATGTATCTCGTCTCGGGTATTCTCATGGCGCTGCATCATGCGCGCCGCACGGGGCAGGGCCAGGTGATCGACGTGGCGATGGTCGACGGCGTGGCCCACATGATGTCCGCCTTCCAGGCGATGCTGCAAGGTGGGCTGTGGAGCGAGGAGCGGATGGCCAACAGCGTGGATGGCGGTTCGCCCGATTACGGCGTCTATCCGGCTGCTGACGGGAAATTCATTGCCGTGGGAGCGATGGAGCCGCAGTTTTATGCCGCGTTGCTGACGCTGCTTGGGCTCGATCCGGTCGCGATCCCCAGCCGGGATGATCGTGCGAACTGGCCTGCGTTGCGCGCGCTGTTCGCGGAAATATTCGCCTCGCGTCCGCGCCACGAGTGGTTGGCCCGGGCGGAAGGTAAGGACATCTGCATCAGCGCGGTGCTCTCGATCAGCGAGGCGTGGGCGCATCCGCATTTCGTCGAGCGCGGCACTTTCCGGCAATTTGCCGGACGCATTCATCCCGCGCCCGCGCCGCGTCTGTCCGCGACGCCTGGCGAACTGACCCGCCCGACCCCGCAGGTGGGCGAAGGCGGGCGGGACGTGCTGGCCGACTGGGGCCTGAACTGACAATCAGACCTGCGCCCAGCGGCGGATGAGGTTGTGATAGAGCGCGGTCAGGCGCAGCACCTCGGTATCCGCCTTGCCGCGTTCGGCAGACAGGGCCTGCACACTCTGGTCCAGATCATAGACCATTTCACGTGCTGCCGCGTCTGCGACGAGCGATTGCAGCCAGAAGAAGCAGGAGATCCGTTCCCCCCGCGTCACCGGCGTGACCCGGTGGAGGCTGGTGGAGGGGTAGAGCAGCATGTGCCCGGCAGGCAGCCGGTAAGACAGCGTGCCGAAGCCGCCCTCGATTTCCAGTTCCCCACCTTCGTAATCCTCCGGATCGGTCAGGAACAGGGTGGCTGACAGATCCGTGCGGATGCGCGCGCTGCTGCCGGAGTGGAAGCGGATCGCATTGTCCACATGCAGGCCGAAATTCTCCCCGCCGCCGAAGCGGTTGAACAGCGGCGGGAACACGGTGTGAGGCAGCGCGGCGGAAAGGAACGCTGCATTGCCCATCAGTGCGGTGGAAACCACCTCCTGTGCGGCCAGGGTGATCGCACCGTCCTCGGGCAATTGCCGGTTGCGCTTGACGCTGGCTGCGCCTGCGCCGCTGGCCGCATTGCCATCGATCCATTCGGCGGCGGCGATGGTTTCGCGCAGGTCCGCCGCCTCGCTGCGGCTCAGCACGTCAGGAATGGCGAGCAGCATCAGAACGTCACTTCGACGCTGAGCGTGGCGGAACGCCCCGGTGCGACATAGCTGAACGGCGTGCCCGAACGATAGATCGCATCGTAATAGCGCTGGTCGAAGATGTTGAGCACATTGCCGCGCAGCAGATTGTCCGTGCCCCCGGTCAGTTCCGCCACGGTGAAGTCATTGCCGAACTGCGGGCGTTTGGATTGCAGGCCGACCTAACCCCCGGTGGTGCCCCGGCCCATGAAGGCGCTGGACGGGCCTTTGACGATTTCGATCTGCTCGATCGCGAAGACCTCGCGGCTGGAGACGCCCGGATCGCGCATGCCGTCGATATAGATGTCATTGCGCGCCTCGAACCCGCGGATGAAGATCCGGTCGCCAAACGCATTGCCGCCTTCGCCAGTGCCCAGGGTGACTCCGGGGGTGGTGCGGGCGATGTCGCGGAAGGTGGTAGCGCCGACATCCTCGATCACTTCCTTGGGGATGATGGTGATCGATTTGGGCGTGTCGCGTACTTCTTCGGTAAACTTGCCATTGCTCGAACGGTCGATCTTGTATGCTGCCTGCGGATCGGCATCGGGATTGGCGTCAGCCTGCTGGCGGCCGATTACCACGATGTCGCTGCGGCCCGGCCCTGCGTCTGTATCCGCAGCGGCCAGCGCCGGAGTCGCGGGAAACAATGCCGCGCCCATCACGCCAGCGAACAGGGTCGCGGTGAAGGGCTGCGGGCGAAGGGACGGAACGATTCTGGACATGGGGCACCCTGTTCGACGGAGAGGAGGCGCCCTAATTGCGAGTGACTCGCAATGAGTAATAGCAAATGAGAAGCGTTTGCAATTAATGCCGAGGGCGGGGCCGCGACCATTCCCTTGTGGACTGCGCGCGGCGAGCGGTGACGACGGCTGCGCCATAGGCTAGAAC
Organism: Caenibius sp.; assembly: GCA_030830695.1. Classification (GTDB taxonomy): domain Bacteria; phylum Pseudomonadota; class Alphaproteobacteria; order Sphingomonadales; family Sphingomonadaceae; genus JACKKV01. The sequence continues at coordinate 1,155 of JAURML010000190.1, read as the reverse complement.
TTGGCGCAGACCGATGCTGACCCAACTTGCCATTCGCAATGTCGTGCTGATCGATGCGCTCGATCTCGCATTCGATTCCGGGCTGGGCGTGCTGACCGGCGAAACCGGGGCGGGCAAGTCGATCCTGCTGGACGCGCTGGGGTTGGTGCTGGGCAATCGGGCGGAAACCGCGCTGGTGCGCGCCGGGGAAGAACAGGCCAGCGTGACCGCCACTTTCGAATTCCCGGCCCTGCCGCCCGTCGTGGAGGCGGCACTGGACGAAGCGGAGGTGGAGGTGGAACCGGGTGAGCCGCTGATCATCCGGCGGCGGGTCAAGGCAGATGGCGGGAGCAAGGCCTTCGTCAACGACCGGCCGGTGAGCGCGGCCCTGCTGCGTGAACTCGCGCCAGCGCTGGTCGAACTGCATGGGCAGCACGATGATCGCGGCCTGGTCAATCCGCGCGGCCACCGCGCCCTGCTGGATCGCTATGCCGGCGGGGATGTTGACGGCGTTGCCGCCGCTCATGCGCATTGGCGCACGGCAGAGGCGCAGCTGGATGAAGCGCGCCGCCATCTGGCTCAGGCCAGCGCGGACCGGGATCTGCTGCTCACGCATCTGGCTGAACTGACCGCGATCGAGCCGCTGGCGGGCGAGGAGGCGCATTTGGCGGGCGCGCGTTCCGACATGCAGAAGGGCGAGAAATTGTCGGGCGACCTGCAGGAGCTGCGTCACCTGTGGGACGGGTCGGACAGTCCGCTGGCGCAGCTGCGCTCGGCCGCGCGGCGGCTGGACCGGATCGCGGGTGAACATGCACTGCTGGGCGAGGCGCTGGCCGCGCTGGACCGCGCGCTGATCGAGGCGGGCGAGGCGGAAGGCAAGCTGGAGGCGGCGGCTGACGCGCTCAGTTTCGAGCCGATGGAGCTGGACCGCATCGAAACCCGCCTGTTCGAATTGCGCGCGCTGGCCCGCAAGCATGATTGCACGGTGGATGAACTGCCCGACCGGATGCTGGCCATGCGCGCCGCGCTGGACGCTATCGAAGGGGGCGAGGCGCAGCAGGGCGAACTGGAGGAGGTCGCCCGGGCGGCGAGAGAAATCTATCGCGCCCGCGCTGAGGCGCTGCACGCTACGCGCAGCGCGGCAGCCCTGCGGCTGGACGAGGCAGTGGCGGCGGA
>JAURML010000189.1 GCA_030830695.1 Caenibius sp. | reverse complement strand
GCACGGCTGCTTCCGCGATTTCCGCCTTGCGGATTTCATAGGATGCGCGCGCTTCCTTCTGCGCCGAAAGGCGCCGTTTGCCGATTACCGTATGTGCAGCCAAGAAATCGACCCCCGCATCTGGCGCGTGACCGGTTGTCAGCAGCGCGCCTAGTAAGTGGCCGGTCATCACTGGACCGGACTGATGACTTATGCGGCATCAAGGCGGCAGTTTCAAACCCCGCGTCAGCCGCGCGGCCCGCCCGCGACGTAAAGCACCTGTCCCGTAACGAATGAGGAGCGTGAATCGCAAAAGAAGGCGACGGCATTGGCGATGTCGTCAGGGGCGCCAGTCCGTTTGACCGCGATGTCGCGCATCATCAGGTCCGACAGTTCCGCGATTGACATCTTCATGCGATCCGCCACGCCTCTGGTCATCTCGGTGACCACGAACCCGGGCGCCACCGCATTGGCTGTGATTCCATACTGGCCGAGTTCGATCGCCAGCGTCTTGGTCAGCCCCTGAACGCCCGCCTTGGCTGCGGAATAATTGGTTTCGCCGAAAACGCCGAGCGCGGCGATGCTGGACAGGTTGACAATGCGGCCCCAGCCTGCGGTGCGCATATGCGGCACGACCTGGCGGCACATGAGGAAGCAGGCCTTCAGGTTGACGTCGATGACCGTATCCCAGTCTGCGCTGCTCATCCGGGTCAGTGTGCTGTCGCGCAGAACGCCGGCATTATTGACGAGCACGGTTGGCGGCCCCAGCATCGCCTCGATCTGGCCGATGGCGTGCGCCACCTGACCCTCATCCGCTACATTGCAGCCGACCGGCAAGGCGCGGCGACCTGCCGCCTCGACAGCCCGCGCCGTTTCGTCACATGTCTCGGCCGACAGGTCCACCAGCGCGACATCGCAACCGTCCGCGGCCAGACGCCGGGCGATGGCGGCGCCGATACCGCGCGCTGCGCCCGTAACGATGGCCACGGGGTGTTCGGGCGATTGCGGGGGCTGGCTGGAAGCTGCATTCATGGCCTGCTCCCTCCGTGATGTCCCATTTCCAGACCTCCCTGTCTCTCTCGCAGCTGCGGTATGTTGACCTTGGGTAAACAGTATGGACAAGGCCGCGCTTTCGTCAATGGTGTCGTGGAAAAACGGCCAGGCTGCGGGTGCTTGCAGCGAAAATGCCGAATGCGAAGGGCCGATGGCGAGAGTGCTCGGGTATTGACTTGATCAGAATGCCCATTGAAAAAGCGGGACTATTGGTGATCGCGTGAACTCAATGTGTCCTCTCTTGCCGACAATGATGTGAATCCGCGCTTCCACACAACTGTTGACGTTTTCGGAATGCTGTGACAGATCGGCGAAAACGGGAGAATCCATGCCTCAGACTGTCGACATCGTGATTATCGGCGCTGGCTTTGCCGGCCTGCGCGCGCTTTACAGCTTTCGGGAGCAGGGCTTTTCGGTCACCGTGCTCGAACGTGACGATGAAGTGGGCGGGGTGTGGAACTTCAATCGCTATCCGGGCGCTCGTTGCGACGTGGAAAGTTTCGATTATTCCTATCGCTTCTCCAGCGAGCTGGAGCAGGAATGGCGCTGGAGCGAACGTTACGCGACGCAGCCCGAAATCCTCGACTATATCCGCCATGTGGCGGACCGGTTTGACCTGCGCCGCAATATCGAACTGAACACCACGGTCACGGGTGCCCGCTATGATGAGGGACGCGCGCGCTGGACCGTGGAAGCGGAGGACGGGCGCAGCTGGAGCGCACAATTCGTCGTGCTGGCGATGGGGCAGCTCTCCACGCCGAAGAACACGACCTATCCCGGGCAGGAAGATTTCAGGGGCCAGATATATTACAGTGCCCGCTTTCCTCGCGAAGGCGTCGATTTCGAAGGAGAGCGTGTCGCCATCATCGGCACCGGATCGTCCGGTGTTCAGATGACCCCGGTGGTAGCGGCCAAGGCGAGTCAACTGACTGTATTCCAGCGCACCGCCAACTATTCGATCCCCGCCGCCAACGCACCCGTCAGCGATGAAGAGGACGCCTATGTAAAGGCGCATTATGCGGAGCGGCGCGATCAGGCCCGCAATTCCCCCAGCGGGCTCGGGTTCAAGCCCGATCCCCGTTCCGCGACGGAAGTGCCCGAGGAAGAACGCGAGGTAGCGTTTGAAAAGGCATGGAACCGGCTTGGCTTTGGCTTTGCGCTGGCTTTCAAGGACATCCTGCTGAACGAGGCTTCCAATGCGATTGCTTCCGATTTCATCCGCCGCAAGATTGCCGAACAGGTCGAAGATCCCTGGACGCGCGACAAGCTGACGCCGAAGGGTTTTCCCTTCGGCACGCGGCGCCCGTCGGTTGACGGTGGCTATTTCCGGACTTTCAATCGCGACAATGTGCGGCTGGTCGACATTTCGGAAACTCCGATCGAAGGCTTTACCCCGACGGGCATCAAAACCAGTGCCGAGGAATTCGAATTCGACATCGTGATTTACGCAACCGGCTTCGATGCATTCACCGGATCGCTGCTGAAGCCCGAAATCACCGGCCGCGCGGGCCAGACGCTGAAGCAGAAATGGTCGAACGGGCCGATCAGCCAGCTTGGCCTTGCAACCGCCGGTTTCCCCAACCTGTTCATCATCGTCGGGCCGGGCAGCCCCTCGCTCCTCGCCAATGTCCTCCTGTCCTCCGAAGATCAGGTGGACTGGCTGGTCGATCTGTTCGGGAAGGCGCGAGACGAAGGCATTACCGAGATTGAGGCGACCGAAGCAGCGGAACGGGCCTGGGGCGAGTATGTCAACGAACGCGCGCAGGAGACGCTCTACATGCAGACGCCATCTTTCTACAATGGCGCTGAAATCCCCGGCAAGCCGCGCGTTTTCATGCCCTATTCCGGCGGGGTGCGCCATTACCGGCTGCTGATGGAACGCTGCGCGGACGAAGGATATACCGGTTTCGAACTGCGCAAGGAACGGCAGGCCGCAACGGCGGAATGAACGCGCGCGGAGGGCTTCGTCATCCCTCCGCTGTATCATCTTTCCTAGCCGCTATCGTCATTCCCGCTTACGCGGGAATGACAGTGTTTAACGACTTAGCACTCGATTCAGAGCATCCTTGAGCTCTGAGAACCCCACGGCGTTACTCAGCTTGCGCAATGTGTTTAGTCCAATCGTTTTGCTCGCTGGTAGGTCTGAAGTCGCAACGGGATAGAACTCCCATTGTGTTGGTTCTCGATGATCAGCTTCGTCGCTGGTTAGAGGGTGAAAGGCGAAGACATAAATACTCGCGTATCTGCCTTTCCCTTAAATTTTCTTCGGCCCCACCCAGCGGCATGTGCGCTCTCTTATGTCAAACCGAGGTGCTGATGCGCCACCAGTTTCTGGAGCCCATGATTGCCGTGCGGCGGATTGCTTCACCTCAAGCCAAACTCCGTCCTCGCTTTCGAAATCCCAGGCAGCATAGTCGGCTGAACACCATGTCCATTGTGGATGCAGCACTGACGCAATCATTGCCTCGACCAGCAAGCCACGAATATTGTTGTTTAACAATGGTTTGTCAAACATCTCACTCATAACGCGAGCAACGGCGTCACGTTGAGTGAGAATAGTCATATCACCGCGTCAGCTTCTTGTACGCCAGCCGCGTCGGCCGGTCTGCCGCGTCGCCCAGGCGGCGGCGCTTGTCTTCCTCGTATGCCTCGAAGTTGCCTTCGAACCATTCGACGTGGCTATTACCCTCGAAGGCAAGAATGTGCGTCGCCAGACGGTCAAGGAAGAAGCGGTCGTGGCTGATCACCACGGCGCAACCGGCGAAGTTTTCAATCGCATCTTCGAGCGCGGCCAGCGTTTCCACGTCGAGGTCGTTGGTCGGTTCGTCGAGCAGCAGCACGTTGCCGCCGGCCTTCAGCATCTTGGCCATGTGCACGCGATTACGTTCACCGCCTGACAGCTTGCCGACATTCTTCTGCTGGTCCGCGCCCTTGAAGTTGAACGCGCCGACATAGGCCCGCGTGCTCATATCCTGCCCGTTTACCTTCATGTAATCGAGCCCGTCGGAGATTTCCTCCCAGACATTGTGCTTGGGATCAAGGTGATCGCGGCTCTGGTCGACATAGCCGAGGTGGACGGTGCTGCCGATCTCGATGGTGCCGCTGTCAGGTGTTTCCTTGCCGGTGATGATCTTGAACAGGGTGGATTTACCGGCCCCGTTCGGCCCGATCACGCCCACGATGCCGCCCGGCGGCAGGGTGAAGGAGAGGTCTTCGAACAACAGCTTGTCGCCATAGGCCTTGGAGATGTTCTTCACCTCGATGACCTTGCCGCCCAGCCGTTCCGGCACCTGGATGACGATCTGGGCCTTGCCCACGCTGCGGTTGTCCTGCGCGTTCTGCAGTTCCTCGAACTTGCGGATGCGGGCCTTGGACTTGGTCTGGCGCGCGGCGGGCGTTTGCCGGATCCATTCCAGCTCGCGCTGCAGCGCCTTCTGCTTGCCGCTTTCCTCGCGGCTTTCCTGTTCAAGCCGCTTCGCCTTCTTTTCCAGATAGGTCGAGTAATTGCCTTCGTAAGGATAGTAGGATCCGCGATCGAGTTCGAGAATCCAGCCCACGACGTGATCAAGGAAATAGCGGTCGTGCGTGATCATCAGCACCGCGCCGGCATATTCCTTGAGGTGGTTTTCCAGCCACTCCACGCTTTCCGCGTCAAGATGGTTGGTCGGTTCGTCGAGCAGCAGGATCGAGGGCTTCTGGATCAGCAGGCGGGTGAGCGCGACGCGGCGTTTTTCACCGCCTGACAGATCCTTGACTGACCAGTCGCCCGGCGGGCAGCGCAAGGCTTCCATCGCCACTTCGAGCTGGTTGTCGAGCGTCCAGCCATCGACCGCGTCGATCTTGTCCTGAAGTTCGCCCATCTCGGCGCCCAGAGTGTCGAAATCCGCATCCGGCTCGCACATCAGCGAGCTGATTTCATTGAAGCGGTCGACCATGTCAGCGATCCCGCGCGCGCCGTCCTTGACGTTTTCGAGCACAGTCTTGGAGGTGTCGAGTTCCGGCTCCTGCTCCAGATAGCCGACGGTGATGTTCTCACCCGGCCAGGCCTCGCCCGTAAAATCCTTGTCAATGCCCGCCATGATCTTGATCAGCGTGGATTTGCCCGCGCCGTTGGGGCCGACGATGCCGATCTTCGCGCCCTGATAGAACTGCAGGTTGATGTTGCTGAGCACTGGCTTCTGCGCGCCGGGGAAACTCTTTGTCATGTTCTTCATGACATATGCATACTGGGCGGCCATCGGTGGTCCTTCGGGGAAATCTGATGATTGTGGAATTGCGCGCCATGTAGCGATGGCAAGCGGGCGCGGCAAGCTATCGGATTATTCGGCCGCCAGCAGCTGCTCCGCGCCGCCAAGGTCCACGCTGACCAGCCGCGAAATGCCCTTTTCGATCATGGTCACGCCGAACAGGCGGTGCATCCGGCTCATGGTCACGGCATTGTGCGTGACGATCAGATAGCGGGTGTCGGTTTCGCGCTGCATCGCGTCCAGCAGGTCGCAGAAGCGGTCGATATTGGCATCGTCCAGCGGCGCGTCCACTTCGTCCAGCACACAGATCGGCGCAGGATTGGTCAGGAACAGCGCGAAGATCAGCGCCACGGCGGTCAGCGCCTGTTCCCCGCCTGACAGCAGGCTGAGCGATTGCAGGCGTTTGCCGGGGGGCTGGGCGAAGATTTCAAGGCCCGCATCCAGCGGATCGTCCGAATCGACCAGCGCCAGATGTGCCTGCCCTCCTTCGAACAGGCGCGTGAACAGGCGCCGGAAATGCTGATCCACTTCCTCGAAGGCTGCGCGCAGCCGTTCGCGCCCTTCACGGTTGAGATTGCCGATCGAACCGCGCAGGCGATGCACCGCTTCGGCCAGTTCCGCCTGTTCGGCCGTGCTCTCGCCGTGCTTTGCCTCGATCTCGGAAAGTTCGTCAGCTGCGACGAGATTGACCGGGCCGATCCGTTCACGCTCCGCCGTCAGCCGGTCCATCGCGGCGGATTCATCGGTGGACGACGCAACGCTGGCTTCTTCAAAGGCAAAGCGCCCGGCCAGCATGGATGGCGGGCACTGGAAACGCTCGCCCGAAATGCGGCCCATTTCGCTGCGTCGCGCCTCCTCGTTTTCGGCTCTGGCGACTGCGCCCGCGCGCGCTTCGCGGGCCGAGGCCAGCGCTTCATTGGCTTCGGCAAAGGCCGCATCAGCCGACCGCGCGGCTTCGCCTGCGGCATTTACGCCCGCTTCGGCTTCGGCCAGTTCAGCGGCCAGGCGGGTGCGTACCGCTTCGCCTGCTTCGATCTCGGCAATCAGGCTGGCCGGCTTCGCAGCGGTGATCGCGCGTTCCTGCTCGATCTCTTCAAACCGCCGGGCCATGTCCGACAGGCGGCGGGTGGCATCGCCTGCGCGGGCCTGCCAGCCCTTGATATCGGCGGCACGCGCGGCGGCGCGTTCGCGCGCCACGGCCAAGGCCTGATCATGCGCGGCAAGCTGGGCGGTCGCGCTTTGCAAGGTGGCCCGCGCCGCTTCATGCCGGGCCCGGGCCGCTTCCAGCATGGCCCGCCCGCTTTCTGGATCAGGCAGGGTGGAGAGCTTTTCCTGCGCTGCCGCCAGTTCCGCTTCGGCCTGCTCGCGCCGTGTCGCCAGTTCTTCCGCTGCCACCGCGAGTTCTTCCAGCCGGGCGGCGGCCCGCTCGCGGGCGGCCTCCGCCTGATCGAGCGCGCGCAGCGCCACCCGTTCTGCTTCGCCCGCCTGCATCGCTTCGCGTTCCGCCGCCACCAGATCGCGCTGGAGCGCAGCAAGTGCGTCCTGCGCGATCACGCGGGCAGCGTCCTGTTCTTCCACCGCGCGGCGGCGGGCGGGAAGCTGGGCGTCGAGTTCGGCCAGCCGGTTTTCGGCCTCCAGCCGGGCCGCTTCCGCCGCGCCTTCGCCGCGCGCGATGAAGCCATCCCAACGGCGCAGGTGCCCCCCTCTGGTCACCAGCCATTCCCCGGGGGCAAGGGGGCGCTGATCGTCGCTGTCCACAACATGGACCAGTGCGAGCCGCGCCTCCAGTTCCGGCGGGCAGGCCGGCACATGCGCCAGCAGGCTGTCCGCGACACTGGCGCCCGGAGCAGAGCCTGCCCAGAAGCGGCCTTCGCCGTCCTGTGGGGGTAGGCCGAGCGGCGATCTGGCATCGCGCCCCAGCACCGCGGCCAGCGCGCGTTCATAGCCCGGTTCGGCGCGTACCCGGTCCAGCGCGGCCGGCAGGCCATGCTTGCCCGCCGCCTGTCGTGCCCGTGCGTCCCGGTCCCGCGTCAGCGCTGCGTGTTCACGCTCGATCCCCGCCAATTCGGCGCGCGCCGCGGCCAGCGCGTCAGCCGCTTCGTCGCGCGCGGCAGCAAGCACTTCCTTCTGGTCCTGACGCGCCTCCAGCCCGGCGCGCAATTGCGCCAGCACAGCGGCGGCATCGTCCGCCGCCGTGCGCGCTGCGCTTGCCGCCTGTTCGAGATCGCCCTGCTGGCCAAGCGCGGCGCGGCCTTGCGCGAGGCGCTGGCTTTCACCCTCGATCCGGGCGATCCGGGCAGCCCCTTGCGCAACCTCGGCTTCGGCCACGCGCCATTCCGCTTCGACCCCGGCGTGATCGGCAGTGGCCTTGGCCAGCGCAAGCTCGGCGGCGCGGCTTGCGCGTTCCATATCCTCCAGCTTGGCGGCCAGCGCCGGGCGCGCCTTTTCATCGGCTTTCAGCGCGGCTTCGCTTTCGGCCAGTTCGCGTTCCAGCCGCGCCAGCGCTTCTGCCGCGTCGCGGGTCAGCCGGTCCGCTTCGCCGCGGTCCTGTTCCAGCCGCGCGCGTTGGCGGTCAAGGTCTGTCAGCCGCTGTTCCGCCGCTTCAAGCTGGCTGGTGAGCGTCGCCATGCGGTGGCCATGCGCACTGGCATCGTCACGCCGGTCGGCCAGCGCATCACGGGCCTTCGCCAGCGCTTCAGCGCAGGTCGCCTGCGCCGTTTGCGCGGCAGCGCTCGCCTGCTGGGCGCTGGTTACCCGATCTTCCGATGCTTTCGCCTGTGACCGGGCCTCCTGCGCTGATGCCGCCGCATCGCGCCAGCGGGCAAAGACCAGCCGCGCTTCGGCCAGCTGGATTTTCTCTGACAGCGCCTTGTAGCGTTCAGCCTGCCGGGCCTGGCGGCGCAGCGATGCGATCTGGCTGTCCAGCCCGGCCATGATGTCTTCCAGCCGGGCCAGATTGCTTTCCGTCTGGCGCAGCTTGCTTTCCGCATCGCGGCGGCGAACATGCAGCCCGGCGATACCCGCCGCTTCTTCCAGCATCTGGCGCCGTTCTGCCGGTTTCGCCGCGATCACCCCGGCAATCTTGCCCTGGCTGACAAGGGCAGGGGAATGCGCGCCGGTCGCGGCATCGGCAAAGACCAGCGCGATATCCTTCGCCCGCACATCGCGCCCGTTCAGGCGATAGGCGCTGCCCGCGCCGCGTTCGATCCGGCGGGTGACTTCCAGTTCCTCACGCTCATCCGTTTCGGCGTGCAGGACAACTTCGGCGAAATCGCGGGGCGGGCGCTGCGCCGTGCCGGCGAAGATCACATCTTCCATCCCGCCACCGCGCATGGATTTGGGCGAATTTTCGCCCATGACCCAGCGGATCGCTTCAAGCAGGTTGGATTTGCCGCAGCCGTTAGGGCCGACGATGCCGGTCAGCCCGGCTTCAATGCGCAGTTCGGCAGGCTCGACAAAGCTCTTGAATCCGCTGAGCTTGAGCCTGCTGATGCGCATCCTGTCCGCGCCCCTTCAACCCGGCAGGGGCATCAGCGCGCCCCGGCCTGTTGCAGCGCGGCTTCGACATCGGGCCAGCCCTTGGCGTCGAGCTTCGCGCCGTTGAGCAGGAATGATGGCGTGCCTTCGATGTTCAGATCCTTCGATTGGGTGTCTGACTGATTGACCAGCTTGTCTGCCACGCCCGGCTTGGCAAGGCAGCTCGCCGCCTGATCGCTGCTGATCCCGCGCGCGGCAAAGAAATCGGTCAGCCCTGCGGCATCGGCAATCGCCTTGTAACGGGTGGCCTGATCCGTGCTTTTCATCGCCGCTTCCACTTTCGGCCCGTTCGCCTGCACGGTGGTGACGATCCCTCTCAGGTTCGACCAGACCTGGCCGCTGAGCGGATGATAGGCTTCCGGACCGCTGCAACGCACCAGCAGGTTCAGCGTCAGATCCAGCCCGTCATGTATCTGGTTGCGCAGTTCAAAACTGACTGTTCCCTTGGCGATATATTTCTCGAACAGCGGGACTTGCGCCTTTTCATAGAAATCGGCGCAGTGCGGGCAGGTGAGCGAGGCATATTCGACCAGTCTGATCGGCGCATCGGGATTGCCGATGAGATGGCCACCCATTTCGGTTTCGGCCACTATATCCGCCCATGCCTTGCCCGCGGGCGCGGCAATCGGCGCGACTGGATCGCCGTTCAGGCCCGCTGGCCCGGATTCGCCCTTGTCCCCGCAGGCAGCAAGGCCAAGCGCAAGCGGGGCAAGCAACACGGCCATGGCGGCGCGAAAGGCGAAGCGGTTCATGTGACGGTCCTTGTGAACTGGGAGGAGGAGGCTAGACCAAGGGTGGCGGCTCTCAAAGCCTGGCTTGCGCGGGTGCCCGCTTATTCCACAGAAATTGCGGGGTTCACTGCTTCAGCGCTGCGGCAATGGCCGGTTGCAGATCGGCCCAGGTATGAACCTCTTCAAGCAGCGCATCGTTGATTACGAAGCTGGGCGTTCCGGTAACGCCGGCCTGTTCAGCGCTGTCGGTGCTCAACTGCGCGATCCGGCGAGCCTCCCCCTCGTCCGAGAGGCATTTTTCCGCCTGTGTGCGGCTATAGCCGCGCCTGCTCATGATCGTGAAGAAATCGAGATCAACGGCGATGGCCCGCATTCGTGCGGCGAAAGTTCCGTTAGTCCAGTGCTGTTTGGTCGCAGGGCCCATCTTCGCCCATTTTGCCAGCCATTTGTCCTGATCGTGCAGGAAGGCCGCGTGATTGAGGAAGAATTTTTCCTTCGGACCGCATTGCACCAGCATGGTCGCCACCAGATCGACCGGATTGCGGATTACCGGGCGTACCTCCACCGAAACGGCGCCGGGCGTGACATAGGCGATCCGCAGTCCGGCTTCGGATTCCTTGGCATAGGCCGCGCAATGCGGGCAGCTGTAGCTGACGAATTCGACCAGTTTTACCTTCGCGGCGGGATTGCCGAGCCGGTGGCCGCCCGCCGGGGTTTGCGTGATGACCGTGTTCCAGTTCATCGTTGCCGCCAGCGCAATTGCGGCGGTGCAGAGGGCAAGGGCCGCGCGGCGCGCGATGCGGGGCAATCTGGTGGTCATCTTTCCCTGTCTTCTTTTTCAGTCAGGCTCCGGGCCAGCGATTCCAGCACGGTGCGCAATTCCGGGTCGCCGATGTCGCGCAGACTGTCACCCAGTCCGATCGGAATGGGCTTGAGCGATGGCGGCGCGGCTTTGGGCCTTTCAGCGCGCGGCGGCTTAACCTCACCTTGCCGCAGCTTGACCCGAGACACGGCATTGTAGCCGAAAAAGCGGTTCACCCGCTCGATAATCTCGGGGATCACATGCTGGATCAGCGGGGCATGGGCAGGCAGCACCACCAGTTGCAGGATACCTTCGTTCTTTTCCCCGGGTGGGAAGCGGATCGCTTCGGGCAGGCAGACGCGGGCATGATGCGGCCCAACGATTTCGGGCCAGCGCGAGACCACGCTGGACTGGACGAAACCGAAACGGCGAAAGGCGGTGCGTCCGATTTGCGGCATCAGATCGCCAATCGCCCTTGCGCTGCCGCCGCGCGGCCGTTCGTATGGCTTCGCGTTCTTGCCGCGCGCCTTGCCGGCGCGAACCGGTGGGGAGGGAGGATCGCTTTCCATTGCCGCTGCGCTCATGCCATAGGCGGGGCGTGACCGCCAGCGCCTCCATCTCTGAATTGCTGCTTGCCTGGTATGGCCGCCATGCGCGCGCCTTGCCCTGGCGCAGTGCGCCCGGTTGCCCGCCACCCGATCCCTATCGCGTGTGGCTGTCCGAAGTGATGCTGCAACAGACCACGGTGAGCGCGGTGAAATCCTATTATGAGCGGTTCCTGACGCGCTGGGGGGATGTGGATGCGCTCGCCGCCGCGCCGGAGCAGGAGGTCATGGCCGCCTGGGCTGGGCTGGGCTATTACAGCCGCGCGCGCAATCTGATCGCTTGTGCCCGCGCCGTTGCGGCGATGGGGGGCTTTCCGGCGAGCGAGGCCGAATTGCGCGCCCTGCCCGGGCTGGGGGCCTATACCGCTGCCGCCATCGCGGCGATTGCGTTCGAACAGCGCGCAGTGGTGGTGGATGCCAATGTCGAACGGGTCGTGGCGCGCCTCTTCGCCCTGGTCGAGCCGCTGCCGGGCGTGCGCAAGGCCATCCGCGCCTGTGCGGATCGGATAACCCCGGTGCAACGGGCGGGCGACTTCGCGCAGGCGATGATGGATCTGGGGGCGACGGTGTGTACCGCGCGCGATCCGCGCTGCCTTGCCTGCCCGCTCGCGCAAGATTGCCTTGGCCGGAGGAGCGGCGATCCCGCGCGCCTGCCGGTGAAGCCGCCGCGCAAGGCCCGGCCGGAGCGGCAGGGCCGCGCATTCTGGATCGAGCGGGGCGGATCGGTGTGGCTGGTGCGCCGCCCGGGCAAGGGCATGCTGGGGGGAATGCGCGCGCTGCCTGACGATGGTTGGAGCGCGCGAGCGGATGGCGCCGGCCCGCCACCCTTGCGCGGGCCGTGGCGGCCGGCCGGATCGGTTCAGCACATCTTCACGCATTGTGCGCTTACCCTGTCAGTCCTGCATTACGATGGCGCAGATCATTCCGCGCTGGATGCGCAGGCGGGCGAATGGTGGCCGCTGGTGCGGCTTGATGAAGCGGGCTTGCCAACGGCCTTTGCCAAGGCAGCGACGCGGGCAATGGCTGGGGAGGACGGATGAAAGAGGCCAATGGACAGGCACTGACGCGGCGGCATTTCCTGGCCGCCTCGGCGTTACTGGGGGTCCGCCTGCCGTTCGGTGCGCGGCTGGCCTTGGCCAGCGAAGGCGGCTGGGCCGGGGTGCGCGCCCTTGTCGAACGATATGTCGCATCGGGCAAGCTGGCCGGGGCGGTGGCGTCTGTCGGTTTCGGGCAGGACGAGGCGCAGGCCATTGCACGCGGCGCGAAAACGCTGGGGCAACGCGGCGCCGTGGATGCGGATTGCCTGTTCCGCATCTATTCGATGACCAAGCCGGTGACCGGCATGGCGGCGATGATGCTGGTGGACGAAGGCGCCCTCTCGCTTGACCAGCCAGTGGCGGACATCCTGCCCCGATACGCGAAGATGCAGGTCCAGCGGGTGCCGGATGGATCGATTGAGGATCTGGTGCCCGCCGTGCGGCCGATCACCATTCGTCATCTGCTGACGCATACCTCCGGGCTTGGCTATTCGATCATCCAGAAGGGGCCGTTGAAAACCGCCTTCGTCAAGGCAGGGCTGGTGCCCGGCGCGATCAGCCGTCTTCCCATTACCGAACTGTTCGGCGCGCCCGATCGCGCGCCCAGCCTGAAAGTGTTCGCTGACCGGCTAGCCGCGATGCCGCTTGTCTATCAGCCGGGCACGCGCTGGAGCTATTCCACCGGGCTTGACCTGATGGGCCGGGTGATCGAGGTGGTTTCGGGCCAGCCCTTCGATGCTTTCCTGCAGCAGCGCCTGTTCGATCCGCTGGGCATGACCAGCACATTTTTCCGGGTGCCGCGCAGCGAGGCCGGGCGGCTGACCACCAATTACGGCGTGCTGAAGGGCATGCTGCTGCCGCTCGATCCGGCGGCGGCCTCCATCTTCCTGCAAGCGCCCGCATTTCCCTTCGGCGGGTCGGGGCTCGTCAGCAGCCCGCGCGATTACGACCGGTTCCTGCGCATGCTGATCGGCGGCGGAGTGTTCGCGGGCCGGCGGGTGATGAGCAAGGCCGCGGTTGCACTGGGCACATCCAACCTCCTGCCCGAAGGCGTCAGCACCAAGGGCACGCTGGCCAATGGCGGCGGCTTTGGCGCGGGCGGGCGCGTCGGGCTGGGCGCGGAAGCGGGAACCTTCGGCTGGGGCGGGGCGGCGGGCACCATCGCCTTTGCCGATGTGGCGCGCGGATGGCGGGCTGGCCTCTATACGCAGTATATGCCATCAGACGCTTACCCGGTGCACAGCGAGTTTCCCGAAGTGGCGATGAGCGATGCGCTGCAACTGATAGGCAACAAGGCAGGCCGGACCTGACGATGAACACTCCGACAATGGGTTTTGCCGGCACGCCGATCGACCGTGCCGATCACATCCGCTCCGATCCGGCGCAGCTGGAAAGTCTGAAGGACTGGCGCGCGCGCCTGCTCAGGCTGGATGGGCTCGATCCGGTGCTGGATGCCGAAGGCGCGTTGCAATGGGGCACGCTGGCCGATTGTGCGCCCGATGCCGAGCTGGTGTTCCTTGGCCTGCGCGACGGGCATGGCTGCTTTGCCGCCGTGCCCGAACAGGGTGAGGCGGGGCCACTGCAGATGGGCAGCCGTGCCCGCGCCGCGATGGGGATTATGGGGCCGGACGATCTTGCCGCGTATGGCATGGCGCGCAGCCTGGTTGACTGGCATGCGCGCCATCGCTTCTGCGCAGTCTGCGGCCAGCCGACGCAGCCCGCCAAGGCCGGCTGGCAGCGCGATTGCGGTGCCTGCGGCGGGCAGCATTTTCCGCGCGTCGATCCGGTCACGATCATGCTGGTGGAGCATGATGGCAGGCTGCTGCTGGGCCGCCAGCCGCGCTTCCCCAAGGGGTTCTATTCAGCGCTGGCCGGTTTCGTCGAGCCGGGCGAATCGATTGAAGAGGCGGTGACGCGCGAAGTCCTGGAAGAAGCGGGCGTGAAGGCGCGCAAGGTTTCCTATGTCGCCAGCCAGCCGTGGCCGTTTCCGTCGCAGCTGATGATCGGTTGCCATGCCGAAACTGACGATCCCGCGCTGACGATCGATCGCACCGAATTGGAGGATGCGCGCTGGTTCAGCCGCGAGGAAGTGGCCGAGGCAATGGCGCGACGCGAAGGTGCGGTCTTTACCCCGCCACCGCCGCAGGCCATCGCGCACAGCCTGCTGCACTGGTGGCTGGGACAGTAAAAACCGGAACGGGAGAGACGAGAGCGATGAGCGAGAGCATTCGGCCATTTTCCATCGCGATTGCGGATGACCAGCTTGCCGACCTCAACCGGCGGCTGGATATGGTCCGCTGGCCCGATCCGGAAGTTGTGGATGACTGGAGCCAGGGCGTGCCGCTGGCCGAGGCGCAAAAGCTGGTCGATCACTGGCGCAACCAGTATGACTGGCGCCGCTGCGAAGCGGCCCTGAACGCCTACCCCCAGTTCATGACCACGATTGACGGGGTGGACATCCATTTCCTGCATGTCCGTTCGCCCAATCCCGATGCCATGCCGCTGATCCTGTCGCATGGCTGGCCGGGCTCGGTGATCGAGTTCATGAAAGTGATCGGTCCGCTCAGCGATCCGCAGGCGCATGGCGGCAATGCGGCCGATGCCTTCCACCTCGTCATTCCCTCGCTTCCGGGCTATGGTTTTTCGGGCAAGCCGCGCGAAACCGGTTGGGGCGTGGGGCGGATTGCCAAGGTCTGGCATCAGCTGATGACGCGGCTGGGATATGATCGCTACGTCGCTCAGGGCGGGGACTGGGGGGCCGCAATCACCACCTATATGGGCGCCGATGCGCCGCAAGGTCTGGCCGCAATTCACGTCAACCTGCCGCTGGTTTTGCCGGAAGGGCCGTTTGATGATGCGACACCTGTCGAGCAGGCCGCACTGGAGGCACTGGCCAATTATGCCCGCTGGGACGGCGGTTATTCGGATCAGCAGGCCAGCCGCCCCCAGACGCTCGGTTATGGTCTGGCCGATTCCCCGGTCGCGCAGGCATGCTGGATTTACGAGAAGTTCTGGAGCTGGGCCGATTGCAATGGCGATCCGCTGAACGCGCTGGGCATGGACGAGATGCTCGACAACATCATGCTCTACTGGCTCAACAATACCGGCACATCTTCGGCGCGGCTTTATTGGGAAAGCTTCCACGGCTGTTTCGTGGCCACTGATGTGCACATTCCGATGGGGTGCAGCATCTTCCCCAGGGACATTTACGCAGCCCCGCGCAGCTGGGCGGAAAAATGCATGCACAATCTCATCTACTGGAACGAGCTGGACGAAGGCGGCCACTTCGCGGCCTTTGAAAAGCCGGCACTGTTTACCGAAGAACTGCGCAAGGCGTTTCGGTCCGTGCGCTGAACGTCGGAGGAAATCGGGATGTGGTATCTGGTGCTGAAGGCGGCCCTTTCAGGGGTCATCATCGCCATTGTGTCGGAAGTTTCGCGTCGGTTTCCGGGATTGGGGGCATTGATTGCATCGCTGCCGCTGGTTTCGATCCTGGGCATGATCTGGCTGTGGCGCGACCGGCCGGACGCGGCAAACATGGCGGCGCATTCCAGCGCCACTTTCTGGTTCGTGATCCCTTCGCTGCCCATGTTTCTGGTGATCCCGTGGCTGTTGCGGAACGGGACCGGTTTCTGGCCCGCGCTGCTTGCGGGTTGCCTGCTGACGGTGGTGCTCTATGCGCTGGCGGTTTGGGCGGGCGCCCGGATCGGCGTGCAATTGTGAAGCGCGGGATCAGACCAGCCCCAGCTTCGCCAGTTCCCTGACCAGCCTGCCGGGCATGACATCGCCTTCAACCACCCCGTCGGCCAGGTCGGGCGGGGCATCCTGTTCGTCCAGATAACGCCAGCCCTGGTGCGCCCGCTTGGCGCGCGGCTCCACCAGGATCAGCCGGGATTCGAGATGAATGTTCCAGCGGCCATCATCGCGCTGGGCAAATCCGGTGATGGGCGTGCGGCCGATCAGCGCATGCTCGAAAATCCAGTAGAGCGATCCGCCGACCATCTCCTGGTGCCGCTTGGGCAGATAGCGGGTGCTGGCGAAAATATCGGGCCGTGCTTCAAGCCGCTGGCGCAGGTCGTCAATGCTTTTCGCCCCGAAGGCGACCTTGGTCATACTGAGCGGCATGCATTGCATTTAGGCGCATCGCGCCGCCGTGCAAGTCAGCTGACCAGTCCGCTCGCCACCGCGAGGCCGAGAAAGGCGAAGAAACCCATCGAGTCGGTGATCATGGTGACGAAGACCGAACTGGCGACCGCCGGATCCTGCTTCAGCCGGTCGAACAGCACGGGCACCATGACCCCAGCCATTCCGGCGGTGAAAATATTGATGATCACCGCCAGCGCGATCACCGCGCCCAGCAGCGGCGAGAAGATCAGCGCGGTGGCCAGCCCGATCAACGCCGCAATCGTGCCTCCGTTCAGCATGGCAACGCGCATTTCGCGCCACAGGATGCGGCGCGTGTTGCTGCGCGTCAGCTGGTTCATGGCCAGCGCGCGTACCGCCACAGCCATCGTCTGAGTGCCCGCATTGCCGCCGATGCTGGCGACGATGGGCATCAGGATCGCCAGCGCGACCAGCTTTTCGATCGCTGCCCCAAAGCTGGCGATGATGAGCGAGGCGATCAGCGCGGTACCCAGATTGGCAACCAGCCAGCGCACGCGCGCGGCATAGGCCTCGCGAATCGGCTCGTTAATGTCGCCTTCGCCCGCACCGGACAGCAGCAGTACGTCTTCGCCCGCTTCTTCCTGAATGATGTGGACCACGTCATCGACTGTGATCTGGCCGACCAGCCGGCCGCTTTCATCGACCACGGCGGCAGAAATCAGCGCGTATTTCTGAAAGCGCAGGGCCACTTCTTCCTGATCCATGGTGACCGGAATCAGCGTCTGGTCGCGTTGCATCACATCGGCCAGCGCCACATGGCGTGGCGTGCGCAGCACCCAGCTGAGCAGGCAGGTGCCCACCGGCTTGTGTTGCGGGTCGACGATGAAGACTTCCCAGAATTCAGTGGTCAGATCGCTGTTTTCGCGCAGGTAATCGATCAGGTCGCCGACGGTCAGATGTTCCGGCACCGCCACCAGATCGCGCTGCATCAGGCGCCCGGCGGTTTCTTCAGGATAAGCCAGCGCGGATTCGATCGCGGCCCGGTCTTCCGGCTCCATTTCGGCCAGAATGGCTTGTTGTTCTTCCGGTTCGAGATCCTCGATCAGCTGGACCGCGTCATCGGTTTCCAGCTGTTCGGCAATTCCCGCCACGGCGTCGGGGCTGAGCGATTCGACCAGTTCCTCGCGGACGTAGTCGTTCAGCTCGCTGATTACCTCGGCGGTCATCAGGTCAGTGATGGCCCGCGCCAGTGCGCGCCGTTCAGGCGGTTGCAGCAGTTCGAACAGGTCAGCGATGTCAGCAGGGTGAAGCGGATCGACCAGCTGATAAGTCAGCGCATCGTCGCCTTCGGCCAGCGCATCGCGGACGGTTTCGACGAAATCGTGTTTCAGCCGGTCTTCGTCATCAAGGCGGTCGTCGCGCGTCGGCTCCGCCCCGGGCGGGGCGCTATCGAGCAGAATGTCGTCAGTGTCCTCGCCAGCCATGGATGGGGGTGTAGATTTGTGCGACGCAAAAGCAACCACAGAGTGCTCCCGGGCGTGACATTGGCGCTGGCATCCCTATAGCGGTGCGCGCAATTCAGGAGACACATCATGGCTGACGAAAAACTGACCCTGTCGCTGGAAAGCGGCGATGTCGTAATCAAGCTGCGCCCCGATCTGGCCCCCGGCCATGTGGAGCGGATCAAGGAGCTTGCCGGTGAGGGATTCTATGACGGCGTGACTTTCCACCGCGTCATTCCCGGCTTCATGGCGCAGGGCGGCGACCCCAAGGGCGATGGCACGGGCGGTTCGACGTTGCCGGACCTGAAGGCCGAGTTCAACCCGATGCCCCATTTGCGCGGTACCGTGTCGAT
>JAURML010000188.1 GCA_030830695.1 Caenibius sp. | reverse complement strand
TTTTCGATCGGATGAATTCCTGTGCATAGCCGTTTGCCGTTTCGTCGGCGATCAGATCGTTGAAGGTGCCGAACATGAAGCGAAAGCCGCCTCCTTCTGCCCAGGCCTCCTCGAACACACGCTCGCGTTCCTCAGGGCTCACGTCATGCGCGGAAACATGGCTTTCCCTGGCGCCGAAAACGGTGATCGTCTCTTTTTCCTGATTCCAGATTTCTTCGTAATTGCCCTTGATCTGGCTGATGTGTTCCTGGCTCATATAGCCGTTACCTGACGGCACGCTGTATTGCGGCGAGCGCTGGAAGACAGAAAGGTGCTTCACCGCAGGCGCAATGGCCGTGATCACCTGCACCCCGGTCGAACCGGTTCCGATGATGCCAACGCGCTTATCTGTCCAGGTCGCATCATCGGGCCAGCGTGAAGTGTGAACCATTTCACCTGTGAAGCCCTCTATCCCTTCGATGTCTGGCATTTTGGGCATGGAAAGCAGGCCAAGCGCCGTAACCACGAAACGGGCGCTTACCGTTGCGCCATCTGCCAGTTCGATGTGCCAGCAATTGGTGTCCGAATTCCAGACCGCACCGGCCACTTCCGTGTCCAGAGACATGTCTTTCAACAGATCGAAGCGTTCGGCGAAACCTTCCAGATAGTCCAGGATCTCTGGCTGCAGGCGATAATGCTGCACGAAATTGTTCGTCTGGAGAATGTCCTTGTCGAACGAATAGCAATAGAGGTGCGAGCGCGTGTCCGACATGGCGCCGGGATATTTGTTCCAGAACCAGGTGCCGCCCACGCCCTTGCCCTTTTCGTACAAGTGCGTGCGCAGCCCAAGGTCATCGCGCAACCGTTTTAGGGCATAAAGCCCGGCGAAACCGGCGCCAATCACTATTGCCTCATAGTCCATAATCAGGCTCCTGATGTGTTAGCTGGAGTGTTGCGCGGGCTTGAGCGTGCGATGCCAGGCAGCAACCCTTCCCAGTTCATCGTCGGCAATTCGCGCCCGCCCGGCCAGACAGGGAAAAACATGCTGCATGCCTTCGGCAATCGACATCGTCACATCGACGCCCGCGCTGCGAGCCACTTCGGCAAAGCGCGTCGTGTCGCTCAGCAAAGCCTCGGCCGATCCCGCATTTACATAGACCGGGGGCAACCCTGCGAGATCGGCCTTGAGCGGATTGGCCAGCGGGTTGACCGGCGATGCGCCCGCCAGATAGGTCTGCGCCAGACCTTCCAGCATTGCCCTGTTGACCAGGGTATCAGTCAAAGCCCTGGTTTCGATTGTCTCGCCCCGGTGTTCCATGTCCAGCCAGGGTGAAAAAGCGATTATGCCGTCGGGGAGAGGTTCCCCCAGATCTCGCAATTTAAGCGTGGTGGCGATCGCAAGGTTGCCGCCGGCCGAATCGCCCGCAATCAGGATACGCCCATTGCCAGACTGCTGCGTGCGCAGCGCGCGGCAGACTGCCACACCATCCTCGATGGCGGCTGGAAACGGGTTTTCCGGCGCCAGTCGATAGTCAATGACGACAACCATCGCCCGCAAATGGTTGGCAAGATGCCCGCCAAGCTTCCTGCGCCCTTCAGCCGAGCCGACGCAGAACCCGCCCCCATGGCAATAGGCGACGGTATCTCCACTATTTTCCGTTGGAATTGCGAAGATCGCAGGAACACCGCCAATCGATCCTGACCGGTAGCAAACGCCTTCCGGCTCCAGCGCGGGCCTGTGCCATTCCTCGAAAATGTCGCGCAGATCTTCCATGCTGTAATCCGGATTTGCCATCATGCGGGACTGCCACCCAGCATACAGCTCATCCAGAAATCGCGCGTCAGCCGGATCGGTTGCCCTGTCTAACATCACTCTCCACACTTTTGCCGCAGTGATTCTCCACACCACTGTTGCAGAGGGTCTAGCATTCGTGTGACAAGTTGGTCAATCATGAGTCGAGACAGTTTCGGATTTTGTGTCAGGCGATCGCCCCGGATAGGGTGCGGACGGCGCATGGGCGCGAGGCAACGCGCTCTGACTGGGAGGTGCATGCAATGTTCGTTGAGGGAAAAGTTGCACTGGTAACAGGCGGTGCAGGGGAAATCGGCTGTGCCATTGCGCTGCAGATGATTGATGGTGGAGCGCGGGTTGCGCTTGTTGACAGCAACGCCGAGGCCGTGCGTGCAGTCGCCCTGCGTTTAGGTGACGCGGCAAGCTGGCATGTATGCGATGTCGGCGATGAGCGTTCGATGCAAGAAGCCGTTACCGCCGCTGAAGCCGCGCATGGCCGACTTGATATCGGAATTCTCAATGCCGGTATCACATACGCACGCAAGCCACTGGTAGACTTCGATGCGGCATCGTTCGACCGGATCATGGCCGTCAATGCACGAGGCGTGTTCCTGGGTCTGAAATATCTTTTCCCGGCCATAAGGCGTCAGGGTGGCGGATCAGTGGTTGTGACCTCCTCCACCGAAGGGTTGCGCGGCAATGCCGGCCTTGCGCCCTATTCGGCCAGCAAGCATGCCGTGATCGCGCTTGCCAAGACAGCCGCCATCGAATGGGCCGAACACAATATCCGGGTGAATTGCATCAATCCCGGGCCAGTTGATACGGCCATGATGCGGTCGCTTGAAGAGGCGGCGATTAGTGCCGGCACACCCGATATCAGGGAAAAAGGCGTCAGCATCATCCCGATGAAGCGCTTTGCCACACCTGAAGAAATCGCCAAATTCGCACGATTTTTGGCAAGCGAGGATGCCAGCTATTCTACTGGAGCGAGCTATCTGCTGGATGGCGGCATGCTCGCCGGGAAAATGGCGATGGAATCGCGCTGAATGGATGCTGCGCACTGAGACCCAATCGGAGAACTTCCTGAAGTTTGGTACTCAGCGCAGCTTGTTGGGTCTGGAACGGGTCAATTTGTCGCTCAGGATGCAATCATAGCATTTTCAGCGGTTAAATGAGTGAGGCAGGATTCCACAGACATCGGGAACTCAGTGGGTTTTCCGAAAGATGCCCGGGGGATGGCTCCGCTCGCAACTGAGTTTATTCAGCCTTTCTATGTACTTACATTGCATTCGTAATGAGGGGGTCAGAGGTTCGAATCCTCTATGCGGCGCCATGTCCACCTTACCCTATGCCCCGTTCAGCATGCTCACGCGCCCGCGCCCATGTTGTCGGGATCGCGCCCCGTAACTGCATCACGCGCTTGCGCGGCGGGGTGTGGCCTGAGTGCAATCCTGACGATGCTTTGCGGGCTTTGACAGGGCGGTGAAATTCGCTATGTCGAATAAAATTCTGTTTTTGCGGCGATGGCTGTGAGGGGATTCCTGCAATGATCGACAAGACCGTTCCGACGCTCGAAGAGGCCGTTTCCGGGCTTTATGATGGCGCGGCCATCATGGTCAGCGGTTTCGGGGAGGCCGGGGTTCCGGCCGAGCTGATCGATGCGGTCGTCGATCATGGCGCAACGGACCTGACCATCATCTCCAACAACGCCGGGACCGGCGATGTGGGCATCGCGGCACTGATCAAGGCCAATCGCGTGCGCAAGGTCATCGCGTCCTACCCGCGCATGGCCGGATCGGTGCATTTCGAAGCGCGTTATCGCGCGGGCGATCTGGAACTGGAACTGGTGCCGCAGGGCAATCTGGCCGCGCGTATCCAGGCGGCGGGATCAGGCCTGGGGGCGATCTTCACCCCGACCGGTTTTGGCACCATGCTGGCCGAAGGCAAGGAAACGCGGGAAATTGACGGGCGCAATTATGTGCTGGAATATCCGATCCATGCTGATTTCGCGCTGGTCAAGGCATTGAAGGCCGATCGCTGGGGCAATCTGGTGTTCCGCAAGGCGGCCCGCAATTTCGGCCCGATCATGGCCATGGCGGCAAAGCACACGATTGTGCAGGTGAGCGAGATCGTGCCGCTGGGCGAGCTTGATCCCGAAGTAATCGTGACCCCGGGCATTTTCGTGGAACGGGTGGTCCCGGTTCCGGGAAAATCTGCGGCCGCAGCCTGAGGAAAAGGGAAAAGACGATGCAGCGCATGGACAAGGAAACGCTCGCCGCCCGGGTCGCCCGCGACATTCCCGAAGGGGCTTATGTCAATCTCGGGATCGGGCAACCGACGACGGTCGCCAATTACCTGCCGATGGAGGGCGATTTCTTCCTTCATAGCGAGAACGGTATCCTCGGCATGGGTCCGGCCCCGGCGGATGAGGATATCGACTGGGATCTGATCAACGCGGGCAAGCAGCCGGTCACCCTGCTGACCGGCGGGTGCTTCTTCCATCACGGTGACAGTTTCACCATGATGCGCGGTGGCCATATCGATATCTGCGTGATGGGCGCCTATCAGGTCTCGGTCCATGGCGATATCGCCAACTGGCACACCGGTGCGCCTGATGCGATCCCCGCCGTGGGCGGGGCGATGGATTTGGCGGTCGGCGCCAAGCAGGTGTTCGTCATGATGAACCTGCTGAGCAAGACGGGTGAGTGCAAGCTGGTCGAACGCTGCACCTACCCGCTGACCGGTCTGGCCTGCGTCTCGCGGCTATACAGCGATCTTGCCATTTTCGAGCTTGGCCCTGATGGGGCGAAAGTGATCGAGATGGTCGACGGCCTGACGCTGGAAAAATTGCGGGAACTGACCGGCCTCGATCTGACCATGGCAGGCTGAAGGTTTACTGCACGGCATTTGGCACGCGCGGCGGGCAGGAGGATTGCCCCGGCCCGCGCGCGATTTTCCATTCTCTTCAGAACAGGCGCGAACCGGGCGGCGCGGAGGTGTCGCCATTTGCCGCGCGGCGCGCGAAATCCCGCACCGCCATGCTGATATCCGCGATGTCCTGATCGCTCAGCTCGTCAATTTTGGGCATTCCCAGCATCGAGAGCGCCCCTTCCTTGACGATCTTGCGCAACATTTCAGGATCCTGCGCCATCGCCGATTGCCTGAGATCGGGGTAATTGGCATTGGCACCGCCAGGTACATGGCAGATCGAACAATTGCGCAGCCACAATTCGCGTCCGCGCGCGGCCGATGCCTGATCGATCCTGAACGACGAATCATCGATTGGCGTGACGCCAAAACCCGGCGGCGGCGCAGGTGGAAGTTTTGCCTTGCCATCCAGCTTGAAGGTCAGCACCCGCGGCATGTGCACGCCGAACCGCCAGCCTGGATCGTCTGGCGCGGCTGCGCCATAGCCGACGAGCAGGGTAACATATTGTTCGCCGTCCGCGAGATAAGTGATCGGCGGGGCGAGGATGCCGTTCATCGCGTTGAACTTCCACAATTCCTTGCCGTTTGTCGCGTCATAGGCGTGGAACCAGCCATCGGCGGTGCCCTGAAAGACAAGGCCGGATGCGGTGGCCATGGTCCCGCCGTTCCAGCCGGTCTTGTACTTCACCGTCCAGCGCGCTTTTTGTGCGACCGGATCCCAGGCCAGCAGGCCCCCCGTGCCATCATCCTTGTCCAGCTTGACCAGGCTGAAGCGCGCGCCCAGCGCAAATTCGTAATGGCGCGAACCGAGCGTGAAGGCTTCGGCTTCCTTGGCTTTTTCAGGTGTGGTCCAGTATTTGCCCGGTTGCTGAAGAACCGGGATGAAGGCCAGACCCAGCTTCGGATTGTAGGACATGGCCTGCCAGTTATGCGCGCCCAGCTGCGATGGGTAGAGGCTGACCGGACCGTTCTCATAGCGGGCATTGGCCACCTCGACCGGTCGCCCGGTCTTGAGATCGATCTTCTCGGCCCATGTCGCCTTGGCGTATTTTTCAGCGGAGAGCAGTTTGCCGTCGCGCCGGTCAAGAATGTAGAAGAAGCCGTTGATCGCGGCCTGCATCAGCACCGGGCGTTTTTCCCCGCCGATGTCCATGTCAGTCAGGATCATCTCATTGGTGGCTTTCCAGTCCCAGGCTTCGCGCGGGTTTTCCTGATAGTGCCAGATGTATTTTCCGGTGTCCGCATCCAGCGCGACGATTGACGCAAGGAACAGATTGTCTCCCCCTTCGGGGCTGCGCTGGGCCGGATCGTAATTGGAGGAATTGCCGACACCGATGTAGATCCGGTTCAGTTCCGCATCATAAGTCATGCCGTTCCATACTGTGCCGCCACCGCCCCAGCGCCACCATTCGCCGCTCCATGTCTTGGCGGCCATCGCCTGGGTCTCGTCCTCGAACCCGTCGGCCGGATTGCCGGGCACAGTGTAGAAGCGCCACAGTTGCTTGCCGGTGCGCGCGTCATAGGTGGTGACATAGCCGCGCGTGCCGAAATCCGCCCCGGAATTGCCCACGATCACCTTTCCGTCGAACACGCGCGGTGCGCCGGTGATCGTCTTGCGCGTATCGCCCTTTTCTTCCTCGATCGTGTCAACGGCCCAATTGGGCTTGCCGGTCTTCGCGTCCACTGAAACGAGTCGCCCGTCCAGAGTGGCGAGCAGGATCGACCCTTCGAAATGGCCAATCCCGCGGCTGCCCTGTTGCGTGGTGCGCAGCGCGCGGGGGTGTTCCTTGCCGACTTCCGGATCATATTCCCACAGCAGCTTCCCGTCGCTGGCGTTGACCGCATAAAGTTTGGACAGCGAGGTGGAGAAATAGAGCGTTCCGTCAATCGCCAGCGGCGTGCCCTGCATTGACCGGGCCTGCGGGGGCAATTCCATGCTCCACGCCAGGCCCAGTCGGCTGACCGTTTCCGGATTGATCTGTTCCAGCGGGCTGTAACGCTGTTCATTGCTGTCCAGCCCGTAAAGCGTCCAGTCTCCCTGCTTGCTCGCAGACCCGGAACAGGCAGCGGCCATCAGGCAGGATATGGCAAGGGCCAGGGCTGCAAGGGGTTTTGCCAGCTGCATCGCAAACGATCCTCTCATCCGAATAATTTTCGGCACAATAAGGATGTCGCAATTGCGATGCCAGCATAAAATCAGGCGGCGGCGATGCCCGCAATCAACCCCAGTCTCAGCCAGTTGCCCAGCATGGCGCCGGCCTTTGCCAGCGCCGCCGTTTCGTCCATCCGTTCCAGCAACAGAGTGCAGGCTTCGCCATAACTGCCGCCTGCGGCCATATGGTGCAGCGCCAGCCCTTCATCCGCGTCCACCAGGATGAAGGTCGATCGCCAGCCTTCGCGCCAGACCATGCAATAATGCGGGGCGGGCAGAGGCCGCAGCACCGCCCGTGCAGGCGGCGGTTCATCCGCGGCCAGCGCATTCCACAATGACGGCAGATCGTGCGCAACTTCACGCAGGGCGAGGCCGGGAGCCATGCGCAGGCGCAGATCGTTCCACTGGCCGTCGTTGAAGCCGGTGGTGGCGGCGGCAAAATCCTGTGCTGTGAACGGGGCGCAGTCCGCCGCGGTAAAGGCGCAGGCCATTGCCCATTCAATCCACGCCAGTTCCGCCACTTCGGGATCGCCGGTAAAGAGCCCGGCCAGCGTTTCGGCAAAGCCGCGCCCGGCATTGACCGGCCCCCACTGAGTGGTCCGTATTGATTGTTAGTGTAAAACTGCCTCCGGCGCATGGCTGTCCGCAGGTGGAGCGAAGCGGGACCGGAGGGCAGCCATGGCGGTGTCGCCGTTTCCGGTGCTGGTGGGCGATAC
>JAURML010000187.1 GCA_030830695.1 Caenibius sp. | reverse complement strand
TTCCAGATCGTCCTGCGTATAGCCGCGCCGCGCCAGTTCCGCGAACAGGGCGGGGTATCCTGAAACGTCCTCCATCCCGGTCGGGCCGGAAGGCATGCCGTCATAATCTCCGCCGATGCCGACATGCTCAATCCCGGCAATGGCCACTAGATGATCGATATGATCTGCCACGCTTGAAAGGTTGACGACAGGGGCGGGATTGGCTGCCAGCCAGCCATCGGCCTGCGCGCGCGCCGCGTCGGGATCGTCAGGAAAGGCTGCCTTCGCCGCATCCTTTTGCGCGGCCAGCAGTCCCGCATGATCGACCGCCGGGCCGGTCAGATAGGCAGGCAGGGCGATTGCCATCACGATCCCGCCATTGGCCCTGACCAGCGCCAATATGTCATCCGGCAGGTTGCGCGGGCTCGGCCCCACCGCGCGCGCGCCAGAATGGCTGAACATGACCGGCGCGTGGGTCACTTCCAGCGCATCGCGCGCCGTATCGTCACTGACATGACTGAGGTCGACCAGCATGCCGAGCCGGTTCATCTCCAGCACCACATCGCGGCCGAAATCGGTCAGCCCGCCATGCACGGGCGAATCCGTGGCGCTGTCAGCCCAGGGTGTATTCTTGGTGTGAGTCAGCGTCATGTAGCGAGCGCCCAGCGCATACATCTGGCGCAGCACGGCAAGACTTGACCCGATCGAATGGCCGCCCTCCATGCCGAGCAGCGAAGCGATCCGCCCCTCGCTCATGATTCGCGCGACATCATCGGCGCTATAGGCCATTTCCAAGTCCTGCGGATAACGCGCGACCAGCCGCCGGGCAACGTCGATCTGTTCCAGCACCGCCTGCACGGCCTCTGCCTCGGGCAGATCGGCGGTAACGAAGACGGACCAGAATTGGGCGCCGACCCGCCCCTGGCGCAGACGGGCAAGATCGGTCTGCATCGGGCGCGGGATCGGCCCCTCCAGCCCGGTATCGCGCGTGTCGAAGAAGTCGAAGGCACCAATCAGATTGCGGAAACGCGCGCGCAACTGGATCGGCGTGTCATTATGGCCATCCCACACAGGCGCTGCATCCAGCGCGGCACCGGCAAGCTGTTCCGGGGTCGGGCCTGCGGGAACGGCGGGTGGAGCGGGCAGTGGCTGCGGCGCCGGTTCGGGCGCAGGTCCCGCATCGGCTGGCACCTCCGGCGTCAGCTGCGCAACTGCGACTGCACCTTCCAGCGGGGTTTCAGCAAGGCCGCCGTCCTGCGCGGCCAGCGGCCCGGCGGGCTGACCCAGCGCCAGCGCGAGGGCGAGCGCCGCGGTGGCGGGCCACAACGGGCTCACCCTATTCCGGATCCTCGTCCTCACCGTCATTCCAGTCCTCTTCCTCGCTGGCCGCGAAATTGGCGGTGAGCACAGCCACCCCCAGCACATGACCGTCCATCGCCTCGACCAGTTCGGCGCGGGTGGCGCCCGGCATCAGCGTCAGCGGCAGGTCCAGCGCATAGAGCTGGAACACATAATCATGCGGATCATCGCCCGGCGCCGGGGCGGGAAGCAGCCATTCGCTGTTGCGCTTCGCATTCTTGCCGGTACGGGGCGGAACTTCTCCTTCCATCAGCTTGCCCTGCTGCGCGGCCAGCCCCCAGACCAGCCAGTGGCATGCTGCATCGGCTCCGGGTGCATCACCATCTTCGACGATCAGCGCCAGTTCCATCGCCCCTGCGGGCGGATTGTTCCATTCCAGCGGCGGGGCGACGGCATCCTCTTCCTCGGCGGTAAAGCTGGGATCAAGTGCTTCGCCATCCGCGAATGCCGCGCTGGTCAGCACAAAGCCGCCCTTGCCCAGCAGTTCCGCACTGCCCAGTCGCGCCACAGTCAGCCGCGCATGACCCGCGCGGGCATTGGGCAGGGCACTGGCGAGCCAGGCGGGGGTCGTAGTGGACATGAGTACTCCTTCAGGCGCTGTCACGGTAATCTGGAGCTGCCCCTAACAGGCGGGACGGCGAAGGTGAAGGTCATTGCCCCTCCGCGCCCTCTTCCCCGGCTTCGTCAGGGTGCCACTCCAGCCCGTCGCCGATCTCGTCGAGCCGCCGCAACGGGCGGGCAGGCTCCATCGCCCAGCCAGGCGGGATGAAATCGAAGATCGTGCCGCCCGTTTCGGGCAGCGCCGGATAAGTGACCGCAGGAAGGGCCAGGCCATCGTCCGCCAGCGCGGCGGCGGGGGCAGCGGCAATGACCGCAAGCGACAGGAACACGGTCCGTTTCATGCCCGCAGACTAGCGCAAAAGCCGCGTGGCGTAAGCGGAATTGTGCTTTATGACCCAGTGCATGAGCGACTTCGATTATGTCATCGTCGGGGCCGGCAGCGCAGGCTGCGTGCTGGCCAACCGGCTGAGCGCGAACCCGCGCAACCGGGTGCTGCTGATCGAGGCGGGGGGCCGGGACAATTACCACTGGATCCGCATCCCGGTGGGCTATCTCTACTGCATCGGCAACCCGCGCACGGACTGGTGCATGGTGACAGAACCGGAAGCAGGGCTGAACGGGCGGCGGCTGAACTATGCGCGCGGCAAGGTGATCGGCGGCTGTTCGTCTATCAACGGCATGATCTACATCCGTGCCCAGTCCGCGGATTACGATGGCTGGCGGCAAATGGGCCTGGCCGGCTGGGGCTGGGACGATGTGCTGCCCTATTTCCGCAAGGTCGAGGATCACTGGCTCGGCGAAAGCGCGTTTCATGGTGCGGGCGGCGAATACCGGGTCGAACGCCAGCGGCTGCGCTGGGACATTCTCGACGCCTTCCAGCGCGCTGCGCAGCAGCATGGCGTGCCCGCCACCACCGATTTCAACCGGGGCGACAATGACGGCGTCGGTCTGTTCGAAGTCACGCAGAAGCGCGGCCGTCGCTGGAGCGTGGCCGACGCCTTCCTGAAACCCGCACTCAAGCGCCCCAATCTCGCGGTCGTTACGGATGCGCTGGTGGATCGCCTCGCCATCGAGGATGGGCGGGCTGCCGGGGTTCACTATCGCATGGGCGGCGAAGCGCGGCTGGCGCGCGCGCGCGGCGAGGTGATCCTTGCCGCCGGTTCCATCGGCTCCCCCGCGATTCTCGAACGAAGCGGGATCGGCGATGCCCGCCGCCTTGCCGAACTGGGGATTGTCCCCGTGCTCGACCAGCGGCAAGTGGGCGAGAATCTGCAGGATCATCTCCAGATCCGCTGCGCCTGGCGCGTGTCGGGCGTCCCCACGCTCAACCAGCGCGCGGCCACGCTATGGGGCAAGGCGATGATCGGGCTGGAATATGCGCTCAACCGCAGCGGGCCGATGGCAATGGCCCCCAGCCAGCTTGGCGCCTTCACACGCTCGGGCCCCGATGTGGCGACCCCCGATCTCGAATATCATGTCCAGCCGCTCACCCTCGAAGCCTTTGGCGGGGCGCTCGACCCCTTCCCCGGCTTCACCGCCAGCGTGTGCAACCTGCGCCCGCTCAGCCGCGGCAGCACGCATGTGGCAAGCGCGGACCCCCTGGCGCAGCCCCTGATCCGCCCCAACTATCTTGCGCAGGAAGCGGACCGGCAGGTGGCGCTGGCCGCCGTGCGTCAGGCCCGGGCGATCGTCAGCCAGCCGGCGCTGGCCAGATACCAGCCGCAAGAGGTGCGCCCCGGCGCCGCTATCACCGAGGATGCGCAGCTGATCGGCGCCATCGGCGATATCGCGACGACCATCTTTCACCCGGCCGGAACCGCCGCCATGGGGCGGGTGACGAACGAACGGCTGCGCGTAACGGGGATTGGCGGGCTGCGCGTGGCCGATTGTTCGGTCATGCCCGCGATCACTTCGGGCAACACCAATGCGCCCACCATGATGATCGCGGAAAAGGGCGCGGAAATGATCCTGGCCGATGCACGCTGAGCGCATATTGACGCTGCACGCGAAGCGTTGAAATAAGCGCGCATGTTCGATGAACTCGCCATTTCCACCGGCATGGTGCTGCTGACCGTCATCTGGCACGGCACCGGGCTGATGTTCCTGAGCAGGGTGCTGCGGATGGAATTGCGCGAAGAGGCGGAACACCCCTGGCGCGACACGCGCCTGCGCGCGCTGGTTTTCACCATTGGGCTGGTGCTGGGCCTGTTCATTCTACATGCTGCAGAAATCTGGGCCTATGCCGCGCTCTATCTGGAACTGGGGGCGCTGCCGCACATCCGCGAGGCGGTGTATTTTTCCACCATCACCTATTCAACCACCGGTTACGATGACGATCTGCTGGCCGAACAATGGCGCCTGGTGGCCGCGATCGAGGGTATGAACGGGGTGTTGCTGATGGGCTGGTCGACCGCCTTCTTCGTCACCGGCGTCACCCGGCTGATGCGCCGCTGACCGGGCCGCGCGCGCTCAATCGGGCATGCGCGGCCAGCGCGGAATGTCGAGCGCGGCGATCTCGTCCGTCCAGAGATGGCGTGCCTCTTCCCACACACAGACTGACGGCGCGGGATAGGCCGGGTCAGCGAACAGCCCGTTGGCGAGCGCGATCACATCGGGGAAGCCGGACAGTTCCCAGTAGACGGTGGTTCCGCAATCGGGACAGAAGTGATGCGTCACCCCGTTGCCCGTATCGGCCCGGCGCTGCCAGCTGCGGCTCGCCCCCTCGATCCGCACCTGCCCGCGCGGAAAGCGGCTGTTCGCACTGAAGGGCGCACCGGTGCGTTTCTGGCAGGCCAGGCAATGGCACATCGAAATGCGCGCGGCATCGCCGGTGCAATGCGCCCTGAGCTGGCCGCATTGGCAAGAGGCGGTCCGCCCGCTCATGGCTGGGACGGTCCGGTAAAGTGATGCTGCGCGCTCCAGGCACAGCCGCCGCGCTGCTCCGCGCCCATGCGCAGAGTGACAGCGAAGGGATAGGCGCGATCGGACATGCCATCGCTGCAGCTGCCCTCCGTCACCATCATGTCGAAACCTTGCCCGTCAAGCCGGCCACTGAAGGACAGGCCACCGCGCCCGGCGAAGCGGGTCACGGTGATCGCCGTGCCCTCTGCATTTTCTAGCGTAGTATAAATCAGCGTGGCACCCTTCACACTGCCGCCCCAGAACGGCTCGGTTCCGGCAAAGCGCAATTCCTCCTCTGAACCGATACCGGCAAAGGGGCGCGGATCGTCAGGATCGCCGGGAACTCCGTGCCCCGATCCGCCCGGATGGCAGGCGGCCAGCGCCGCTGCGCCTGACAGGGCGAGCAGCGCGCGCACGGGCGCGGCGCGATGAAAAGGGCGCGGCAGGCAGGCGGGTCGGATCGCACAGAGGCGAGGGAAGCAATGCTGGCTCATGAGGTGCATCATAGCGCACCGGCGGCCGGATAGGAAAGGCGCAGGCAGCGCGCCAGCGACTCAGGTCGGTCAGCTTTGCTGGAAGGCGTCCGCTTCCGCCAGTTCGAGCGCGATGCGTTCATCGCGTGCGCGCTTGGCCTCGACCCGGTCCTGCTCGATCGTCAGCGCACGGTCCGCCATTACCCGCCAGGCCTTTTCCGAACGCAGCGCACGTTCGCGCACATTGTCCAGCGTGGCGACGGTTGCCTCGCGCGCGGCCTCGCGGGCGCGTTCATCGTAGAACTCGAAATTCTGGGCCATGAGCGCCTCCGGACTGGGGGAGAAAGCCCCGGCGAAACGCATGTCCCGCCGGGGAAATCTGGCATCAGGCAGCGGCTAGATTAACAGCCGATTCCTTGCCATTGCGGCCGCTTTCGACCTCATAGCTCAGGCGCTGGTCCTTCTCGAGCGTGTGCATGCCGGCG
Source organism: Caenibius sp. (assembly GCA_030830695.1). Classification (GTDB taxonomy): domain Bacteria; phylum Pseudomonadota; class Alphaproteobacteria; order Sphingomonadales; family Sphingomonadaceae; genus JACKKV01. The sequence continues at coordinate 512 of JAURML010000187.1, read as the reverse complement.
GCCTGCACGGCAGAGATATGGACGAAGCTGTCCTTGCCGCCGTCTTCGGGCTGAATGAAACCATAGCCCTTGTCGGAATTGAAGAATTTTACGGTGCCAACAGGCATGAGCGTTCCCTTTCAAGAAACGAGTGATTGCCCTCGGGCGGATCTGCCCTGCGGGTCGTGCTTCAGATCGTCCGATGAAAGGAAGTCGTCGTCTGGTTTGCGCCGGGGGCCATCCGTACGCAACGGGGGCCAGACGGCGGTCGTCAAAAGTCGAAGTCCGTCGCATAATTCGACGTCAGCGCGTAACACATAGCACGGATCGCCCGGAAAGCCTAATCTTTGCGGCAACACGGCCGCCTGCTCGCACTGCGGCGCACAACAGGCTACCATGCGAAAACGCGAACAACTGTTCCCCGTCAGCACCTATGTCCCAGATTTGAGGTTGTGAATTAAGGAGGATTGGGGCTTCGTCGTAGTGACGAAGGAACGAAGATGAAGCCCCAATCCTCCTTGAAAAAATCGTCG
>JAURML010000186.1 GCA_030830695.1 Caenibius sp. | reverse complement strand
CGCAACCAGCGCGGCGGCAATGATCGCCTGGACGACAGTCAGAAACAAAAACAGCGACATGGGCGAACCCCGATTTTGGCAGTGAATGGCCGGATGGCCACGCGCATTTAGGTGCGCGGTGCGTGGCTGGCAAGCTTTGCAGCTCAGTCTGTGTTTTCACCTGCCGCAGCAAGGATGATTCCGAGGAAGCTCTCCGCCGTAAGGCTTGCCCCTCCTACCAGAGCGCCACCCACCTCGTCCGCGCCAAGCAGTTCGGCCGCATTGTCCGGCTTTACGGAGCCGCCATAGAGAATTCGCACGGTTTCGCCCGCTTCGCCGAACTTGCCGACCAGCATCGCGCGGATCGCACGGTGCATTTCGCTGACATCGCCAACTGACGGAACCCGCCCGGTGCCGATCGCCCAGACCGGCTCATAAGCCACTGTCAGCTTTTCAGCACAGTCCGTGCTTTCCGGCAGGGAGGCTTCAAGCTGCGCGGTCACCACCTTCACGGCCTTGCCCGCATCGCGTTCCGCCTCACTCTCGCCAACGCAGACGATCGCGGCAAGGCCTGCTGCCAGCGCCGCTTCGGACTTGCGGCGAACCAGTTCGTTGCTCTCGCCATGATCGTTGCGGCGTTCGCTGTGGCCCACGATAACGAAGCCGGCACCCGAATCCTTGAGCATTGGCGCGGAAATATCGCCCGTATGCGCGCCGCCTTCCGCCGGGTGGCAATCCTGTGCCCCGACGCCAATCAGTCCCGCTTCCTTGCGGGTCGCGTGAACCAGGGTGAAAGGCGGAGCGAGCGCCACCTCAACCTTGGTCAGCCGTTCAGCGGCACGATCGATCGCGCGCGCTTCGGAGAGCATGGCGCGGGTGCCATGCATTTTCCAGTTTCCAACAATATAGGGGCGCTGGGCCATGTTTCTTGCCTGAAATTGCGTGATTGCCCGCCCGCAGACGGGAAGTGTCAGGGGCCGCTAGACCGGAGCAGGCGCCATGTCAAAGCTGGTTTTCCACATCGTGGCGCATGTACGTTCACCTGTTGCGGCAGAGCCGCAGCGGCGATAAAGCGCGGCGAACGACCAATTCACCTGCCCCCCTGCTACAGCGCGAACGGCCCCTTTTCATGATCCAGCTCATCCGCAGATTTCTCGACTCCCGCATCGGGGTCATCGTTGCCATCGCTTTCCTGGGGCTGATCGCCCTCGCCTTCGCCGGGACCGACGTATCGTCCAACAAGCTGTTTGGCGGCGTTGCAGGCGGCGATCGCGTGGCGACTGTCGGCGATGAGAAGATCGGCACGGCTGAACTGCAACGTTCGGTCCAGACCGCGCTGGAACGCTATCGCCAGCAAAACCCCACCGTGACCATGCAGGTGTTCGTGGTCGAAGGCGCGGTCGGCAAGGTTCTGGATGAAATGCTGGACCGCGAATCCGTGGCCGTGTTCGCATCGAACATCGGGCTGCGGGCCGGGCGCAGGCTGGTTGACAGCGAAATTGCCAATGCGCCCTATTTCCGGGGAGCCAGTGGCAAGTTCGACGATGAGATCTACAAGCAGGCGCTGCGTCAGCAGGGGTTGAGCGAAAAGGAACTGCGCGACGATCTGGCCAAGGGTCTGCTGGTCAAGCAGGCGGCCGTGCCGGTCTCTTTCGGCACGGTCATGCCAAGCTCGATCGCCCGCCGTTATGCCGGGGTGTTGAGCGAAGCGCGCAAGGGTGCAATCGCGCTCATCCCCAGCGCAGCCTACGCCCCCGCCAAGGGGCCCGACGAAGCGCAGCTCAACGCATTCTACAAGGAAACGCGCACCCGCTACATCCGGCCCGAACGGCGCGTGCTGCAATATGCAACCTTCGACGAATCGGCGCTCAAGGATCTCAAGGCGCCGACTGAGGCGCAGGTCGCGGCCCGCTACAAGCGCGATGCCGCGCTTTACGCGCCGTCGGAACAGCGCAGTTTCACTCAGCTTGTTCTGCCAACGGAACAGGCGGCGAAGGCCGTCAAAGCCGAACTTGCCACCGGCAAGCCGCTTGACACGGCGGCTCGGGTAAAAGGACTGCGCACCAGCAGTACAGGGCTGGTTTCGAAAAGTGCCTATGCCGGGCAGACCTCTGCGGCGCTCGCCACCGCGATGTTCGCTGCGCCGCAGGGCCAGGTCAGCGAGCCGTTGAAAGGCACGCTGGGCTATTACCTCGTGCGGGTCGACCGGATCGAGAAATCGCCCGGCAAGACGATCGATCAGGTGCGCGGCGAAATTTCCACCGCACTGGCCGCCGAACAGAAACGCAAGGCCATCATCGACCTGTCAGCGGGGATCGAGGAAGAACTGGATGGCGGCGCGGCGCTGACTGACATTGCCAAGGAACTGGGCCTGCAGCTGCATGTGACCCCGCCAATCACGGCTGACGGGCGAGTTTATGGCAAGCCTGATTCGCAAGGTCACCCGATGCTCACCCCTGCCCTGTCCACCGCCTTCTCGATGGATGAAGGCGAACCACAACTGGCCGAAGTCGATCCGGGCAAGCTGTTCCTGATCTATGAAGTGACTGAAATCACCCAGTCGGCCCCTGCTCCGCTCAAGGAAATCAAGGAACAGGTCAACGCGGCCTGGATGCTGGCCCAGGGTGCAAAGCAGGCGCGTCTGGCCGCAGACCGGGTGCTGGCAAAAGTCGGCAAGGGCATGGCGATCGAGCAGGCGCTGGCCGAAGAAAAGAAGCCGCTGCCCCGCCCTGACCGGATTGCGATGACCCGCGAGGAACTGACCCGTTTCGCGCAGGGAGGACGCCGCCCTCCCCCACCGCTGGTGCTGATGTTCAGCATGTCGGAAAATTCGGTCAAGCGCCTCGAAGCACCTGATGACAATGGCTGGATGCTGATCCAGCTGGTCGATATCGAACCGGGCAAGGTCGATGACAATCCGCAGGTTCTGGCCAGCGTGACGCGCGAACTGGGTGCCTTGCAGGCGCAGGAATACGAAGCGCAATTCATCCGTGCGGCCCGCACCGATGTGGGCGTCACGCGCAATGATGCGGCGATCAAGGCGGTGAAGCGTCAGCTTGCCGGCTCGGAATAAGGCTGACGGATGACCACCACCCTGCCCGAGAATGCGCATGAGGCCGCGCGCCTGCTCGCGCAGGGACAGCCCGCGCTGGTGTGGCGACGGTTGGTGGCTGACACGGAAACGCCGGTGGGCGCCGCGCTCAAGCTCATGCAGCCGGGGCGTGGCGATTTCCTGCTCGAATCCGTTGAAGGTGGGGAGGTACGCGGCCGCTACAGCCTGCTCGGCCTTGATCCCGATCTGGTGTTTCGTGCGCGCGGCGCATCATGCGAAGTCAATCGCAGCTGGCAATCGGCGCAGGATGCTTTCACCCCCCTGCCGGGTGACAGCCTTGGCGAATTGCGCACGCTGGCCGCGTCCTGCCGGATCGAAGTGCCGGACGAATTGCCGCGGGCGCTGGCCTGTCTGGTCGGCTATTTCGGCTATGAAACCATCGGTCTGGTCGAAAAGTTGCCCCGCGCGCCTGACAGCGAGCTGGATGTGCCTGACATGCTGTTCGTGCGCCCGACCCTGATCCTGGTGTTTGACCGGCTTTCCGATCAGCTGTTCTGCGTGGCTCCGCTCTGGACTGACGGGGGTGACCCGGCAGGGGCGGTCGCGAGCGCAGGCGAACGCATCGACGAGGCGCTGCGCAGGCTCGCCGCCCCGGTGCCACCGCGCAGCCGGGCTGGCGAGCTGCCCGAACTGGCGCTCAGCCCAAAGGTGCCACAGGAACGCTATCGCTCCATGGTGCTGAAAGCGCAGGACTATATCAAGGCCGGTGACATTTTCCAGGTCGTGCTGGCCCAGCGCTTTACGTGCCCCTTCCCCCTGCCGCCCAGCGACCTTTATCGCGCCCTGCGCCGGGTAAACCCCTCGCCCTTCCTCTATTTCCTTGACCTTCCGGGCTTCGCGCTGATCGGCTCCAGCCCCGAAATCCTGGTGCGCGTGCGCGCCAATGCCGAAGGCAAGCCCGAAGTCACCATCCGGCCCATCGCCGGAACCCGCCCGCGCGGGGCCACGCCCGAGGAAGACCGCGCCAACGAAGCCAGCCTGCTGGCCGATCCCAAGGAACGGGCCGAACATCTTATGCTGCTGGACCTTGGCCGTAATGATGTCGGCCGGGTGGCTGCGTCAGGCACGGTGCGCGTGACCGACAGCTACACGATCGAACGCTACAGCCATGTGATGCACATCGTCAGCAATGTGGTGGGTCTGCTGGACCCGGCGCATGATGCGATCGATGCACTGTTCGCGGGCTTTCCTGCCGGGACGGTCAGCGGCGCCCCCAAGATCCGCGCCTGCGAAATCATTGCCGAGCTGGAACCTGAAACGCGCGGCGCCTATGCTGGCGGGGTCGGATATTTTGCGCCCGATGGTTCGGTTGACAGCTGCATCGTGCTGCGCACGGCGGTGGTCAAGGACGGGATGATGCATGTGCAGGCGGGCGCGGGAATCGTTGCCGACTCCGTTCCCGATTATGAACAGCGCGAATGCGAAGCCAAGGCTGGCGCGCTGATCGCCGCCGCGCGCGAAGCCGCCAGGGTGGCGCAGGAACCGGGTTTCGGGCAGTAGGCACTTCATGATCCTCGTCATCGACAATTATGATAGCTTCACCTTCAACCTTGTCCATTACCTGATGGAACAGGGGGCGGAGGTTGAGGTGGTGCGCAATGATGCGCTGAGCGCAGCGCAGGCGCTGGCAACGGGCGCAACCGGTTTCCTCCTTTCACCCGGCCCCTGCACCCCGAACGAGGCGGGAATCAGCCTGGACCTCGTGGGCGCCTGCGCAGATGCCGGCAAGCCGCTGCTGGGCGTATGCCTGGGGCATCAGTCCATCGGCCAGTATTTCGGCGGCAAGGTGGTGCGCGGCGGGCTGATGCATGGCAAGACCAGCCCCGTCACGCATGACGGCACGGGCGTGTTCGCGGGCATCCCTTCCCCCTTCACCGCCACGCGTTATCACTCGCTGATCGTAACGGACATTCGCGAATGCCTCGCCGTCAATGCCACTTCGGATGACACGCATGTCATGGGCTTTCGCCACCGCGAGCTGCCGATTCACGGGGTGCAGTTCCACCCGGAAAGCATCGCGACGGAACATGGCCATGCGATGCTCGCCAATTTCATGATGATGTGCGGCCTGACGCCCGCTCGCGCGGCATGAGCCTGACGCTGGAAGAAGCGGAAAGCCTGTTCGGGCGGATGCTCGACGGCGGCATGGATGATGCGGATATCGCCGCAACGCTGGTCGAACTGGCTGACCGGGGCGAAACAGCCGCTGAAATCGCCGGGGCGGCACGAGCGATGCGGGCAAGGATGAAGCGGATCGCGGCTCCGCCCGGCGCGATCGACGTCTGCGGCACCGGGGGTGACGGGCAGCACAGCCTCAATATCTCCACCGCCGTGGCGCTGGTGGTTGCAGCCTGCGAAGTGCCGGTGGCCAAGCATGGCAACCGTGCGGCCAGCAGCAAGGCCGGCGCGGCCGACACGTTGGAGGCGCTGGGCCTCAATCTCGCCCGTGCAGGGGAGATGGCCGAACAGACGCTGGGCGATCTGGGCATCGCCTTCCTGTTCGCGCAGGCGCACCACCCCGCGCTGGGCCGCATCGCGCCGATCCGCAAGGCGTTGGGTCGCCGCACGATCTTCAACCTGCTCGGGCCGCTCGCCAATCCGGCGGAGGTAACGCGGCAGTTGGTCGGCATCGCCAACCCGGCGCTGGTTCCGGTCTATCGTGAAGCGATGGTGCTGCTGGGCAGCGAACGCGCCCTGATCGTCTCGGGCGAGGAAGGGCTGGACGAGATCTCCATCGCCGGGCCGACCTGCATCGCCGCAATCGGGATCGAATCCCTGCCCGCAACGCTCTCTCCGACAGATGCGGGCCTTGCCCGCCATCCGCTTGACGCCATTCGTGGTGGCGATGCCGCACATAATGCGGCGGCGCTGCGCCGCCTGCTTCTGGGCGAGGCTGGCGCATATCGGGATGCCGTGCTGCTGAACGCGGCCGGGGCGCTGATCGTCGCCGGGGCAGCGGGCGATCTGCGCGAAGGCGCGGAAGAAGCCGCCGAAGCGATTGACAAGGGGCTTGCCAATGCCCTGCTCAACTGCTGGATCGCCGCCTGCAATGACTGATAAGCTGACTGAAATCTGCACCACCAAACGCACCGAAGTGGCCGCGCGCAGGGCCGCGGCCTCGCTCGCCGAACTGGACGCGCGCGCCGGTGCGCAGACGGCGCCGCGCGGTTTTCGCCGCGCGTTGGAGGAAAAGGCTGATGCCGGCTTCGCGCTGATTGCTGAAATCAAGAAAGCATCGCCCTCCAAAGGGCTGATCCGCGATGATTTTCGTCCTGCCGAACATGCAGCGGCCTATCAGGCGGGCGGTGCTGCCTGCCTGTCGGTGCTGACGGACGCGCCCTATTTCCAGGGGCATGAGGATTATCTGATCGCCGCCCGCGCGGCCTGCGCCCTGCCCGTGCTGCGCAAGGATTTCATGGTCGATCCCTGGCAGGTGGCTGAGGCCCGCGCGATCGGGGCAGATGCGATCCTGATTATCGTCGCCGCGCTGGGCGACGGGCAAATGGCGGAGATTGAGGCAGCGGCGCTCGAACGCGGGATGGACGTGCTCGTTGAAGTGCATGACGAAGCTGAGATGGAACGCGCCGCGCGCCTGCAATCGCGGCTGATTGGCGTCAACAATCGCGATCTGAAGCGCTTTGTGACGGATATCGGCGTTACCGAACGACTGGCCCCGCTGGCCCCGCCGGGCACGCTGCTGGTCAGCGAAAGCGGGATCAACAGCCATGCCGATCTGCAGCGCCTGTCGCGCTGCGGCGCGCGCGCCTTTCTGGTGGGCGAAAGCCTGATGCGTCAGGACGATGTAGCCGCCGCGACGCGCAGCCTGCTGGAGGGGTGAAGCGAGGAGCGGCGCAAGGTGGACTCGCGCATGCAGGCCCTGTCCTACAGCGCCGCGATCTGGCATGGGGACGGCATGGAACGCTTCATCGCATCTTCGAAAAATCGCGCTGGCGCCGGTTGCGGCGCAGGGTGGATTTTTTCTGTTATGATGTGTCCGATATGTCCGATTCACTCGCCCGGGACTGCCTGAGATGAACGGGCTGACTCATATCGACTCACAGGGCAACGCCCGCATGGTCGATGTCGGCGGCAAGGCGGCAACCGCGCGCCGGGCCGTCGCCACCGGACGCATCCGCATGTCGCCTGCTGCGCTGACCGCGATTCGTGATGGCAATGCGCCCAAGGGCGACGTGCTGGCAGCGGCACGGATTGCCGGCATCATGGCCGCCAAGAAGACGGGCCACCTGATTCCGCTGTGCCATCCGCTGGCGCTGGATGCGGTGACGGTGGAGTTCGCCCTTGAAGATGATGGTGTACGGGCCACGGCCAGCGCATCGCTTACCGGCAGGACCGGGATCGAAATGGAAGCGATGACAGCCGCATCCATCGCGTTGCTGACAATCTATGACATGGCCAAGGCGCTCGACAAGGCGATGGTGATCGAAGGGGTGCGGCTGCTCGCCAAGAGCGGTGGCAAATCGGGTGAGTGGACCGCGCCGGAGTGAACACAGCCTCCCCGCCGCCCATTGCGCTGGCAGACGCGCAGGCGCGCCTGCTTGGCCTGGCCCCGGCCCTGCTCCCTGAACGCCTCCCGGTCAATGCGGCGCTCGGCCGTTACCTCGCCGAACCCCTGCTGGCGGCGCGCACGCAACCCGCCGCCGATCTCTCTGCCATGGACGGCTATGCCCTGTCCGGCGATGGCCCCTGGCGCGTGATCGGGGAAAGCGCGGCAGGCCACCCGTTTGACGGCAGCGTCCGCGCTGGCGAAGCGGTGCGCATCTCCACCGGCGCGCTGATGCCTGCTGGCGCCGACATTGTGCTGTTGCAGGAAGATGCGCTGCGCGCCGCAGACCGGCTGGAACTGGCCGGCGATGCGCCAGTGCCCGGCAGGCATATCCGCCACGCGGGCTTCGACTTCGCCAAGGGCGATGAACTGATGCCCGCCGGTGCTCGCATCACTCCGGCCATGGTCGCGCTTGGGCTGGCGGCGGGTCACGCCGAACTGGCAGTGCATCGTGCGCCCTCCATCGCCATCATCGACAGCGGGGATGAACTGGCCGCAAACCCCGCCGATTGCCCACCGCACCGAACTCCGGCCAGCAACGGGGCGATGCTGCAGGCGATGCTGGCACAGCTGCCCTGCGCAATCCGCCGGATCGGCCCGGTGGCGGATGACATGGAGGCTCTGGCAGACGCGCTCGCGCAGGCAGCCGATGCGGACATTGTCGTGACCAGCGGCGGCGCATCGGTCGGCGATCATGACCTGATTCGCCCGGCGCTGGAGGCATGGGGGGCACACATCGACTTCTGGCGCGTCGCGATCAAGCCGGGCAAGCCGCTGCTGGTCGCCCGGCGGGGGCACCAGCTCGTCCTTGGCCTGCCGGGCAATCCGGTGTCAGGCTATGTCACCGCCTTCCTCTTCCTGTTGCCGCTGGTGCGCAGGCTGGCGGGATCAGCCTGCCCACTGCCGGTTCCGGCCCGCATTCCCTCAGCAAGCGCCCTGGCTGAAGGTGGCTCACGCATGGAGTTCCTGCGCGCCCATTGGGACGGCGCCAGCGTGACGCCGGTCAGCGAACAGGACAGCAGCGCCCTGCGCGCGCTCAGCCAGGCCAATGCGCTGATCGAACGGCCCATTGGCGCACCCGCCGTTGCTGCTCATGCGCCCGTGACCGCCTATCTGTTCGGGAATGGCGGAATCGCTTGACTCGGTGTTACAGGTTCCGTAATTGTTCCGTATTCGTTCATGCCGTGACCCGGCCATGACGGAACGATTGCTACCGATTGGGAGAGCGCAGCCATGCTGACCGCCAAACAGCACGAATTGATCCGTTTCATCCAGACCCGGCTTGAAGATACGGGCATTTCCCCCTCGTTCGAAGAAATGAAGGAAGCGCTTGATCTCAAATCCAAATCCGGTGTTCATCGCCTGATTTCCGCGCTGGAAGAACGGGGCTTCCTGCGTCGCCTGCCCAATCGCGCGCGCGCACTCGAAGTCATCAAGCAGCCTGAAGATGTGAATGCGTCCGTCGTTCGCGTTCCTGCGGCCAATGATGTGGTGGCCCGCACTGTAGCCCCGGCGCAGCCTGCCCCCTCACCCGCTAATGACGTGATCGAAATCCCGCTGCACGGGCGGATTGCTGCCGGCGCACCGATCGAGGCGCTGGAAGGTCAGTCCACTTTGCCCGTTCCCGCCGCCCTGCTCGGCTCGGGTGAACATTATGCGCTCGAAGTATCAGGCGATTCCATGGTCGAAGCGGGCATTCTGGATGGCGACCTCGCACTGGTGCAGCGCACGGATTCGGCGCGCGATGGTGAAATCGTGGTGGCGCTGGTCCGGAACGAGGAAGCGACGCTGAAATATCTGCGTCGCGAAAACGGCAAAATCCGGCTCGATCCGGCCAATGGTGCGTATGAACCGCAGATCTACGATCCGCATGAGGTGATCGTTCAGGGCAAGCTGGCCGGGTTGCTGCGTCGCTATCACTGACCCCCGCTTCCGCCTGACGCAGTTGCGCCCGCGCATGCTGCCGGTCCGGCACCACCAAGGCAAGCATGGCTAGGCCCAGCGCGCTCGCGCCCGCTGCAACCCACTCCCGGGGTCCGTCAAGGACCAGCCACAGCGCAATTCCGGAGGCAAAAGCCACCGCCAGCCAGGACGCGCGGTGGAAACCTGCCCGCACCACCATGGCTTGCGCCGCATCGCCAAGACTGGACAAGTGTACGCGCTTTCGCCAATGGCGCTGCAATGCAATATCCTCCCCGGCGGGGTCGCCGGTCAGCGGCACCGGCGGTGGTGAAGAGCTGGCCATGTTCATATTGGAAAGGAAGCGGCGCGTAATGGCAAGCGAGAGCGGCAAACAGGTTGTAACCCGCTTCGCCCCGTCGCCCACGGGCTTCCTGCACATCGGCGGCGCGCGTACCGCCTTGTTCAACTGGCTCTTCGCCCGCCACCATGGCGGCAAGGCGCTGTTGAGGATCGAGGATACGGATCGCGCCCGGTCGACTCAGGCGGCAATTGACGCGATCATAGAGGGGCTCGACTGGCTTGGCCTGGAATGGGACGATGCGCCCGTGTTCCAGTCAGAACGGGGGGCACGCCATGTTGAAGTGGCGGAGAAGCTGCTCGAACATGGTCATGCCTATCGCTGCTACGCCACCCAGGAGGAACTGGAAGAAATGCGTGCTGCCCAGCGCGCTGCCAAAAAGCCCCTGCGTTATGACGGGCGCTGGCGCCATCGCGACGCGTCCGACGCGCCACCGGGAGCGCCCTTCGTGGTGCGCCTGAAAACGCCCGAGGAGGGCGAAACGGTGATTGAGGATGCGGTTCAGGGCCGTGTAACGGTGCAGAACAGCGAACTCGACGATTACATCATCCTTCGTTCCGACGGGTCGCCGACCTATATGCTGGCGGCGGTGGTCGATGATCACGATATGGGCTGCACGCATATCATCCGCGGCGACGATCATCTGAACAACGCCTTCCGCCAGCTGCCCATCATGCGTGCCATGGACCAGATCGAGGGTGGATGGCCTGACCCGGTCTATGCGCATATCCCCCTGATTCACGGCGCGGACGGGGCCAAGCTGTCGAAGCGGCATGGTGCCCTGGGGGTGGAAGCCTATCGCGACGAGATGGGCATCCTGCCAGAAGCACTGTCAAACTACCTGCTACGCCTGGGGTGGGGTTATGGCGATCGCGAAATCATCAGCCGCGACGAGGCGATCGCGCTGTTCGATCTGGGCGGCGTGGGCAAGAGCCCGTCCCGGTTCGACCTTGCGAAATTGCAGAATCTGAACGGGCACTACATCCGCGAATCCGCTGACGCGCGGCTGGCCAAACTGGTCGCCGTCCGGATTGGTCCCGGGGCCGATGCCGCATTGCTGAAACAGGCCATGCCGGCGCTCAAACCGCGCGCGAAGGATATAATCGAACTGGCTGATGGAGCGGCATTCCTCTTCGCATCTCGCCCGCTTGCGCTGACTGACAAGGCGCAGGCCCTGCTGACCGATGATGCATGTGCCCTGTTGGGGCAGATTTCCCTTCGTTTGAAGGGGGAAAAGGACTGGACAACCGCAACGCTGGAGGCCAGTCTCAAGGCAATGGCAGGGGAGCTTGAGCTTGGCTTGGGCAAACTTGCGCAGCCATTGCGTGCTGCGTTGACGGGGCAAACCACCTCGCCGGGTATTTTCGATGTTCTGGTTCTGCTCGGGAGAGAGGAGAGCCTTGCGCGGATTGACGCGCAGGCTTCGTTTTGAGACGGACGCCAGGTTTTAGATAGGAGATTGGAATTGGCGGACATGCAGGCGAAGCTCAGCGCGGGCGGTAAGGATTATGATTTTCCTGTGCTGCAGGGATCGGTCGGCCCCGATGTGATCGACATCCGCAAGCTTTATGGCCAGACCGGGATGTTCACGTATGATCCCGGCTTCACCTCGACCGCCAGCTGCGAAAGCGCGCTGACCTATATCGACGGCGAAGAAGGCGTCCTGCTTCACCGTGGCTATCCGATCGGCCAGCTGGCCGAACATTCAAACTTCATGGAAGTCAGTTACCTACTGCTGAATGGCGAATTGCCGAACCAGACCGAGCTGGACGATTTCTCCTACACCATCAGCCGTCACACCATGCTGCACGAACAGCTGATGCAGTTTTACCGCGGTTTCCGCCGCGATGCACACCCGATGGCGGTGATGTGCGGCGTGGTCGGCGCGCTGTCCGCCTTCTATCACGATTCGACTGATATTTCGGACCCTGTGCACCGCAAGATCAGCTCGCACCGGCTGATTGCGAAGATGCCGACCATCGCTGCTGCAGCCTACAAATATGCCGTGGGTCAGCCGTTCATGTATCCGGACAACTCGCTGTCCTATACCGGCAACTTCATGCGGATGACCTTCGGCGTTCCGGCTGAAGAATATGAACTGCATCCTGCGGTTGAACGGGCGATGGACCGGATTTTCATCCTCCACGCTGACCATGAACAGAACGCTTCGACCTCGACCGTGCGTCTGGCCGGTTCGTCAGGCGCCAACCCGTTCGCCTGTATCGCAGCGGGCATTGCCTGCCTGTGGGGCCCCGCGCATGGCGGGGCGAACGAAGCCGCATTGAACATGCTGCGCGAAATCGGCACGCCCGACAAGATTCCCCATTACATCGAACGGGCGAAGGACAAGAACGATCCGTTCCGCCTGATGGGCTTTGGCCACCGCGTCTACAAGAACTACGATCCGCGCGCCACGGTGATGCAATCCACCGTGCGTGAGGTGTTTGACGCGCTCAAGGTTGACGATCCGCTGTTCGAAACCGCGCTGCGCCTCGAAGAGCTCGCGCTGCATGACGAATACTTCGT
>JAURML010000185.1 GCA_030830695.1 Caenibius sp. | reverse complement strand
TGCGCGCCTTGACTGAAGTTCGGATCAGTTGGTGCTGGACGTCATTTCGACACGGTCCAGTACGCGCTCAGCGGTCCGGTCCGCGATCATGTCCGCTTCGTCGTCGCCACGAAAATTCGCGCCACCCGCCATGTACATGATTTCCGGATTGTCGATGCCGTCTTCCAGCGGCGAGGGATCGATCACTTCTTCGTCGATCGCCACTTCTTCGCCATCGGTTATGCCGCTGTCATCGGCCAGTTCGGCCGAGCCGTCATCAACCGTTACTTCGTCGACGGCCCCGTCGCTTACCTCCTGAGCCATGCCCGCGACCGGCGAGGCGGTGTAGGCAACTGACGCAGCAATCAGGCCAAGAATACGAATCTTGTTCATCAAAACCTCCCCATGTCGAGGCGCACAGAAGCGATCATTCGCCGGCGCGTGGCGGAAAAGGCGCGCAGGAAGCTGAACGGCAAATTAATGAACCGCTATTCTTGCTGAATTTCAGATAGTAACGACAGGATTTGCGTCAAACAGATGATCGCAATGGCCTTGTATCCGGGCGCAACATCACCAGATTGGGAGCGATGGAATCGATTCTCGAGATTCAGGGACTCACCAAGACCTATCCCGGGGGGCTGACTGCGCTGGACGCGGTCGATCTGGACGTGCGCCGGGGGGAAATCTTCGCTCTGCTGGGGCCGAACGGGGCGGGCAAGACAACGCTGATCGGCGCAGTCTGCGGGATGGTCCGCCCGACGGGGGGCAGCATTCGCGCTTTCGGGCTGGACATGGCGCGCGACTGGCGGCGGGCACGGGCACGGATCGGCCTGGTGCCGCAGGAACTGGGCTTCGACATTCTCGAAAGCGTCGAACGGTCAGTGCGTTTTTCGCGCGGGCTGGCCGGGCTGGCCCCTGATCCGCGCAAGATCGAGTCAATCTTGCGCTCGCTCTCGCTGTGGGACAAGCGCGATGCGCAGATCCGCATGCTTTCGGGCGGGATGAAGCGCCGGATGCTGATCGCCAAGGCGCTGGCGCATGATCCCGAACTGATCTTTCTTGATGAACCCACCGCCGGGGTGGATGTGGAACTGCGGCGCGACATGTGGCGCCTGATCGGCGGGTTGCGCGAGCAGGGCACCACCATCATCCTGACCACGCATTACATCGAAGAGGCGGAAGAGATGGCGGACCGCGTCGGCGTGATTGACAAGGGGCGCATCCTGCTGGTCGAGGACAAGGACACGCTGATGGCCCGCATGGGCAGCAAGGAAGCGGTCTTTACCCTGTCCGAACCGCTGCACGCGCTGCCGCCCGACCTGCCGGGGCTGTCGCTCAGCCTGGGCGAGGCGGGGCGTTCGCTCTGCTATCGCGGGTCCGGCGCGGATGCGGATGGGGAACTGGCCGAACTGGTGCAGGCGCTGGTGGCCCGCGGCATCCGCTTTTCGGCACTGGATATTCACGAATCCACGCTGGAAGATATCTTCGTCGACCTGGTGGAGAATGGCGGATGAGCGGGGTTGTGTCCTTTAACTGGCGCGGCGCCTGGGCCATCTACAATCAGGAATTGTCGCGTGCCTGGCGCACATTCTTCCAGACGATCCTGTCGCCGGTACTCACCACCTCGCTGTATTTCATCGTCTTCGGGGCGGCCATCGGCGGGCGGATCAATGAAGTGGACGGGATTTCCTATGCCGCTTTCATCGTTCCCGGCCTGCTGATCCTGACCCTGCTCAGCGAAACCACGACGAACGCCAGCTTCGGCATCTACATGCCGCGTTTCACCGGTTCGATTTACGAATTGCTGTCAGCGCCGGTCGGGGTGGCAGAAACGCTGATCGGATTTGTCGGCGCGGCCGCGACCAAATCCCTCATCATCTCGGCGATCATCATGGTCACCGCGCGCTTTTTCGTCGATTATTCGCTGGCGCACCCGATCCTGGCGGTCGGCATCATCATGCTGGTCGCGGCGGCATTTGCCCTGTTCGGCTTCATCCTGGGGATCTGGGCTGACGGGTTTGAACGGTTGCAGATCATCCCCCTGCTGGTGCTGACCCCGCTGACCTTTCTGGGCGGCACATTCTATTCGATCGACATGCTTCCCGAACTCTGGCGCTCCATCGCGCTGGTCAATCCCATCGTCTATCTGGTCAACGGGCTGCGCTGGTGCTTCTATGGAAAATCGGACGTGTCGATTGGCGTCTCGCTGGGGCTGACCGCGCTGTTCCTTGCGGTCTGCATCGGCATCGTCGCCTGGATATTCCGCACTGGCTGGAAGCTGCGCAGCTAACTGCCGAAATAGTTCCACAGCAGCCGCGCGGTAAGCGCCAGCGAACTGACCACCAGCAGCGGGCGGATCAGCCGCGCGCCAAAGCGCAACGCGCTGTGCGATCCCAGGAAGCTGCCGGTCATGCTGCCGATCCCGATGCACAGGCCCAGCAGCCAGATCACCTGGCCGCCCAGCGCAAACATGATCAGCGCCGCGGCATTGCTGGTGAAATTGAACAGCTTGGCCAGCCCGGCTGCGCGCGTCAGCCCAAGCCCGCGCAGACCGACGAGCGAGGTAGTCAGGAAGCTGCCGGTGCCGGGTCCGAAGAAGCCGTCATAAAATCCGATGGCACCGCCGACCGGCATATAGCCGCGCGGAGAAAGCCGTTCATGGCGGTCACTGTCATCCATCCGGTGCGACAGCAGCACATAGAGTGCCAGCACCAGCAGCAGCACCGCGATGATCGGGGCCAGCAACGCCGGATCGATGGCCTGCACCACCAATGCTCCGCAGGCCGAGGCGGTGAAGACGATCAGCACCGTCAGCCGGTTGCCGGTGATCCGGTACTGGCCATTGGCGCGATAGGTGCGCGCTGACATGCCCGTGCCCATGGCCGATTGCAGCTTGTTCGTGCCCAGCGCCAGATGCGGCGGCAGGCCCGCTGAAAGCAGGGCCGGCATCATGATCAGCCCGCCGCCGCCCGCGATGGCATCGATGAAACCGGTCAGTACGCCGGTGGCGGTAAGGGCGGCATACAGCCACGGTTCGATTTCCACGACAGCTCCTGATTGCCGCAACGCGCCGATATGCTTATGCGCCGCTGGACATGACCCGTTTTGCTTTCACCGTTGAAGCCCGCGATGGCAAGGCCCGCAAGGGGCGTATCACCATGCAGCGCGGCGAAATCCGCACGCCTGCCTTCATGCCGGTGGGTACCGCCGCCACCGTCAAGGCGATGAAGCCCGAAAGCGTAAGGGCGACGGGCGCGGACATCATTCTGGGCAACACCTATCACCTGATGCTGCGCCCGGGGGCGGAACGGGTGGCGCGGCTGGGCGGGTTGCACCGCTTCATGAACTGGGACCGGCCGATTCTGACGGACAGCGGCGGTTACCAGGTGATGAGCCTTTCGGCGCTGCGCAAGATCAGTGAGGATGGCGTGGCCTTTTCCAGCCATCTTGACGGTTCGAAACATATGCTCACGCCCGAACGGTCAATGGAGATCCAGCGCCTGCTTGGCTCCGATATCGTTATGGCCTTTGACGAATGTCCGCGTGCCGATGAACCGCGCGATACCATCGCCCGGTCAATGGAGATGTCGATGCGCTGGGCACGGCGCAGCCGCGAAGGCTTTGACAGCGGGGGAGATCACGCCGCCCGCGCCGCCCTGTTTGGTATCCAGCAGGGCGCGCTGGACGAGGAACTGCGCCGCCAGTCGGCAGAGGCGCTGACGGCCATTGGCTTTGACGGTTATGCGATCGGCGGCCTGGCCGTGGGGGAAGGGCAGGAGGCGATGTTCGCCACGCTGGATTTCGCGCCCGATCAGCTGCCGCAGGATCGGCCGCGTTACCTGATGGGTGTCGGCAAGCCAGACGATCTGGTGGGCGCAGTGGAACGGGGCGTGGACATGTTCGATTGCGTGCTGCCCACCCGTTCCGGCCGTAACGGTCAGGCCTTTACCTGGAACGGTCCGATCAACCTGCGCAATGCGAAATTCGCTGAAGATCAGGCGCCGCTGGACGAACGCTGCACATGCCCCACCTGCGCCAGTTACAGCCGGGCCTATATTCATCACCTGATCCGTTCGGGCGAGATTCTGGGTGCGATGCTGATGACGGAGCATAATCTCTCCTTCTACCAGCAACTGATGCAGGCGATGCGCGATGCGATCGCGGAAGGGCGCTTTGCGGCCTTTGCCGCCGATTTCCAGCGGGATTACAGCGCATCCTGAATCGAGAAGGGCGGCCCCGCAGGACCGCCCTTTCGAAATCCGCAACCGGCAATCCGATCAGCGCGAATAGAATTCGACGACCAGGTTCGGTTCCATCGTTACCGGATAGGGCACTTCGTCCAGCTTGGGGACGCGCACGAAAGTGGCCTTGTCCGTGCCATCGGGTGCGACATAATCGGGTATGTCGCGTTCGGGCAGGCTCTGCGCCTCGATCACCAGTGCCATTTCCTTGGCCTTGTTGCCCAGGCTGACGACATCGCCGGGCAGCACGCGGCGGCTGGCAATGTTGCACTTCACGCCGTTGACCCGAATATGACCGTGGCTGACAACCTGGCGCGCGGCGAAGATCGTGGGCGCGAATTTGGCGCGATAGACGACCATGTCCAGCCGCTGTTCGAGCAGGCCGATCAGGTTCTGGCCGGCATCGCCCTTCATCCGCGAAGCTTCCTCATAGGTGCGCTTGAACTGCTTTTCGGTCACATCGCCGTAGTAACCCTTCAGCTTCTGCTTGGCGCGCAGCTGAATGCCATAGTCGGACAGCTTGCTCTTGCGGCGCTGCCCGTGCTGGCCGGGGCCATAGGAACGGCGATTGACGGAGCTCTTCGGGCGGCCCCAGATGTTTTCGCCCATGCGGCGGTCAAGTTTGTACTTGGCGCTTTTGCGCTTTGACATGCGTCATCTCCAATTTGCATGGCCCGGCCACCCTGGCCGCGCCTCAAGCCCGGAATCGCACCGCCCGGCCTGTTGCCGGACGCGGCCACCGCTTCACCGGGGTGCGGAGCCAATTGCGAGCGCGCGCCCTAGCATGATTTCGCCTGTGGTCAAGGCAGATTGCCCCTCGACACGGCGGCTCATCCTCGCCAATGAGCAGCGCATGAAGGACGATCCGCCCCCTGCCGATGCCTGCCAGACGATGGATGAGGTCCGCGCGGGCGTGGATGCCACGGATGCCGCGCTGCTCGATCTGCTTGTCAGGCGCTTTGCGTATATGCGCGCCGCCGCCCGGATCAAGCCGGACAGGGAAAGCGTGCGCGACGAAGCGCGCAAGGCCGAAGTGGTCGAAGCGGTCCGCAGCATGGCGCAGGAACGGGGGCTGCCCGCCACTGCGTTGGGCGCGATCTGGGGCGATCTGGTCGAAGCCTCGATCGCTTATGAACTGACGGAATGGGACCGGCTCAAAGGCTGAGATCAATCCCGCCGGTCGCGCTCGAGCGCGCTCAGCACTCCGCGCATGGTGCGCACTTCCAGATGGTTCCAGCCCGGCTTGGTCAACATGTTGCGCAAGGTGCGCCGGGTGGCATCGGCGCGGCTTTCCGGCAGGAAATAGCCACGCGGTTCCAGCAATTGCATGAAATGGCCGATCAGCCCTTCCAGCTCCGCCTGCCGGGCGGGGGGCAGTTCCTCTTCCCGCGTGGGCTGGGCCAGCATCTGGTGCTTCGACCATTCATAGGCGCACAGGATCACCGCCTGGGCAAGGTTGAGTGAGGCAAAGCCGGGGTTGACCGGCACGGTAACGATATTGCGGGCCAGCGCCACATCGTCCGTTTCCAGGCCCGATCGTTCAGGACCGAACAGGATGGCGTGGCGTCCTTCCAGCGTCACCATGTCGCGTGCCGCCTGTTCAGGTGTCAGCACCGGCTTGGTGACCCCGCGCTTGCGCACGGTCGTGGCGTGGACATGTTCGCAATCGGCCACCGCCTCGGTCACGCTCGCAAATGTCCTTGCGCGTTCGAGCACGATGTCCGCGCCTGATGCAGCAGGGCCGGCGGCCGGGTTGGGCCAGCCATCGCGCGGTGCGACCAGCCGCATTTCAGTGATCCCGAAATTGAGCATCGCCCGCGCCGCCTTGCCGATATTTTCGCCCAGTTGCGGTCGAACTAGGACGATGACGGGCTTTTGCGGCGCGGTTTCGCTCATGTATCGCCCATGTCGCGCACGCTGCTGGCGAATTCCTGAAAATCGCGGGCTTCGGAAAAATCACGATAGACCGAGGCGAAGCGGATATAGGCCACACTGTCCAGCTGGCGCAGGCCGTCCATCACCATTTCACCGATCTGTTTGGAATCGACTTCACTTTCGCCCAGCGTTTCGATCTGGCGCTGAATGCCGGAGACCAGCTGGTCCAGCCGTTCCTGCGCAATGCCGCGCTTGCGGCATGCCAGCGCGACCGACTGTTCGATCTTCGAGCGGTCAAACGCTTCGCGCCGTTCCTCGCCATCGGGTCCGCCGCTTTTCAGAACGGTTATATCTCGCAGCTGTACCCGCTCGAACGTGGTGAAGCGGGCGCCGCAACTGTTGCACTGGCGGCGGCGGCGGATTGCGGTGTTGTCTTCCGTCGGCCGCGAATCCTTTACTTGGCTGTCATCATGGGCACAGAACGGGCAGCGCAACGATCAGCCCTCACATGCCGGGATAGACGGGGAAGGCGGCGCAGAGTTCCTCGACCCGGCTGCGAACCTTTTCTTCCACCTGTGCATCGCCTTCATCGCCATTCTTCGAAAGGCCGTTGACCACTTCGGTGATGAGCTGGCCGACAATCTTGAATTCATCGACGCCAAAGCCGCGCGTCGTGCCCGCCGGCGTGCCAAGGCGAATGCCCGAGGTGACGAAGGGGCTGCGCGTGTCGAAGGGGATGCCGTTCTTGTTACAGGTTAGCCAGGCGCGATCGAGGCCCTTTTCCGCAGCCTTGCCGGTCACGTCCTTGGCCGTCAGATCCACCAGCATCAGGTGATTGTCGGTGCCGCCTGAAACGATGCGCAGGCCCGATTCCTCAAGGCTGGCGGCAAGCGCGCGGGCGTTGGCCACGATCCGTGCGGCGTAATCCCGGAATTCGGGGCGCAGCGCCTCGCCAAAGGCCACCGCCTTGGCGGCGATGACATGCACCAGCGGGCCGCCCTGCAGGCCGGGGAATACGGCGGAATTGAATTTCTTGGCCAGATCTTCGTCATTGGTCAGGATGATGCCCGAACGCGGGCCGCGCAGGCTCTTGTGGGTGGTGCTGGTGACGACATGCGCATGCGGGAAGGGGCTGGGGTGCGCGCCGCCCGCGACCAGGCCCGAGAAATGCGACATGTCGACCAGAAGGTATGCGCCCACCTCGTCCGCGATTTCGCGGAAGCGCGGAAAGTCCCAGATGCGCGAATAGGCAGTGCCGCCAGCGATGATCAGCTTGGGCTGGCAGTCGCGGGCGATGCGCGCAACTTCGTCCATGTCGATCAGCTGGTCGTCCTGCCGCACGCCATAGGGTACGGGGCTGAACCATTTGCCGCTCATGTTCACGAGTGAACCGTGCGTCAGGTGCCCGCCCGAATTGAGATCCAGCCCCATGAACGTATCGCCCGGCTGCAACAGGGCGAGGAATACCGCCTGGTTCATCTGGCTGCCCGAATTGGGCTGTACATTGGCGAAGACGCAGCCGAACAGCTGCTTGGCGCGCTCAATCGCCAGCGTTTCGACCACATCGGCATAATCACAGCCGCCGTAATAGCGCTTGCCCGGATAGCCTTCGGCATATTTGTTGGTGAAGACCGATCCGGTCGCCTCCAGCACCGCGCGCGATGCGACATTTTCGCTCGCGATCAGTTCGATCTTGTCGCGCTGGCGCTTGAGTTCGCTGGCGACGGCTGCCGCCACTTCGGGGTCGGCCTGGGCCAGCGTGTCGTACCAGAAGCGGTTCATCGTGTCAGTGGTCATCGGATCAGTTCCCGGTGGCGGGGTTGGACAGCTTGTCTACGCGGGGGCCATGGCGCCCTCCGCCGAAGTCAGTTGAAAGAAAGGCGTCAAGGCAGGCCTTGGCCATATCGGGCCCGGTCAGGCGCGCGCCCATGGCGATGCAGTTGGCGTTGTTGTGTTCGCGCGCGAGGGCGGCGGACAGCGGTTCGGACACCAGTGCGCAGCGGCAGGCCGGGTTGCGGTTGACGGCGATGGAAATGCCGATGCCCGATCCGCACAGCGCGACGCCATAATCGGCTGTGCCATCAGCGACGACGCTGGCCAGCTTGTAGCCATAGTCAGGATAGTCGACGCGATCAGCGGTTTCCGGGCCAAGGTCGGCAACCTCGTGACCGTGGCCGATCAGATACTCGCGCAATTCGGCCTTGAGGTCGACAGCGGCGTGGTCGGAAGCAATGGCGATGCGCATGGGGTAGCCCGTGAGGATTGGAAGAATCGCGTGGGCACCCCCTTAGTCGCGACTGGCTTGCAATGCCAGTGCCGGGGGTGGCGATTTCACGCCGGGCACCAAGCAGTGTCCCGGGACAAGTGCGTAATCATGTATAAAGGGATAGTCCCGTTGCAGCCCGTCACCTCGGGCTTGACCCGAGGTCCCGCTTCTATTCAAGTCACTCGATGGATAGAACGAACTGCGGCGGCTGGGTCTACATCATGGCCGACCGTTGCTTTTACCTGGGCCTGCTCCTCGGTCGTGCGGAATTCTCATGAGCACCCAACAAAAAAACCCCGCCGAAGCGGGGTTTTTCTAACTCACTGATCCAGAAAACTGCGCATCTTGCGTGACCGGCTGGGGTGCTTGAGCTT
>JAURML010000184.1 GCA_030830695.1 Caenibius sp. | reverse complement strand
GCTGCATGACTGGGCCGCACTGGTGCCCATTGTCGAGGGCGCGGGCGGCACGATGTGCGACTGGAATGGCGAGCCGCTCTTTGCCGGGTCGGACGGCCATGTGCTGGCGCTGGGCGATCCGGCGCGGCTTGAAGAAGTGGTCGAAGCGCTGGCCTGCGCGCACTGATTCGTCGGCTTCAGTCCATCACATCGTAATTTTCTGTCCCCGGTGGTTCGGCCAGCGCGCTCATCAACCGGTCCATGATCGCCTTGTCCACGCCGCGCCCCGCAGCCGTGCGGGATGCCTCGCCCGCCCAGTTTTCCATGAAACGGTAATGGCCCGGCTGATCCAGATTGCGCAGGATCTGCGTACCCTTGCAGCCATCTGCCTTGCCCAGTGCGCCTGCAAGCGCCCCCAGGGCTTCTTCCGGTTGCGCTTCCTTGCCCGGTGCGGCGAGGAGGGAGTAGCTGCGCGTGAGCGTCATGACAGGGCCTTTCCGGATATTGGGACCGGATGCTTGCTGCCCCCGCCTGAATTGGCAAGAAGAATTCATGGTCCG
This sequence comes from Caenibius sp., assembly GCA_030830695.1. GTDB lineage: Bacteria > Pseudomonadota > Alphaproteobacteria > Sphingomonadales > Sphingomonadaceae > JACKKV01. Next base: position 5,840 of record JAURML010000184.1, on the reverse strand, counting down.
CTATTTTTTCTTCTACGGCACGCTGATCGGGGCGCTGGGGTGCCCCGTTGCGAAGGCGTTGCGCGGCGCGCTGGCCCCGTGCGGTCCGGGCAGCATGCGCGGCGCGCTCTATGCGCTTGACGATCCGGCTGGCTGGTACCCGGCGTTGCTACCGGGTCGCTCGATCGTCCGTGGTGTGTTGTACCAGCGCACGGAACGTTTCGATGCCGCTCTCCTGACGCAGCTCGACGCTTATGAGGGGTTTGATCCGCGCCGCGCCGTCCGGTCGGATTATGTGCGACGTTCGGCCCTGGTCCGGCGTGCCGGGGGCGGGGCGGTGACGGCGCAACTGTACTGGTTCCGGGCGGAATTGCCGCAAGGCGCCCAGGCGCTGGCCCAGGGGGATTTCTGCCGCTGGATCGCGCAGACCGGCAACCGCCCCTTTGGCGGGTAAGGTTTCGTGCCGAAATGCTTGCTTTCCGTGCCGCCTGCCCCTAAAGGCGCGCGCTTCACAGACACGCAAATGACGGGCCGGCCTGGCTGAAAGGGCTGCCAGGGCTGGTCGGACGTGTCCCTGAACAAGGAGACGAAAATGCCCAAACTGAAGACCAAGAGCGGTGTGAAGAAGCGCTTCAAGCTTACCGCAACCGGCAAGGTGAAGCACGGCGTGGCCGGCAAGCGCCACCGCCTGATCAGCCACAATGGCAAGTATATCCGCCAGAACCGCGGGACCGACGTGATTTCCGACGCTGATGCGAAGGTCATCAAGAAGTGGGCCCCCTACGGCCTCAATTGAGACAGGAGTACTAGCCAATGCCACGCATCAAACGCGGTGTAACCACCCGCGCCAAGCACAAGCGGATCCTGGATCAGGCGAAGGGCTATCGCGGCCGTCGCAAGAACACGATTCGCATCGCCCGCCAGGCCGTCGAGAAGGCCGGGCAATACGCCTATCGCGACCGCAAGGTGAAGAAGCGGAATTTCCGTGCCCTGTGGATCCAGCGAATCAACGCCGCCGTGCGCGCCGAAGGGCTGACCTATTCGCAATTCATGCACGGCACCAAGCTGGCCGGGATCGAACTGGACCGCAAGGTAATGGCCGATCTGGCGATGAACGAAGGCGCTGCCTTCGCGACCATCATTGCAGCTGCCAAGAAAGCGCTCGCTGCTTGAGAAAAGATGTCTCCAGTTTGGAGACATTGACAGAAATTTGCGGAGGCGGGGAACAATAACTTGTTCCTCGCCTCTTTTTATTTCCCAATTTCAAGGCTATGCTCAAATCATCACAAATCGGGTCGTGAGCGCAATCGCTCACATTGAGGATGAGTTGCGCCGCATGCAGGGCACATGCGACATTGATGTACGCTTTTTTCCGCCCCCGCCGGAGCTGGAAGGCTGTTTCACTACATTCTATCGTGCCATCTTCACCGTTGCTGACGGTGACCGCGTTCGCGATCACCTGCAGCCCGAATGGGGCAATCTGCGCTTTTTTTTCGGGTGATGCCCCCACTGCGACACTTCCGGGAGGGCCGACGCTGGACCGGGCGCGTTTCACCGCAACCGGCCCGAGTTCGCTGCCGACCGAATTTCATCTGGGAACCACGCGAATGTGGGGTATCGGCCTGTTTCCGCTTGGCTGGGCCAAATTCATGCGTGGGCCCGCCGCCGATCTGGCCAACGGGCTGGTCGATGGGGATACGCATCCCGCCTATGGCAATTTTGCGGGCCTTGCCGATGTGATTTTCAGGGACGAGCCCGATGACGAGCGGGAATATCGCATCATCATCGATCATTTTCTTGCGCTTGACCGCCCGCATCCCGATCAATCGCGGATCATGGCCGTGCACGCGGCGCTGGTCGATCCGGCGGTCGACAGCGTGACGCAACTGGCCGGCCGCGCGAACCTCAGCCAGCGTTCGCTGGAGCGGTTGTGCCATCGTTTTTTCGGATTTTCGCCCAAACGGCTGTTGCGCCGCCAGCGGTTCATGCGCAGCCTCGCGGATTTCATGCTGCATGCCCGCCATAACTGGACCGCGGCGATCGATCCCCATTATCACGATCAGGCGCATTTCGTGCGCGACTTCCGGGCCTTCATGACCATGAGCCCGCGCGAATATGCCGCGCTCGACCACCCGATCATCGGCGCTTTCATGAAGGAACGTGCGCGTATCTGGGGTTCTGCCGCGCAAACGCTTGATCGTCCGGAACGCTGAGCGCCGCCCGGCGAGCGAGGGCGTTGCGGTTTGGCCGCACAGGCCCTAGGGAGCGCGCGCAATTCTTCAACAGTTCCGCAGGGAGTTCAGCGTGACGATCGACAGCATGGGCAGCGAGGCGCTGGCGCGCATCGCGGCGGCGGAAGATGCCGCCGCACTCGAAAGCCTGCGGATCGAATTCCTGGGCAAGCAGGGTTCCGTCTCGGCGCTGCTCAAGACGCTGGGCGCGATGAGCCCGGACGAACGGCAGGTAGAAGGGCCGCGCATTCACGCTCTGCGTCAGCAGGTCACTGATGCACTCGCGGCGCGCAAGGCGGCGCTGGACGGGGCAGCGCTGGCGGAAAAGCTCGCGACCGAGCGGCTCGACCTCACCCTGCCTGCGCCGCAATCGCCGCGCGGGTCCGTGCATCCCGTCAGTCAGGTGATGGACGAACTGGCGGAAATTTTCGCTGACCTGGGCTTTGCGGTGGCAACCGGCCCCGAGATCGAGGATGACTGGCACAATTTCACCGCGCTCAACATGCCGGAAAGCCACCCGGCGCGCGCGATGCATGATACGTTTTACTTCCCCGACGCGGCACATAATGGTGGCAGAATGCTGCTGAGAACGCACACCAGCCCGGTGCAGGTGCGCAGCATGCAGCAGCAGGGCGCGCCGATCAGGATCATCGCGCCAGGCCGCGTCTATCGCAGTGACAGCGATGCCACTCACACGCCCATGTTCCATCAGGTCGAAGGGCTGGTGATCGACAAGGGGATTCACCTCGGTCATCTCAAATGGACGCTGGAAACCTTCCTCAAGGCCTTTTTCGAGCGTGAGGATATCGTGCTGCGCCTGCGCCCCAGTTACTTCCCCTTCACCGAACCGTCAGTGGAGGTCGATGTCGGCTTTGCCGTGGAAACGGGCAAGGGCGGCAAGGATCGGCGCGTTCTGGGCGGCAGTGGCGATGATCCGGGCCACGGCTGGATGGAACTGCTTGGCAGCGGCATGGTCAATCGCCGCGTTATTGAAATGTCCGGTCTGGACCCCGATGAATGGCAGGGCTTTGCCTTTGGCGTGGGCGTCGATCGCCTGGCCATGCTGAAATACGGGATGGATGACTTGCGCGCGTTTTTCGACGGCGATGTGCGCTGGCTGGCGCATTACGGCTTTTCGGCCTTCGATCAGCCGACGCTGTCCGCCGGGGTGGGAGCGCGCGCATGAAGTTCTCGCTCGAATGGCTGTGCGAATATCTCGACACTGAGGCTGGCGTTGCCGAAATTGCGGCGGCGCTTAACGCAATCGGGATCGAGGTAGAAGGGATCGAGGATCCGGCGCAGAAACTGGCCGGTTTCCGTGTGGCGAGGGTGCTCGCGGCGGCGCCGCACCCCGATGCGGACAAGCTGCAGGTGCTGAGTGTCGATACGGGCAGCGGCGAACCCTTGCAGGTGGTGTGCGGCGCGCCCAATGCGCGGGCCGGGCTGGTCGGTGTGCTCGGCCTTCCCGGTGCAGTGGTCCCGGCCAATGGCATGGGGCTGAAAGTCGCGGCGGTGCGCGGCGTTGAATCCAACGGCATGATGTGTTCGACCCGCGAACTGGAACTGGGCGATGATCACGAAGGGATCATCGAACTGCCCGCCGATGCGCCGGTTGGCACTGATTTTGCTGCCTATCGGGGCGCATCGCCGGTGTTCGACGTGGCGATCACCCCCAATCGCCCCGATTGCATGGGGGTGATGGGCATCGCGCGCGATCTGGCGGCGGCGGGGCTCGGCACTTTCAAACCGGCCGCGGTGCCGCAGATCGCGGGCGGGTTTGCCTGCCCGGTCGAAATCCGCACGGACGACGCTGACGGCTGCCCTGCTTTCTATGGCCGGGTCATTCGCGGCGTCAGCAACGGCCCTTCGCCCGACTGGATGCAGCGGCGCCTGGTCGCGGCGGGCCAGCGTCCGATTTCGGCACTGGTCGATGCGACCAACTATCTCTCGCTCGCCTATGGCCGCCCGGCGCATGCCTATGATCTGGCGAAGCTTTCCGGGGCGATTGTGGCGCGCCGCGCGAAGGATGGCGAAGCGGTCGCCGCGCTTAACGAAAAGACCTACACGCTTGACGAGACCATGACCGTCATTGCCGATGATGTGCAGGTGCATGACATCGCCGGGATCATGGGCGGCGAAGATTCGGGCTGCACCGGGGCGACCACTGACGTGCTGCTGGAAATCGCCTATTTCGATCCCGAACGGATCGGTGTCACCGGGCGCAAGCTGGGCGTTACGTCCGATGCGCGCACCCGGTTCGAACGGGGCGTGGACCCGGCATTCCTCGATGACGGGCTGGCGCTGCTGACCGATCTGATTGTCGCGACATGCGGCGGCGAGCCGTCCGAAGCGGTGCGCGCCGGGATGCCGCCACAGGAACCGCGCCGCATCGCCTATGATCCTGCGCTGGCCGAAAGGCTGGGCGGCATTGCCATCGCTCCGGCAGAACAGAGGCGCATCCTTGAAGCGCTGGATTTCACGGTATCCAGCGCCTGGGAAGTGACCGCGCCGCTGCGCCGCCACGATATCGAAGGCGCGCCCGATATTGTGGAAGAAGTTGTCCGCATTCAAGGGCTGGACCATATTACCAGCATCCCCCTGCCGCGGACAGATGGCGTTGCCCGGCCAACAGCAACCGCTGACCAGCAGATGGAACGCCGCCTGCGGCGCGCGGCGGCAGCGCGCGGATTGAGCGAAGCGATAACCTGGTCCTTCCTCCCCATGGATGAGGCAGGCCATTTCGCGGGCGATACGCCGCCGTGGGTGCTTGAGAACCCGATCAGCGAAGACATGAAGGCGATGCGCCCCTCGCTGCTGCCGGGGCTGCTGATGGCCGCCCGGCGCAATGCCGACCGGGGCGCGGCCTCGATCCGCCTGTTCGAAATCGGCCGTCGTTACCTGCGCGGCAGCGATGGCGCGAGCGATGAACGGCTGACACTGGGCGTGGTGCTGGCAGGCGATCGCGTGGCGCGCGGCTGGGCCACAGGCAATGCGGCTGGTTTCGATGCATTTGACGCCAAGGCGGAGGCGCTCGCCCTGCTGGCAGAAGCTGGCGCGCCGGTGGATAATTTGCAGGTCATGAGTGAAGCGGGCGACCAGTTCCACCCCGGCCAGTCCGGCACCTTGCGGCTTGGCCCGAAGACCGTGCTGGCGCGTTTCGGGACGATTCATCCCGGAACGCTTGCCGCATTCGATCTCGACGGCCCGGTAGTGGCGGTGGAACTGTTCCTTGATGCGATCCCGGCGAAGAAGGGCGGCGGGTTCGCCCGTGCGCCCTATACCCCGCCCGCGTTGCAGGCCGTGACCCGCGATTTCGCGTTCCTTGTTCCGCTGGATACCCCGGCGGGCGACCTGCTGCGGGCCGTGAAGGGCGCGGACAAGGCGAACATCACCGATGCGCGCGTGTTCGACGATTTCCGGGGGCAGGGCGTGCCGGAAGGGCGCAAATCGCTGGCCATCGAGGTGACCCTGCAGCCGGGTGAGAAGAGCTTTACCGATGAAGATCTGAAGGCGATCAGTGACAGGGTCGTTGCAGCCGCCGCAAAGCAGGGGGCGGAACTGCGCGGATGATCGCCGCCCGACCTGCCATGTCCAATCGCCGCACCTTCGCCATCATCTCGCACCCCGACG
>JAURML010000183.1 GCA_030830695.1 Caenibius sp. | reverse complement strand
TGGTCCAGCTGCCACTGCCCGCGCATCTTGACGAACAGGAAGTGATCGCCGCAATTGCGCCGGACAAGGATGTGGACGGGTTTCACATTATCAATGCCGGCCGGCTGGCGGTGGGCCAGCCCGGTTTCGTTCCCTGTACGCCGCTTGGCTGCCTGATGCTGCTGAAAGACCGGCTGGGCGATCTGTCGGGCCTTGATGCGGTGGTGATCGGGCGTTCCAACATCGTCGGCAAGCCGATGGCGCAACTGCTGCTGGCCGAAAGCTGCACTGTCACCGTGGCGCACAGCCGCACTCGCGACCTGCCCGCTGTCTTGCGCCGGGCCGATATTGTGGTGGCCGCGGTGGGCCGCCCGGAAATGGTGCGCGGGGAATGGATCAGGCCGGGCGCGACAGTGATCGATGTGGGGATCAACCGCGTGCCTAGCGCGGAACCGGGCAAGGCCCGGCTGGTGGGCGATGTTCATTTCGCCTCGGCCAGCGAGGTGGCAGGCGCGATTACCCCGGTTCCGGGCGGGGTCGGCCCGATGACCATCGCCGTGCTGCTGCGCAATGCACTGGTCGCGGCCTATCGCAACGAAGGGCTTGAGCTGGATTCCGCCGCTATCTGAGCGGCCGGGCGTTTGATCGCTATTGCAGCGTCACCCGCCCGTCGTCATCACCGTCGCGGCGGGCGAAAAACTGCATCAGCTGGATCAGCAATTCGCAGCGTGTGGCCAGATCGGGCGCTTCCAGCAAGGCCTGCTTGGCGGCGGCATCGAAGGGCGCGATCTGCGACACCCCGTTGATGAGCGAGAGATCGTCCAGCCGCGAAACCGAGGTCCAGTCCACGCTGTACCCCTGCGCATCTGCGAAATGCATCGCCTCCCGCTCGAACCCGGCGCGTTCCACCGCGCTCAGCGCTTCATGTTCGGGATCGTCGATCAGTTCAGCCTCGATCTGGCGGAAGGGCGTGGCCACATCCAGTTCGCGCCCGATGCGAAAGCGGCTCTCCCCTTCCAGCACGATATTGTAGCGGCCATCGTCGAGCGCCTCGACCTCATCAATCCTGCCGACACAGCCGATGCTGAACAGTGGCGCGCCTTCGCCCGGCGTCTGCGGCTGGATCATTGCGATCCGGCGGTCGCGCGCCAGCGCATCGCTGACCATCGCGCGATAGCGGGGTTCGAAAATATGCAGTGGCAGATGCAAACCGGGAAACAGGATCGCGCCGGTCAGGGGAAAGATGGAAAGGCGGGTGAGGGCCACCGGCCGACGCTCAACCGAACAGGATCGTCGACAGGCGGCGGCGCGTGGCGGAAACCCAAGGATCCTCCAGCCCGATCGCCTCGAAGATCTGCAGCAGCTTGGCCCGCGCCGCGCCCTCATTCCAGGCGGGGTCAGCCGCCACCATCGCCAGCAGCGTGTCTGCCGCCTCGTCGCGCTGTCCGGCGGCAAAGGCCAGCTGCGCATCCATGTCAGCGGGATTGGCCCGTGCCGCATCGCGCAGACCGGCCAGCTCGGCATCGTCAGGCGCATCCTGTGCCAGCGCCAGGGCGGACTGGGCCTGGCAGACCAGCGGATCGGCGGCGATTTCCGCAGGCAGTGCGTCAATCACCGCGCGCGCCTCGGCCAGTTCCCCGGCCATGGTCAGCGCGCGAATCAAGCCGGCATGAGCTGCTGCGCTGTCAGGCGCGATCTCCACGATCTGGCTGAAAATGGTTGCGGCGCGCGGCCCGTCGCCCGACGCCAGCACATCCTCGCCCATTGTCAGCAAGGGGGCGATATCCTGCTGCGCGCCGGCGCCCGGTTCCACCGGCAATTGCGCCAGCAGCTGGTCCAGCACCTGGCGCAGTTGCGATTCGCTGCGGGCATTGGTGAGATTGGCCACGGGCTTGCCCTGGAACAGCGCGTAGACGGTGGGGATTGACTGGACCTGGAACTGGGCGGCGATGAAGCGTTCCTCGTCCACATTGATCTTGGCCAGAATCACGCCCTTATCGGCATATTCGGCGGCGATCTTTTCCAGCACGGGGGTAAGCTGCTTGCACGGGCCGCACCATTCGGCCCAGAAATCGAGAATGACCAGGCTGGTCATTGACGGTTCGACCACATCCTTGCGGAAGCGCTCGACCGCTCTCTCTTCCTCGACGCTCAATCCCATGCTGGCCAAAGTGCTGCTCCCGTCGCTGCCGTGTGAAATCACAATGTGGGGTGTTGGCGCTGATTGTGAAGGGCCAATCAAAGCGAACGATTTTCCTCTTGCGGGGCGGCAGGGGCGATGCTAACCGCGCGCCTCCTCACCGGGCCATTCGCGCCCGGACACGCCAGTGAGCGGGCGTAGCTCAGGGGTAGAGCACAACCTTGCCAAGGTTGGGGTCGAGGGTTCGAATCCCTTCGCCCGCTCCAGTTTTCCTATATATTCCAGTGATTTATAAATTACTGGTTTATTTATTTTCGCCAAAAACCCCATAAACGGATCATAAACGGATTTAGCCGTTTTTGAGGTTGCGTTTATGGCTGAAGAAACCGCTCGCAAACGTGCCGAGCCCAAGGTCCTAGAGAGCAAGACTTTCAAGGACGGTGCGATCTATCTTTATCGCCGAGCCGACTACAAAAAGCCCATCTGGTTCATCAGAATCAAAGTGCCAGGAGCCAAGGGCTACGTCTGGCGCTCGAGCAGAAGCACGGATGAGTTCGAAGCCTATCGGATAGCTGAAGAGCTTTACAATCAGTCGCTGGTCAAGGTGCTTAGCGGAGGCAAGCTGACCTCCAAGCGGATCTCTGATGGACTACTTGCCTAGACCACACCGCCAGAGCTGCCCTTTGAGGCTTTGTCTTGAAGGCGGATGGCATCAGTCAGCTCACCTGTAGCATCGGTCACCATAGACCATTCCAGCGCTGCAATCTCTTTGGCTCTGAGACCTGCGTCTACCGATAGCAGGAACATCAGCTCATTGCGGGAGGGGTGCCGAGTATCTTTCACATAGGAAAGAACCGTGCGCTGCTGGGCTTCTGTGAGGGTCTTGGCTTGCTTGGTCAGGGACATGAAAGGGCTCCTGCTTGATTAGAAAGGAGCCCTCTCGATAAATAACATAATGAAAAAAAATAAAGCCAAATCCGCTGGTTGGTCGAAACCCTAGCGATCCCAAGGGGTTCGGAATGGGTCATTATGAAAGGAAAGTTTTATAATCGAGCCCGAACGCCGACTTACCAATCTTGCGGTCTGTTATATGATCCTTGCTCAGGCATGTAACCGTTTGTCGCAGGCAGCTCCGTATAACCGGGATTGGTGTTCGAGCTTGCCGGTTTGGTCGAGGGTTCTGGTGCAGAATTTTCGATACGTTTAAAAGCATACTGATACATTTGTGGGTCATTGACGATCAGCTCGGCTCTGGAAGTACCTAAGGCTCCATTCTTTATGACTTGTACAATCTTAATGCTCAGTTCGCTGCCGTTCCCTTTCGGCAAGACGAGAGCGTAAAATTTGAGATCCTTGTCGATTGCCGATCCTTTATCACCACTCGCTCCTCGGCGACCACTGATCTGACCTGTTGCTCGATCGGTTACATCGAGTTTGTATCCTGCATCTTTGAAGACGGAGACCGTCTGCTCGAAGGTGTCTTCGATAGACATAGCATAGGAATAGCGCTGGTAGTTGTTATCTAAGCTAAATATTGACCGATCAGGCTGCAGGGCAGAGCCGCTTGCGCACCCCGAGCTTAAAATGCATGCGGTTAATGCGAAAGCTGAGCGTTTAGAGATCTTCAAGGCCACTCTCCGAATGGGCAGGTTTGTAATTGGGCAGGCGTCCAATGTCCTTGCTGGTTGCGAAATAGCTTGACTCCACATCCGGCGCAAATTTCTACAATCGAATTGTCACCGGTCTGTTGGCGACATAACGTTTTTGAGTTGCATCCCTTGATTGCCCTCAGCCAATTTACCATGGATTAGCTGCCCCTTAGCTGTAAGGCTTTCTAGCTGGTATCTGTATTTGGAGCAAGGTCCTGAATGACGATTGTGATGCTGCCGTTCTTAGCGTTTGTTAATATTATTGTCGGCGTGCCCACAGTGACAGACGGTGATAGTCTGCGTATCGGTGATACTCGCATCAGGCTGGAAGGGCTCGATGCGCCAGAGATTGGGCAGTCGTGTCAAATAAGTGGAGAAAATTGGCATTGTGGCGCTGCGGCAGCTGATGCTCTCCAAGAGTTCATCGACGCCAAAAATGTGAGGTGTGAAATCAGCGGCAAAGACCGTTATGGTCGGTATCTTGCCCGGTGCTGGCTTGATGACTGGGAAATAAATAGCTGGATGGTCAAATCTGGCTGGGCACTTGCCTATAGACGTTATTCTGACGCCTACGTTGCTGAGGAAGATCAAGCGCGGATATCGCGTGTTGGGTTATGGCAATCTCAATTTGTCGAACCTTGGATTTGGCGCTCTTCGAAAGAGCGTTGATGCCCAAATCGACTGACCCAACAGAAGCACACGTATCGGCTATGCTGGCTGAAGCTACAAGGCTTCATAAGGCTGCCCTGGGTGAGCTTCACTCGCCGCATGACAATCCATTACCAAGACTGAAGAAGGCTCTGAAGCTGTTGGAAGACACCGAGCTGCTGGCTGAAGATAGCGCCTCCTATGTCGAGAACGAGACGATGGAGGAAGCAATCAAACAGCTTCACCAGCAGCAAGGTCAGATCCAAGCCGTGATTATCCAGCTGGAAGCTCGAGCTAACAGCTTCAATCCACTACCTTGGCTGCTGGTATACGGGTCTAAAGGCTCCAACCATCGGCTCAGCCTTGTTCGCTTCCAGCATCACGAGAAACGGATCATCCAGTCTGGCGGGACCTCAATGCGAGGTGGCTGCGCCTTGGAATGTTCCGGTAAGGCAAAGTCTGTCAGCTCCACCTTTCAATATGTATCTGCCCGCTCGGAATTTAGCCGCGGAATCGGGCAGCTTTTCTATGTTAACGGCATAGGAACCGCTCTTGATCCATGGGTTGCCAAGGGCAGTCAGCCTCAGGGCATTCTCCCACTCGAATTCAGTCCAGCAAGATGGCTTGGAAATTGCCAGATGAAGGTGATGAAGGGTGTTGCTGCCGTCGCCTTCGATCGAACCATAGCTCGGCAGGATTGGTTTATGTCGCTTCCAAACTCGCGGGGAGACCGAGCGCTTGGATAGCGAACGAACAAAGCCATCATAGGCAGCCTGATAAATGACATCATCGCCTTTTGCCCAAGCTTCGGCTTTGCCGGAGGCAATCGACCGCGACTGTATCAGAGAGAGGGTCACAAAGTGGGTGGGGTTCACCCTTCTGGTAAGCTCTTCTGCGATCCTGTCTTTGTAGGCTTTGCCCTTCATTGAACTTTCCCTTGCTGCGTTAAACGGCGCTCAAGGGTATTTATAAAAGTTCAACGCTTGGGATCGGCGCAGACGGGAATTTTTTCCTATAGGCAACCAAGGAGCTCAAGCTAAGCTGGTTTCATGAAGGACGTAGACCGCATCGAGAACACAGTCGCGCTCTGCCCGAACTGCCATCGCAAAATGCATTTGCTCGACAAAGAGGCGGATGTTCGGGTGCTAAAAGCCAAAGCAAGTCGGGCTTGATATAAAAGACCCCGAGCTGCTGTGTGAGGCGCTCGGGGTCAGTGCGGAGCCAGGGGCTCCTCGGGTCGCCTGATCTTGATACAGCCATTGCTTGATGCGCACTTTGACGCAGATCAATCGGCGGCACTTTACCGGGTAAAGTTTGATTTTAATATTTTTCCTGTCGCCAGTAGCCAGATTCGACCTTGTGGATAACTTTTGTTATTATGGGATCCGATTCGGAAGCGGCTTAGTGAGGCCCAAGTTCCTCTAGCCGCTATTTGGGGGCGGCGTATGGGTGTCGAGGATTTCGGAAGCCTATTGGCGCATCCAGAAAGTGTGGGCGCGAGCCTAGCGGCTGCGCGTCTTTCGAGAGGCATGTCAATTCAGGATGTTGCCGAGACGAGCAAGGTTTCATCTCGCTTCCTTACGGCGCTAGAGGAAGATGATTTCTCTGTTTTCCTAAGCCGGGTCTATGTCTTGGGTTTTGCAAAAGCCTATGCACGAGTTGTCGGGTTAGACGTGGATCAGGTCTTGACCAATCTGCGCCAGCAGCTTGATTGATGACCGTTATAGAGATTTGAGAAACTTAAGCTTCTTCTCCAGCCCCTCTCAGCCTGAATACAATCGCCTTCAAAGGCTGCTGCTTTTCTGCTTTCTCGATGCATGCCTTAAACGGATTTGATATAAACGGATCATAAACGGATTTTCGAAGGCGCTTTTAAGCGCTGAAATAAAATACGTTTCTCTAGCCCCGTCACTTGCCAAGGTTGGGGTCGAGGGTTCGAATCCCTTCGCCCGCTCCAGTTTGCTTCTGCCTGGTGCCGCAGCCCATTGATGCGGTTTTTTCCGCGCCACGCCCGCGCGCAGTCAGATGTTGGTTTCCGGCCGAAACAATGCCATCAACCGCGCATGTTCCAGCGCGATTCAGGTGCCCTCAGGATCGAGAATGCGGGTTTTCTCGCAATCGTCCTTTTCATCACTTTCGCCTTTGCCTGGCTGGTTGCGCCGTTTTTCGGTGCGATCCTGTGGGGGCTAGTGGCGGGCATCCTGTTCATGCCGCTCAATCACCGGCTGACTGCCCGGCTCGGCGGACGGCCCAACCTGGCCGCCGGGCTGACCCTGGCCCTGATCATGCTGCTGATCATCCTGCCTGGCATTCTGCTAGGGATCAGCCTGATTCAGGAGGCGGCGACGCTGTATGAACGGCTGGAAACCGGCCAGATCGACATCGCCCGGGCGATCAACGATTTCCGCGCGATCCTGCCCGACCGGGTGGACCGCTGGATCGGCGCATCGCAATGGGGCGAACTGGCCACGGCGCGCAGTCTGCCGGATTCAGTCGTCGCTACCGGCTTGCAGAATGTCGCCTCGCGCGCGCTGATCTTCGGGCAGGGAGCGCTGCGCTTCATCGCGGCGCTCGGCCTCATGCTCTATCTCACTTTCTTCCTGCTGCGCGACGGGGATGTGATTGGCCAGAAGGTGAAGGAAGCGGTGCCGCTGGCCCCGGAACTGCGCGATGCGCTGGCGGAACGCTTCATCATCGTGGTGCGCGCCACGATCAAGGGGTCCGTGGTTGTCGCCGTGCTGCAGGGGCTTGTCGGCGGAGTGACCTTCTGGCTGCTGGGCATCGAAGGCGCTCTCCTGTGGGGCCTGCTGATGGGCCTGTTTTCACTGGTTCCGGCTGTCGGGACGGGGATCGTGTGGCTTCCGGTTGCGCTTTACCTGCTGGCGACCGGGGCGATCTGGGAAGGCGTGGCGCTGATCCTGACGGGGTTCTTCGTGATCGGCCTGATCGACAATCTGCTGCGCCCGGTACTGGTCGGGCATGAAACCCGCATGCCCGATTTCGTGGTGCTGATCGCGACGATTGCCGGGCTGGAGACCATGGGGCTCAACGGCTTCATCGTCGGCCCGATGATCGCGGCCCTGTTTATCACCGTGTGGCAGATCGTGACCGAATTCAGGAACGGCGCAGAACGCTGACAGTGTGGCGTGGATTGCCGCCAAACCGGTTGCGGCCCGCGCGCGCTTGCGGCATGGGCAGCCGATAGAAACTCTCTCGCGCGGAATGCAGGATTTATGGCCAAGATAAAGGATCTGGACGGCAGGCTGGTGGTGCTGGTGGGCGGCAGCGGCTTTCTTGGTACGCGGGTCGCGCAGGAACTGCTGAGCCGCGGTGCCCGGCTGCGGGTGGCCGCGCGGCGCCCCGAACGCGCCTATCGCCTGAAGCCGCTGGGCAATCTTGGCCAGATCCAGTTCGCCTATTGCGACGTTGGCAAGCCCGAAACGCTGGCAGCTGCAATGGCCGGGGCGGACGCTGCGGTCTATCTGGCCGGGACATTCGGGCCGGATGCGGATGCCGTGCAGGCGCGCGGACCTGGCGTGGCGGCGCAGGCCGCGAAGGCCGCCGGGGCCGGTGCTTTCGTGCATGTCTCCGCGATCGGCGCGGATGCTGAATCCGAAGTGCGCTATGCGCGCACCAAGGGCGAAGGTGAAGCGGCGGTGCGCGCGGCGTTCCCCCGGGCGACGATCCTGCGGCCGTCAGTGATCTTCGGCGAGGATGATCAGTTCATCAACATGTTCGCGGGGCTGATTGCGATGCTGCCCGTCCTGCCGGTGTTCGGGCCGGATGCGCAGATGCAGCCAGTGCATGTCGACGATGCAGCCAATGCGATCGTTGCGGCTCTGTCCGATCCGGCGAGCCATGGCGGCAAGACATACGAAATTGCCGGGCCTGAAGTGCTGACCATGGGCCAGATCAACCGCGCCATCGCCAAGGCCCAGCAGCGCAAGACGCTGTTCGCGGACCTGCCCGATTTCGCCTCTGCGGGCTTTGCGGCGCTGACCGGCTGGCTGCCCGGCGCGCCGATCAGCCTTGATCAGTGGAAGCTGCTGAAAGCGGGCAATGTTCCCTCGGGCGATTATCCCGGCCTCGCCCAGCTTGGCATCAAGCCCAGGCCGCTTGGCCTGTTTCTCGATCGCTGGATGGTCCGCTATCGCAAGCACGGCCGTTTCGGCGCCTCCGCCAGCGCCTGAGCTGATCCCTCAGGCAACTGGCTCCACGATCAGCACGGCGCCGTCGCTGCCGGCAATCCGCATGCGGGTGCCGGGCACGGCGTCCGGCCCGCGCGCCAGCCACTCGCTGTCGCCATGGTGGACGCGGCCCGTCCCGCCTTCAATGGCCTGAGTGACCACCACGGTTTCGCCTACCAGCCGCGCCCCGCGCCGGTTCATGTTGGGGTCTGCCGCTGCCACCGGATTGCGGCGCAGATAATTGCGCCCGGCAAATACGGCCACGATCGCAAGCACCGCGAATATCACGATCTGCACGGGCAGGCCGATCGGCAACACCCAGGTCAGCAGTCCGGTAATGATCGCCGCGCCCGCCAGCCAGATCAGGAACACGCTGGGCACGGCCATTTCGGCGGCGCCCAGCACCAGCCCGATCGCCAGCCAGGCCCAGTGCGGATCGAGATTGTTGAGCTCGTTCATCATTCGCGCCCTGCCGCGGGTGGCATGCCGGTGCGGCCGGCAAAGGGCCCGCGCGATGCGGGCGCAGTCGGGCTGGCCCCGCCATCGCCACCGGTGCCGCCGCTCAACGCTTCGCGGGCCAGTTCGCCGATCCCGCCCAGCGTGCCCATCAGCTGAGTCGCCTCGACCGGGAACAGGATCGTCTTGGCGTTAGGCGATGTAGCGAATTTGCCGACCGCTTCGGTATATTTCTGGGCCACGAAGTAATTGATTGCCTGCGCGCCGGATTCGGCAATGGCCTGGCTGACCATCTGCGTGGCGCGCGCTTCCGCCTCGGCTTCGCGTTCACGCGCCTCGGCATCGCGAAAGGCGGATTCGCGTCGCCCTTCGGCGGCCAGGATCTGCGATTGCTTTTCACCTTCGGCGCGCAGGATCTTCGAGGCGCGTTCGCCCTCAGCCTCAAGAATTTCCGCGCGTTTGAGCCGTTCGGCCTTCATCTGCCGGGCCATGGCTTCGGAAATATCCAGCGGCGGGCGGATATCCTTGATTTCCACGCGGGTAATCTTGACCCCCCAGGGCGAGGTCGCATGATCGACGACAGACAGCAGGCGGGCGTTGATTTCGTCACGCTTGGACAGGGTTTCGTCCAGATCCATCGATCCCATCACCGTGCGCAGGTTGGTGGTGGTCAGCGCCATGATCGAGGCGTAGAGGTTATGGACTTCGTAAGCGGCCTTGCCCGCATCCAGCACCTGGAAGAACACCACCGCATCCACGCCGACCATGGCGTTGTCCTTGGTGATGATTTCCTGGCCCGGAATATCCAGCACCTGTTCCATCACGTTGACCTTCTGGCCCACGCGGTCAATGAACGGGATGATCAGATGCAGGCCGGGTTCGGCCGCCAGGGTGAACTTGCCCAGCCGTTCGATCGTGTAGACGAAGCCTTGTCGCACCACCCGCACACCCATCATCAGGAATATGATGACCAGGCCCAGCAGCGCTATCAGGAAACCACCCATGATTACTTCCCCTTTCATCCGGAGCCGATCCGCCGCACTATTCGGCGCGGAACCCCCTCTTAGCAGAAAGATGCACATAGGATGAAAGATTTACCAGCTGATGACCGCCGCATGATCGGCACGCGCGCGGTGCGCCCCGTCGGCCTCGGCTGCATGAACATCGCCTGGGCCTATGGCCGTCCGCCCGGCGCGGCAGAGGCGGCGCGGCTGCTCGATCAGGCGATCGACCTTGGCTATGAACATCTCGACACAGCGCGGGTCTATGGGCTGGGCAAGAGCGAGAGCCTGATCGGTGAGACGCTGCACGGGCGGCGGGATCGGTTCGTGCTGGCGTCCAAGACCGGCATTCTGGTCGACGGGGACCAGCGCTGGATCGATTGCCGGCCGGAATTCATCCGCGCTGCGCTTGAAGAAAGCCTGCGCCTGCTGCGCACGGATCATATCGATCTCTACTACCTGCACCGCTTCGACGTGAATGTGCCGATCGAGGAATCGGTCGGCGCGCTGGGCGATCTGGTCAAGGAGGGGAAGATTGGCGGGATCGGCCTGTCTGAAATGAGCGCGCCGACGCTGCGCCGCGCGCATGCGGTGCATCCCGTCACCGCCATGCAGACCGAATATTCGCTGTGGACGCGCGATGTGGAAATCGCGGTGTTGGACGCCTGCAGCGAACTGGGTGTCGCGCTGGTCGCCTTTTCGCCGCTTTGCCGCGGGCCGCTGGTGGGCACGCCCGCCGATCCGGCCCAGTTCGATGACAGGGATATTCGTAACGGAATGCCCCGATTCACGCCGGAAAACTGGGCGCATAATCGCCTGCTGGCAGACCGGCTGGCCGCGCTGGCGGGCGAGGCGGGCGTCACCCCTGCGCAGCTGGCGCTGGCCTGGGTGCTGTCGCGCGGGGACCATGTGCACGCGATCCCGGGCACGGGCCGGATCGCGCATATGGAAGAAAATTTCGCCACGCTCGACCGGGCGATCCCGCCGGACATCATCGCCCGCGCAGGCGAGGCGATCAGCCCGCAGACCACCGCCGGGCCGCGCTATCCCGCGCAGATGCGCGTGGGCATCGATACGGAGCAACTGGCCGAGACGGGGTAAGCGGTTTCAGGCACCGGCGCTGGCGGCAGCTTTCGGGCATTTCGCTCCGGAAGCTGCCTGTCCGATACGACGCCATTGCGGACGTTGCTGCGGCCAACTTCCATGCTTAAAAGCGGAAGTGATGATTGACGCGCATGCACTTGAGTCTTCGGTCCAGAGATTGGCGGCCTTCTCTGTTGAAGGTCGCGGCGGCAATCCTGCCGGAGTGGTGATCTGCGATGAACTCCCTGTATCCGAAGCCATGCAGCAGGTCGCTACAATGGTAGGATTTTCGGAAACCGTTTTCGCCGCGCCATCGGAAGAGGGATACAGAGTTCGATTTTTCGCACCGAGTGCGGAAATTCCCTTTTGCGGCCATGCAACCATCGCGCTCGGTGCCGCGCTTGCCAAGGCGGGTATAACCAAACCGGTCGACCTAGAGCTAAATGACGGCTCTGCCGTGGTGCAAGGCACAGAGGATGCGGATGGCCTGAGCGCCAGTTTGTGGTCTGCACCCACTCGCCACCAGCCCGCGCAACCGGAGCTTCTCAATCGGGCGTTAGAGTTATTTAGTATGACACCGACCGACTTAGATGACCGCTATCCCCCAGCGATAATCGAGGCAGGTGCGCGGCACCTCCTCCTTTGTCTGCGAGATCGCTCTCAGTTGGCTAGTATGAACTACGAAATGGAGTCCGGGGCGGTGCTCATGCGTGAATGGCACCTCACAACTATCAGCTTAGTGCAACAAGAGACTGACAGCCGGTTCCATTCGAGAAACGCTTTCGCTGTTGGAGGAGTTTACGAGGATCCCGCCACATGGGCCGCCGCCGCCGCACTTGCCGCGTATCTTTCAGAGCGCGGTCATCCGGTCGATGGAATCGAGGTTCAGCAAGGTTACGACATGGGGATCCCTTGCGTGCTCTACGCGCGAGCGCCAACCAAAGTCGGTCGCCGCGCTGAAGTGCGCGGTGCCGTGCGGATGATGAAGTAGTTGATAGGAACGTCAGATATCCAAGCGGGCTGACCAGAACCAGACCGTCCGCTCCCCCCAATATTCCGGCCCCAAGCCCGATCATGGCCAACTCCCGAAAACAGCCGTTTGCCGCGCCACCACTTTTTGCGCCGGCCTGTTCGCTTGCGCAGCCCGAGCAGCACAGCTAGGAAAAGCCGAATTTCAATCAGTTCCGCGCGCGGCGCGTGATCATCAATCGGGAGAATGATATGCGTGCATGGGTGCTGCCGGGCGGCAAGACCGGCATTGACAGTCTTGAGCTGCGCGAGCTGCCTGATCCCCGGCCCGGCCCGGGCGAAGTGCTGATTCGCCCGCGTGCCTGGTCGCTCAACTATCGTGACCAGATGGTCCTGGGCGGGGCGTATATCTCCGGCGCGCTCAGCGAGGATGCGATCCCGCTGTCCGACGGCGTGGGCGAAGTGGTGGCGGTGGGTGCGGGCGTGACCGCGTTCAAGCCGGGGGACCGGGTGGCCGGAACCTTTCACCAGAACTGGGAAGACGGCCCCGTTCCCGCCGATCCCGGCCCGTCGCTGGGTGATGGCATCGCCAGCGGCATGCTGGCCGAACTCGTCACCCTGCCCGAGCGCGGCGTCATCCATTTGGCGGCGAATCTCGATTATGCGCAAGCGGCGACGCTCCCCTGCGCGGGCGTGACCGCGTGGAACGCGCTGTTCGAAGGCCCGCAGCCGGCCAAGCCGGGGCAGAAGGTGTTGCTGCTCGGCACCGGCGGCGTCTCGATCCTGGCCCTGCAACTGGCCGCAGCGGCGGGCGCGGTGACCATCATCACCTCGTCCTCTGACGAAAAGCTGGCGCGGGCGAAGGCGCTGGGCGCCACGCATACGATCAATTATCGTGACACGCCCGATTGGGGTAACGAGGTGTTTGCCCGCTTCGGCGGGGCGGACAAGGTGGTGGAAGTCGGCGGGGCAGGCACGCTCGAAACCTCGCTGATGGCTGCCGCGCCCAATGGCGAAGTGGCGATGATCGGCGTGCTCCAGCCCGAAGGCGGGCCCAACCCGGTCTGGCTGATCCTGCGCCAGTCAAGCCTGCGCGGTATCTTCGTGGGGTCCGCGGGCATGGCCCGTCGGCTCAATGCCGGGATCGAGGCCAATGGCATCCAGCCAGTGGTGGGCGCGCGCTTCGCGTTTGAAGATGCCAGGGCCGCCTATGCGCATGCGGTGTCGAAGGATGCCTTCGCCAAGACCGTGATCGAACTGGGCTGAACCGGGCGCTGAACGGGCAAGGCCGACCGGCTGTTTGTCGCGCCCGCGCTCAGCGGCGGTTCAGCGCCGCCTCGCACTGCGTCATCAGCGCGCCGATGATCTCCGCCACCGGTTCTTCCTGCCTGACCATGCCGACCGACTGACCGGCCATCAACGATCCGTTTTCAACGTCGCCATCAATCACCGCGCGGCGCAGCGCGCCCGCCCAGTAATGTTCGATCCGGAGCTGGGCTTCGCCCATTTCCACCGCACCATCGTCCAGCAGCTGCGCGACTTCGCGCTGCTTGGCGGTGAATTCTTCCGTGCCCTTGTTCTTGAGCGCGCGCACCGGAATCACCGGCAGGCGCGCATCGACCTGCACGCTGGCCACCGCATCGCGGGCATTGGCGCGGAAGAAGGCCTGCTTGAAGGCGGGGTGCGCGATGGATTCGCTGGCGCAGGCAAAACGGGTGCCCAACTGCACGCCCGCCGCGCCCATCTCCAGATAGCCGGCCATGCTTTCGCCCCGGCCGATCCCGCCGGCCACGAAGACCAGGTATTCATCGGCCAGTTCGGGCAGAAATTCCTGCGCCAGAACGCTGGTTGCGACAGGGCCGATATGGCCGCCTGCCTCCATCCCTTCGATCACCAGCGCGTCCGCGCCGGAGCGCAGCAGCTTTTTGGCCAGCGCCAGGGTGGGTGCGAAGACGATCACTTTTGCACCGAACGCCTTGATCGCCTCCACGCTGCCCTTGGGCGGAATGCCGCCTGCCAGCACCACGTGGCCGACCCCGTGTTTTTCGCATACGGCGATCAGCTCGAACAGCTGCGGGTGCATGGTGATGAGGTTCACGCCGAACGGCTTGCCGGTCAGCGCCCGCGTCCCGGCGATTTCCCCATCCAGCAGTTCGGGCGTCATCGCACCGCAGGCGATCACGCCAAAGCCGCCCGCATTGGAAATGGCCGAAACGAGGTGCCGTTCGGAAACCCAGCTCATCGCCCCGCACAGGATCGCATACTCGCTGCCCAGGAATGCAGCGCCACGCGCCATCAGCTGTGAAGTCTTGGGATATGCGCTCATCAATGCTCCGCCGGTTTGATCGTCTGTCAGGCGCGAGAGCCTTAGATGGCCCGCTTCCCCCCGACAAGCTGCGACGTAAAAGACCGGGCGATCAACCACATGGCGCGGCCATGGCCGCACGGCCGCGCAATTATCGCTAATATCGATCACTGTCTTAAATATAATCGAGTGTAATGATCAATTCTGCTGGTGTAGCTTGACTTTCATTGGCCCGGTCAAACAGGCCTCACCATAAATGGAAGGAAACCACGCCATGAACACCCCCGGAAAATGCCCCGTGATGCACGGCGGCGTCACCGAAAGCGGCAAGTCCAACCTGGGCTGGTGGCCCGAAGCGCTCAACCTCGACATCCTCCATCAGCATGATGCGAAGACCAACCCGCTGGGGCCGGACTTCGACTATCGCGCGGAGCTGAAGAAGCTCGACGTCGCCGCACTCAAGCAGGATCTGGCCGCACTGATGACAGACAGCCAGGACTGGTGGCCGGCCGACTGGGGCCATTACGGCGGGCTGATGGTGCGCATGGCCTGGCACGCGGCGGGTTCCTATCGCCTCGCTGACGGGCGCGGCGGTGGCGGCACCGGCAACCAGCGCTTTGCCCCGCTCAACTCCTGGCCCGACAATGTCAGCCTTGACAAGGCCCGGCGCCTGCTGTGGCCGATCAAGAAGAAATACGGCAACCGCATCAGCT
Source organism: Caenibius sp. (assembly GCA_030830695.1). Taxonomy (GTDB): domain Bacteria; phylum Pseudomonadota; class Alphaproteobacteria; order Sphingomonadales; family Sphingomonadaceae; genus JACKKV01. The sequence continues at coordinate 18,313 of JAURML010000183.1, read as the reverse complement.
GGGCCGATCTGATGATCCTGGCGGGCAATGTCGCCTATGAAACCATGGGCCTGAAAACTTTTGGCTTCGCCTTCGGGCGCGAGGATATCTGGCATCCCGAAAAGGATGTCTACTGGGGCGCCGAGAAGGATTGGCTGGCCAAGGACCGCTATGCCGAGGCGGGTGACGAAACTTCGCTCGAAAACCCGCTGGCGGCGGTCCAGATGGGGCTGATCTACGTCAATCCCGAAGGGGTCGATGGCAAGCCTGATCCGTTGAAAACGGCGGCGGCCGTGCGTGAAACTTTCGCCCGCATGGCGATGGATGACGAGGAAACCGCTGCGCTCACCGCCGGTGGGCACACGGTGGGCAAGGCGCATGGCAATGGCGATGCGTCGCAACTCGGCGCTGATCCCGAAGGCGCCGATGTGGAGGCGCAGGGCTTCGGCTGGGCCAACCCCGGTGGCAAGGGCGTGGGCCGCGATACGATCACCAGCGGCATCGAAGGTGCCTGGACCACGAACCCCACGGTGTTCGACATGGGCTATTTCGACATGCTGCTGGACCATGAATGGGAACTGGCGAAAAGCCCCGCCGGTGCCTGGCAGTGGCAGCCGGTGAACATCGCCGAGGCGGACATGCCGGCCGATGTGGAGGATCCCTCGATCCGCACCATGCCGATCATGACTGATGCCGACATGGCGATGAAGCTGGACCCGGCATATCGCGCGATCATGGACCGGTTCCGGGCCGATCCGGAAAATTTCAACGACACCTTCGCGCGCGCCTGGTTCAAGCTCACTCACCGCGACATGGGGCCCAAGGCACGATATTTCGGGCCGGAAGTCCCGGCGGAAGATCTGATCTGGCAGGATCCGGTACCTGCTGGCCCGACCGGCTACGATGTTGCGGCGCTGAAAGCGAAGATCGCAGCGAGCGGCCTGTCAGTGAGCGACATGGTCACCACTGCCTGGGATGCGGCGCGCACGTTCCGCGGATCGGACATGCGCGGCGGCGCCAATGGCGCGCGCATCCGGCTGGCCCCGCAGAAGGACTGGGCGGGCAATGAGCCCGAACGCCTCGCCCGCGTGCTTGCGGTCCTGGAACCGATTGCCGCCGAAGCGGGTGCGAGCCTTGCCGATACGATCGTGCTGGCCGGCAATCTGGGCGTCGAACAGGCCGCGCAGGCGGCGGGTGTCGCCATTGTCGTGCCATTTGCGCCGGGCCGGGGCGATGCGAGCGCCGAACAGACCGATGCGGCCTCGTTCGATGTGCTCGAACCGCTGGCCGACGGCTTCCGCAACTGGCTGAAGCAGGACTATGCGGTCAAGCCCGAAGAGCTGTTGCTTGACCGTGCGCAGCTGATGGGGCTGACCGCCCCCGAGATGGTTGTGCTGATCGGCGGGATGCGGGTGATCGGCACCAATCACGGCGGCACGCGCCATGGCGTGTTCACTGCCCGCGAAGGATCCTTGACCAACGACTTCTTCGTCAATCTGACGGACATGGCCAATCGCTGGGTGCCGACGGCGGGCGGGCTTTATGAAATCCGCGATCGCAGGAGCGGCGCGGTAAAGTGGACTGCTACGCGCGTGGACCTGGTGTTCGGATCGAATTCGATCCTGCGCGCCTATGCCGAAGTCTATGCACAGGATGATGCGCAGGAAAAGCTCGTGCACGATTTCGTGGCCGCCTGGACCAAGGTGATGAACGCAGACCGCTTCGATCTTGGGTAAGCTTTCCGGGCGGATCCCCAGTCCGCCCGATGACCCGGGCCTTCCCGCCTTCCCCTCCGGCGGGGAGGCCCGCTTCTTTTGCACATTGCGCGCCCTCATGAGGCAGTCAGGACATCGCAAATTTCCGCGCCGCCATTAGGACGATGTAAAGCATGTCTCGCTACGCCTTGGTTTCCAGCCGTTTCGGGGCTGGCGGATTGTGTACCCGCCATCGCGTGTCTCCCTATGCGCTGGCGGCGGCAGGCATGCAGCTGGAATCCCTGCCGCAGGGCAATTATCCGATGCAGCTGATCGGCGGCGGGCCGGCCAGCAAACCCAAATTCATGGAAGCCACGGTCGCCATGCCGGGGGGCAGGCGCTCGCAAGCGGCCTGACCGTGGCCTCAGCCCTTTGCGTCCAGCCCATAGGCGGTGTGCAGCACGCGCACGGCCAGTTCCGTCTCGTCCGCATCGATCAGCACGGAAACCTTGATTTCGCTGGTCGAGATGGCCTGAATATTGATGCCGCGTTCGGCCAGCGTGCGGAACATGGTGGCGGCAATGCCTGCATGGCTGCGCATGCCCACGCCCACCACGCTGATCTTCGACACCTTGCTGTCCGAAATCAAACGGTAGAAGCCGATTGCATCCTTGCGATCTTCGAGCAGCGCCATGGTCCGGTCCAGATCGGCGGCGGGCACGGTGAAGGTCACATCAGTCTCGCCCTTGTCCTTGGCGATGTTCTGGATGATCATGTCGACATTGATGTTGGCCTGAGCCAGCGGCCCGAAAATCGCGGCCACCGCGCCGGGGCGGTCCGCAATGCGCGTAAGCGTCACCTTGGCCTCGTTCTTGTCAGCGGCGATGCCGGTGATCAGCTGGCTTTCCATTTCCAGATTCTCCATTTCCTTGGCCAGTTCTTCGTCGGACACGATCATGGTGCCGGGAATTTCATCGGCAAGCGGCGCATCGTCATCGATGAAGGATGACAGCACCTGTACGCGCACACCTTCTTTCATGGCGAGGCTGACCGAACGGGTCTGCAGCACCTTGGATCCGACCGAGGCCAGCTCCAGCATTTCCTCATAAGTCACATGCTTGAGCTTGCGGGCCTTGGCCACGATGCGCGGATCAGTGGTGTAGACCCCGTCGACATCGGTATAGATGTCGCAGCGGTCAGCCTTGACCGCCGCGGCCACCGCGACCGCCGAGGTGTCCGATCCGCCCCGCCCCAGCGTGGTCACGCGGCCATCGTGGCCCATGCCCTGAAAACCGGGGATCACGGCAATCTCGCCTGAGGCCATCGAGGCCAGTACGGCCTGCGAATCGATGGTTTCGATGCGCGCCTTGGCATGCGCATTGTCAGTGCGGATGGGCAGCTGCCAGCCCAGCCAGCTGCGCGCCTTGCAGCCCATTGCCTGCAGCGTCATCGCCAGCAGGCCCGAGGTCACCTGTTCGCCGCTGGCCACCACCACGTCATATTCCGCCGGGTCGTAAAGCGGATTGGCCTCGCGCGCGAAGCCCACCAGCCGGTCAGCCTCGCCGGCTATGGCCGAAACCACCACCGCCACTTCATGCCCTGCTTCCTGCTGGCGGCGCACGATATTGGCCACCCGCCGGATGCGCTCCGTACCGGCCATCGAGGTGCCGCCGAATTTCATCACAATCCGAGCCAAGCTGTCTGCGCTCCCCTGCTGGAATCACGTTCCGCGCGCTGCTAGTGGACCATCATGGCCAATGCAACCATTCGCCCTGACGAGGCAGATCATTTCGGCAGGCTGGCGCAGGACTGGTGGGACCCCAGGGGGGCTTCCGCCATGCTGCACCGGCTCAACCCCGTGCGGCTTGCCTTCCTGCGCGATGCGCTGGACGCGCATTGGCACCTTGACCCACAAGGGGGGCGGCCGCTGGCCGGGAAATCCGCGCTCGACGTGGGGTGCGGCGCCGGGTTGCTGGCCGAACCGCTGGCCCGGCTGGGCGCGGCGGTGACCGGGGTGGATGCAGCGCCTGAAAACATCGCGGTGGCCACGGCGCATGCCCGGGGCGGCGGGCTGGACATCCGCTACCGCCATGGCGAGCTGGCCGCGCTCGGCCTCGGGCAGTTCGATCTGGTTTGCGCGATGGAAGTGATCGAACATGTCGCCGACACACAAAGTTTCGCGAATCAGCTGGCGGATTGCCTTGCGCCGGGCGGGCTGATGGTGCTGTCGACCCCCAACCGCACGCCTGCCTCGCGCCTGGTGATGGTCGGGCTGGCCGAACGGCTCGGCGCGATTCCTGCAGGAACACATGACTGGGACGCTTTCATCACCCCGGACGAGCTGGATGACATTCTCGGCGCAGCCGGACTGTGCATGAGCGCGCCGGTCGGTATCGCATTCTCACCCGGCAAGGGGCTGCATCTGTCAGCCGATCTTTCACTCAACTATCTGGTGACTGCGGTCCGCGCCTGATCCTCAGGGCTTTTCGCCCTCGCGCGTGGCGATCAGCCTCGAATCGGCCAGGGCCGCAGTGCGGTGCATCACCTGTGCCTGATATTCGGGGCTTCGGAACATGCCGAGAATCGATTCGATATCGGGATATTCGACGACCAGCATGTCGTCCCAGCGTTCATCATCCGGGCAGACGGGATGGCCCAGCACAGAACCAGCCCAGATCACCCGGCCACCCAGGGCCATGACCATGGGCGTTACCGCCGGGGCATAGCGTTCGTAATAGGCCGCTCTGCCGCTGCATGGCGGCAGCGCATCGTTCGGACCGTAATCCGCCGTGTCGCGAAACCGCAGCAGGTTGAGCATGGTGACCGGCACGCCCTGCGGCACCTGCCGTTCAAGTTCTGCCAGAGCCGCTTCGCTGATGGTGACGGTGCGCATGCTTCAGATCCCCTTTCGATGCATTACAGCTTCAGCGTGGCCAGAAATTCCAGCAGCGCCGCACTGGCCTCTGCGGGCCGTTCCTGCTGGATCCAGTGCCCGGCCCCCGGCACGATCCGTTCCATGCGCAGATCGTCGCATACCTCGCGTTGATGTTCAACGCAGCCGGGGAACATCGCCAGCACGATCTCCCGGTCGCCGCAGAAAAAACCGGCGGGCTGGCGGATGTGCTGATCGCCATAGGCGCGCACCTGACGTTCATTTTCATCCCAGTTGCGATACCAGTTGAGCGGCCCGTGAAAGCCCCCTTCCTTGAACGCGGCGGCATAGACGTCCAGTTCCGATTCGCTCATGAAGCTCAGCGGGCCGGGCGCTGGCGGCGTCATGCCCGGCAGCAACCTGTCACCCATCGGCCGCTCTTTCGTCCATTCGAACAGCGGGGCATCGCCTGACAGAGCGAAATAGATCCGTTTCAGCGAATCGCGGGGGTCCGCGTCCAGTTCCGCTTCGGCGGGGCCGACCGGATCGAAATAGCGCATGTAATAGAAGCGGTTCGGATAGGCGGTGTCGAACCATTCATGCGCGCCAATGTCCGCAGCCAGGCGATGCGGCACGCTGTAGGAAAATACCGCCGCCACTTCGTCGGGGAAGCGCAGACCGCAACGCCAGGCCACGGGCGAACCCCAGTCATGCCCCACTGAAACCCATCGTTCGCGCCCCAGCCCCCGAGCGATCGCCGCCATGTCATCGGCATGGTGATCCATCGTATAAAGCGCTGGATCGTCCGGCTTCACGCTGCGGCCATAGCCGCGCATGTCGGGGACAGCGACGGTGTAGCCTGCGTCCATCAGCGGCCCGACCTGATGGCGGTAGGAAAAGCCCAGTTCAGGCCAGCCATGCATAAGGATGACCAAAGGCCCGTCGCCTGCGACAATCGCCGCGATCGGCCCCGCCGCCCCTTCGAAATAGCGGGTGTTCGTGGCTACCAGTTCCTGCCAGTTCATCTGTATTGCTCCTCACCCAAGGGCTGCGGCCCATTCATCGTCCCTGAATCCCAGCAGCAATCCGCCCGCATATTCCACCACGGGCCGTTTGATGGTGGAGCAATGTTCCACCATGATTGCAATGGCGCGGTCTGCATCAAGGCCTTCCCTGGCCGCATCCGGCAGCTTGCGAAATGCGGTGCCGCGCCTGTTCAGCAAGGCTTCCCAGCCCAGCACATTCACCCAATCGCGCAGCCTTGCCGCCTCGATGCCCAGTTTCTTGTAGTCATGGAACGTGTATGCGACGCCCCGCGCATCAAGCCACGCACGGGCTTTCTTCACGGTGTCGCAATTGGGGATGCCGTAAACAACAATGTCCAATTTCAGCTCCTACCGCCTGCCTGCAAGATGCGCATCGGCGATGGCTACCGCCAGCGCGTCTGCCGCATCCGGCCCTTCCACCTGAACGCCTGGCAGAAGCACTTTCAGCATCGCTTGGACCTGCACCTTGTCCGCCGCGCCGGTTCCGACCACGCTCTTCTTCACTCTGCGCGCGGCATGTTCCGAGACCACCAGGTTCGCCCGGCCGCAAGCCGCCAGCACCGCCCCGCGCGCCTGCGCCAGCTTCAGCGTGCTTTGCGGGTTCTTGTTGACGTAGATTTCCTCCACCGCCGCCCGGCCCGGGCCATATTGGCCAATCACCGCAACGACGGCATCGAGCAGATGCAGCAGCCGTTGGGGCAAGGGTGCCTTGGCGTCAGTCTGGATCTGGCCATTTGCGACATGGCTGATCCGCGCGCCTTCACTGCGGATGAGGCCCCAGCCGGTGCAGGAGAGCGAAGGATCGAGGCCGAGAATCAGCATGGAGCGGACCTAACCGGAATGGTCCGCCGCGCAAAGGGCAGGGTCAACCCTTTGCCGGAAGTTTCCGCTGCCGGGGCTGCGCTTCAAGGTTCGGGCGCTGCACGTTCCAGACCAGTCCGAGCTTTTCCAGCGTGACGATGACCCACATCGACATGTCCACTTCCCACCAGCGCAGTCCGGTGCTGGCGGCGCGGGCATGAGCGTGGTGATTGTTGTGCCAGCCTTCACCCAGCGTGATGTAGCCGAGGAACAGATTGTTGCGCGCTTCGTCCAGATTCTTGAAGTTCTGATAGCCGTAACGGTGACCGAAGCTGTTGACCGCTGCAATCGCATGCAGCGCCAGCGCCATGCGCAGGAAGCCAGCGATCATGATCGTGCCTGCAACCGCTTGCGGGCCACCCAGTGCCAGTCCCCACAGGCCCGGCGCCACCACCAGTCCAACAGCAAACCAGAGGTAACGCGTCTTGTGCGCCCATTCGATCACCGGATCGCCGACGATGCCCTTGCCGCAAAGGTCGGGGTTGGTCATCGCCTCGCCATAGGCCCAGCCCAGATGCGCATGCTTGATGCCTTTGAGCCCGCTCAGCGGACGGCCGTAATCGTCGACGAAGGGGCTGTGAATATCGCCGGGCTTGTCGGACAGCGCGTGATGGCGCCGGTGATCCATGCACCACCGCTTGAGCGAGCCGTAGACGCCCATCTGCGCCAGGATTGCCAGCGCATAACGCATTGGCGTGGAAGTTTCGAAAGCCTTGTGCGTGAAATAGCGATGATAGCCGATCGACATCGCCAGAATGTTGAGCACATAGAAAAAGGCAAAGCCCGACCATTCGACCCAGCCAGTCGGCATCATCACCGCCCAGACCACGGCCAGCAGCGCGCCGCCTTGCTTGATCGCGGCATAGAGCATGTGTTCACGCCGTCGGCCCGCCGCGTCTGGCCCGCCATAGCGCACAGCATTGCGCCAGCGCTCGATTATCAGTTCTTCGTAAGGCCTGGCGGTGGATGGACGCGGGCGGACTTCCTGCGGTTTACGCAGTGCGGTTGCCGCAAACTGCGGTTCGTCAGTTTCGCCAATGCGATCAGCCATATCCGTTCCACCCCAATGCCAAGGCACCGGGCGGAACGTAAACCAATTTTTAACCGTCGTAAGAGGCTGAAATCATGCAATCCGGCGTCCCGAAGCGGGACGGGGTCGATCAGCCCAGCTTGGCCATCACCTCGTCCGAGACGTCGTAATTGCCCCACACAGTCTGAACATCGTCATCATCGTCCAGCGTGTCGATCAGCTTGAACAGCGTCTGCGCGGTTGCTTCGTCCACTTCCACTGACAGATTGGGCTTCCACGCCAGCTTGACGCTTTCCGCTTCGCCCAGCGCCTGTTCCAGCGCGCTGGCCACTTCATGCAGGCTTTCCATGCCGGCCCAGATCGAATGGCCGTCCTCGCCCGATTCGACATCGTCAGCGCCGGCTTCGATCGCCGCTTCCAGCACTTTTTCCTCGTCCCCGGCAGAGGCGGGATATTCGATCAGGCCCAACCGCTCGAAGCCATGGCTGACCGCGCCGCTGGCGCCCAGATTGCCGCCGTTCTTGGAAAAGGCCGTGCGCACATTGGTGGCGGTGCGGTTGCGATTGTCCGTCAGCGCTTCGACGATCAGCGCGACCCCGCCCGGGCCATAGCCTTCATAACGCACTTCCTCATAATCATCGCCTTCATTGGCCGATGCCTTGTCAATCGCGCGCTGGATATTGTCCTTGGGCATGGACTGCGCCTTGGCGTTGTTGACCGCCAGACGCAGGCGCGGGTTCATGTCGGGATCGGGCGTGCCCATCTTGGCCGCAACCGTGATTTCGCGCGAAAGCTTGGAAAACATTGCCGAACGCTTTTTGTCCTGCGCGCCCTTGCGGTGCATGATGTTCTTGAATTTGGAATGGCCTGCCATGGTCTTCGGTCTGCAACGATTGGTGGAAAGATGGCGCCCCCTAACCCAAGCGAAGCCTGCGGGCAATCACCCCGGCGCGGGTTCAGGCAGGCATGTGGCGGGTCAGGAAGTCCAGCACGGCGGAATTGAACGCGTCATTCTTGTCACCGGCGACCATATGGCCGGCTGCCGCAACATCGGCCACTTCCAGATGCGGAACCTGCTCGCGAAACGCGGCAATGCCCTTGTCGCTCACCACATCGCTGAGCAATCCGCGCACCAGCAGCACCGGCAGATCGGGCTGCTGGCCCAGCGCCCGGGCCGATTGCTGGATCGTCTCGACCACGGCGGTGGAGATGTTGGCCACCAGGATTTCCGGATCCCAATGCCAGTAGAGCCGCCCGTCATCGCGCTGGCGCAGGTTCTTCATCAGCCCGCTCGGGTCATCGGGCCGGGGACGCTCCGGATGGTACAGCGCCACGGCACCGGCGGCTTCATCGAGATCGGCAAAGCCATTCGCATTGCGGGCCATGAAGTCGCGGATGCGGTGCACGCCTTCGTCCTCCAGTTCGGGCACGATATCGACCAGCACGACCGCACTGGGCCGCAGCCCTCTGGCCACTGCGTGAATGGATGTACCGCCGCCCATCGATGCGCCGACCAGGGCGAAAGGCGCGGTCACGTCGGCCAGCACTGCCTCCACATCCAGCACCAGATCATCGAAGCTGTAGGAACTGTCAGGCGACCAGTCGCTCTCACCATGGCCGCGCGCATCGATGTTGATCACGCGGTAGCCGCGCCCGGCCAGGCTGCGCGTTGCGCCTGACCAGCTGTGGCGCGTCTGCCCGCCGCCATGCAGCAGCAGGACCACCGGTGCGTCTTCAGGCCCGCCCGTGTCCGCCACGAGCGCAAGGCCATCGGCCGTCCGGTATTCCCTGCGGCTGAGCATTATCCCGTCACCCCAATCCCAAGGCCGCCTTGTAGGTATCCAGCACCATTTCCATCTCCGCCCGGTCATCGGGCTTCATTTTGCGCAGGCGCACGATCTGGCGCATGATCTTGGCGTCATAGCCGACCGCCTTGGCCTCCGAATAGACGTCACGGATATCGTCAGCGATGCCTTTCTTTTCTTCTTCCAGACGTTCGATCCGTTCAATCAGCAGGCGCAGGCGGTCGTCAGTGGCTTCGGCCATGAATTACTCCGGTTAATAAGCGGGTGAATCAGTCAGGGCGCCCTCTTAGTGGCCAGAGGCGTTTTTCCGCAAGCTCGCTTCCATGCGGGCGAGCTGTTCGGGTGTTGCTTCGGTCTGGTAGCTGGCTTTCCATTCATCCATTTGCATGCCGTGAATCGCTGCGCGCGCCGCCGATTTGTCCAGTCCAGCGCCCGCATCATTGATCCAGTCGGCCAGGCAATTGCGGCAAAATCCGGCCAGCCCCATCAGCTCGATATTCTGTGCATCGTGGCGCTGGCGCAGATGCCGCACCAGCCGACGGAACGCGGCAGCCGCCACATCGTCCGCCAGCTCGTCAATCGGATCGCTCATCGCCTGACCTTCCCTTGCTTTGTCACAAGGCTCTGCCATAGGACGCGCATTCATCATTTCCAAGGAGCCAGAGCATCTTGTCGAAGCTTGAACCGCGCGCTCGCAAGGTCAAGATACTGGCCACGGTCGGCCCCGCCAGCCGCGATCCCGAGATGTTGCGTCGCCTGTTTCGTGCCGGTGTCGATGCCTTCCGCGTCAACATGAGCCATGGGGCGCATGAAGATCATGCTGCCGCCATCGCCTGCATCCGCGAGATGGAAAAGGAATTCGCCCGCCCGATCGCGATTCTGGCCGATCTGCAAGGGCCGAAGTTGCGCGTGGGCGCATTCAGGGGCGGCAAGGCGGTGCTCCGCCATTCCTCGCACTTCACATTCGATGCCAGTCCTGAACCCGGCGATGAAAGCCGCGTCTGCCTGCCGCACCCCGAACTGTTCGGCATTCTGGACAAGGGGCAGCGTTTGCTGGTCGATGACGGCAAGATTCGCCTGCGGGTGAGTCGCGCCGGACCGGATGAAATCCTCTGTTCCGTCGAAGTTGGCGGGATGATTTCCGACCGCAAGGGCGTGAACGTGCCTGATGCGGAAATCCCCATCCCGGCACTGACTGACAAGGACCGGCGCGATCTTGCCTTCGCCATCGCACATGGTGCGGACTGGATCGGCCTGTCGTTCGTCCAGCGCCCCGAAGACCTGGCGGAAGCGCGGCGGCTGATGAGCGGCCATGGCGCGCTGTGCGCCAAGATCGAGAAGCCCGGTGCGGTCAACCGCCTGCCCGAAATCCTGGAACTGGCTGACGGGGTGATGGTGGCGCGCGGCGATCTGGGCGTGGAACTGAACCCGGAAGAGGTGCCGCCGCTGCAAAAGCGCATCGTCAATGCGGCGCGCATGCTGGGCAAGCCCGTGATCGTGGCGACGCAGATGCTGGAATCGATGATTTCCGCGCCCACCCCGACCCGCGCCGAAGTGTCGGACGTCGCCAACGCAGTCTATGACGGGGCCGATGCGGTGATGCTGTCGGCCGAAACGGCGGCCGGGGAATGGCCCGAAGAAGCGGTGACGATCATGGACCGCATAGCCCGGCAGGTGGAACGGGACGAAGGCTACCGGGCGCGGGTGCGCCTGCTGGACACGCCACCTGATCCCACCACCGCGGATGCACTCAGCCATGCTTGCATGACGATTGCCGACACGGTGCCGATCAGCGCGATCACCGTGTTCACCGGCTCTGGCAGCACGGCCCGGCGGGTAGCGCGCGAACGGCCTGGCGTGCCGGTGCTGGTGCTGACGCCATCGGTGCGCACGGCGCGGCGCCTGGCGCTGTTGTGGGGCGCGCATGCCGTGACCACCAGGGATATCGGCAGCTTTGAGGAGATGATCGCCAAGGGCAAGCGGATGGCGCTGCGCCATGGATTTGGTACGGCGGGATCGAAACTGATCGCGCTGGCGGGGGTGCCATTTGGAACCCCCGGCGCGACCAACCTGCTGCATGTGGTGACGCTGAGCGGCGATGAGCTGGGCAGGAGGCAAGAAGGCGTGGTCCGGCACGGCAAGCGGGCAGCGTCAGGCCAGTATTGAACAGGGCGCTTTGACGGCCTAATGCGGCGCTATATGTTCCGCTTTTTCACCTTCATGGCGCGGTGCCCCCATTACCGCAGCGCTATGGCGATCGGGCTGGCGGGTTGTGGACTATGATATGACGACTGACGCCGTGATTGCGGAAATCCTTGCCGCGCACCCGCGCGAACAGTCCGCACTCCTGCCAATCCTTCATGATGTGCAGGCCGAATTCGGCTACGTGGATGCCGCGGCTGAGCGGATCATTGCCGATGCGCTGAACCTCAGCCGGGCCGAGGTGCATGGGGTGGTGAGCTTCTACCATGATTTTCGTTCCGCGCCCGATCCGCGTCCGGCGGTCCAGATCTGTCAGGCTGAGTCCTGCAAGGCGCGCGGGATTGACATGTTGATGCAGGCGGCGCGGGACGCTGCCGGGGAGCGGGTGCGGCTTGCGCCGGTCTATTGCCTTGGCCTGTGCAGCGTGGGGCCGAATGCGCGGGTCGGCGATCGGCTGCATGCGCGGCTGGACGAGGCGCAGCTGGTCAGCCTGGTCACGGCGCAATGACGGCGGTGCGCATTTCCGACGACGCGCTGGCGCTTGCCTGTGGCGCCGATGCGCTCGCTGCCGCGTTCGAGGCGGCAGGGTGCACGGTCGAACGCGCGTCGAGCTGGGGGATGCACTGGCTGGAACCGCTGGTGGAGATCGACGGCATGGGCTTTGGCCCCGCCACGCCGGAAGATGTCGATGCCATCCTTTCCGGCAAGAGCGCCAAGGCAATCGGGCCGATTGCGACTCATCCCTTCATCGCCGGGCAGCAGCGACTGACTTTCGCCCGGGCGGGCAGGACGCGAGCCCTCAGCCTTGAGGATTATGAGCGCACAGGCGGCTGGGCCGGGCTGGAACGGGCCCGCCGGATCGGGCCCGAACATGTGCTCGATGAAGTTGCCCGATCGGGCTTGCGCGGGCGCGGCGGGGCCGGGTTTCCCGCAGGCGTCAAGTGGCGAACCGTGGCCAAGGCGCCGGGCGCGAGGAAGTTCATCGTGTGCAATGCGGACGAAGGCGACAGCGGCACTTTTGCCGACCGGATGCTTATGGAAGGCGACCCGCTCCAGCTGATCGAAGGCATGGCGATTGCCGCCCATGCCGTCGGTGCGGCGCAGGGCTATATCTACATCCGCAGTGAATATCCGCATGCGATCCGCAAGCTGCGCGACGCGCTCAAACTCTGTGCCGATATCATCGCGCCCTTCAACATCGACGTGCGGGTGGGCGCGGGGGCCTATGTCTGCGGAGAGGAAACCTCGCTGCTCAACAGCCTTGAAGGCAAGCGCGGCGAGGTGCGGGGCAAACCGCCGCTGCCCGCGCTGCAGGGCCTGTTCGGCTGCCCGACCGTGGTCAACAATGTGCTGACCCTGGCCGCAGTGCCGCACATCCTGGCTGAGGGCGGGGCGCAGGACTATGAAGCAAGGGGCGCGGGCCGTTCAAAAGGCACCATGCCGATCCAGCTGGCGGGCAATATCCGGCACGGCGGGCTTTATGAAACACCCTTTGGTGTCACGCTGAACCAGCTGATTTTCGAGATTGGCGGGGGGACTGCCTCGGGCCGCCCGGTGAAGGCGGTGCAGGTGGGCGGCCCGCTGGGCGCCTATCTGCATCCCGGCCAGTTCGACATTCCTTTCGATTACGAAGCCTATGCGGCGGCGGACGCCCTGATCGGCCATGGCGGCATCACGGTGTTCGACGATACGGCAGACATGGCGGCGATGGCGCGTTTCGCGATGGAATTCTGCGCGGTGGAAAGTTGTGGCAAATGCACCCCTTGCCGGATCGGTTCGGTGCGCGGGCAGGAGATCATTGATCGCATCCTGTCCGGCGGGCGGCAGGCCGATGCAGTCGAATTGTTGCCGCAGATGCATAATGCGCGACTGGCAGAGCGCAGCCAGGCGGAAGAAGTGCAGCTGCTCGAAGAATTATGCGCGGTGATGAAGGACGCCTCGCTGTGCGCGCTGGGCGGCTTCACGCCCTATCCGGTCATGTCCGCGCTGCGCCACTGGCCCGCGGATTTCGGGCTGAGCGCGCGATGAGCGGGGTTGTGACGGCTCCCGCCCGCAGGCTGGGCCTGGCCGAGCCTGGCGACCGGGTGATTGAGCGCAGTCTCGCGCTCGAGGCGCCGGTGGCGATCGAATACAACGGGCTGGGTTACGCGGTGATGATGGCGACGCCCGCCGATCTGGAGGCATTCGCCATCGGCTTTACCCTCTCCGAAGGACTGGTGCGCGCCAGCCACGAGATCGAGGAGGTCGACGTGCATGCAGTTGCCGGAGGGCAGGTGGTGCGCATTACCCTGCCTGATGCGGCGATGGAACCGGTGATCGCGCGGGCCCGGGTGCGCGTTTCGGAAAGTTCCTGCGGGCTGTGCGGCATGGAGAATATCGAGCAGGTGCTGCGCCCGCTTCCGGCGATCACGGCGCGCATCAGAATTGCCCGGGCGGCGATTGCGCGCGCGCTGGCCGCGCTGGATGCGCATCAGCCAATGGGCCGGACCAGCGGCGCGATGCATGCCGCCGCGTTCTGTGCAACAGACGGCACCATCGTGGAGGCGGCGGAGGATGTCGGCCGCCACAATGCGCTGGACAAGCTGATCGGCCGGCTGGCGCGTACCGGGCGCGATCCGCGCCGCGGCTTCATCCTGCTGTCGGCGCGGTGCAGCTTCGAACTGGTGGAAAAGACCGCGCGCGCCGGCTGCCCGCTGCTGGTGACAATTTCCGCGCCAACCAGCCTGGCGGTGGAACGGGCAACACAGGCGGGGCTGGCGCTGGTGGCGTTGGCCCGGCCCGACAACGCGCTGATTTTCTGTGATCCGCATGCTATTGTGGACGCTGCGGGAGATTGCGATGGCCTATGAACCTCAGGCCGATTTCGGCACGCCCGAAGTGCGGGCGGACACGCAGGTAACGCTGACGATTGACGGGCGACGCGTGACGGTGCCCGAAGGAACCAGCGTGATGCGCGCGGCGGCGGAATGCGGCGGTGCGATCCCCAGCCTGTGCGCCACTGACAGCCTTGCCGCCTTCGGTTCTTGCCGTCTGTGCCTAGTTGAGGTCGACGGCATGCGCGGCACGACCGCCAGTTGCACCACGCCGGTCGCGCAGGACATGATCGTGCGGACCCAGACCCCCCGGCTCGAAAAGCTGCGGCGCGGGGTGATGGAGCTGTATATCTCCGACCATCCGCTCGACTGTCTGACCTGCAGCGCCAACAATGATTGCGAATTGCAGGACACTGCAGCCGAAGTCGGCCTGCGCGATGTACGCTATGGCTATGCGGGGGCTCATCATCTCGGCCAGCAACCGGATCTCTCCAATCCCTATTTTCTCTTCGCCCCTGACAAATGCATCGTCTGTTCGCGCTGCGTGCGAGCCTGCGACGAGGTGCAGGGCACGCTGGCACTGAGCGTGGAAGCGCGCGGCTTCGCCTCGAAGATCAGCGCCGGGCAGCGCGCGGACGACTTTCTTTCCAGCGATTGCGTGTCATGCGGCGCCTGCGTGCAGGCCTGTCCGACCAGCGCCCTGATGGAAAAAAGCGTGAAGGCACACGGCAAGCCTGAACGGGCGGTCATCACCACCTGCGCCTACTGCGGCGTCGGTTGCACCTTTCGGGCTGAGATGCGCGGGGAACAGCTGGTGCGCATGGTGCCATGGAAGGATGGCAAGGCCAACCGGGGCCATTCCTGCGTCAAGGGCCGCTTCGCCTGGGGCTATGCGCATCATCAGGACCGCATCACCACCCCGATGATCCGCGAGTCGATCGATCAGCCCTGGCGCGAAGTATCGTGGGACGAAGCGCTGGCCTTCACCGCCGGTCGCATCAGCGCGGTCAAGGCGCAGCACGGCGCGCGTGCGCTGGGTGGGATTACCTCCAGTCGTTGCACCAATGAGGAAACCTTTCTGGTCCAGAAACTGGTCCGGGCCGGGTTTGGCAGCAACAATGTCGATACCTGCGCGCGCGTGTGCCATTCGCCCACCGGCTATGGCCTGAAAACGACGTTCGGAACCAGCGCGGGCACGCAGGATTTCGACAGCGTGATGGATGCGGACGTGATCGTGG
Source organism: Caenibius sp. (assembly GCA_030830695.1). Lineage (GTDB taxonomy): Bacteria > Pseudomonadota > Alphaproteobacteria > Sphingomonadales > Sphingomonadaceae > JACKKV01. The sequence goes on along the minus strand of JAURML010000183.1, from coordinate 2,773 downwards.
TGATCGGCGCCAATCCGACGGATGCGCACCCGGTGTTCGCCAGCCGCATGAAGCGCAGGCTGAGGCAGGGCGCGCAGCTGATCGTCATTGATCCGCGCCGGATTGATCTGGTGCGTTCGCCGCATGTGAAGGCGGCGCATCACCTGCCGCTCCAGCCCGGTACCAATGTCGCAGTGATGACGGCCATGGCGCATGTCATCGTCACCGAAGGACTGGCGGATGAGGATTTCGTGCGTGCGCGCTGCGATTGGGACGAATATCAGGACTGGGCGCGGTTCGTGTCTGCTTCGCAGCACAGCCCCAAATTCCTCGAAGCAGTGACGAAAGTCCCGGCGGCCGAACTGCGCGCCGCCGCCCGGCTTTATGCCACCGGCGGGAACGCTGCAATTTACTATGGCCTTGGCGTAACCGAACATTCGCAGGGTTCCTCAACCGTGATGGCAATCGCCAACCTTGCCATGGCCACGGGCAATATCGGGCGGGCCGGTGTGGGCGTGAATCCGCTGCGCGGCCAGAACAACGTGCAGGGTGCCTGCGACATGGGCAGCTTCCCGCACGAACTGTCGGGCTATCGCCATATTTCCGACGCGGCGACGCGCAGGATGTTCGAGCAGGATTGGGGGGTCGCGCTGGATCCCGAACCGGGGCTGCGCATTCCCAACATGCTGGATGCGGCAATCGATGGTTCGTTCCGCGCGCTCTACATCCAGGGCGAGGACATCCTCCAGTCAGATCCCAATACCCGTCATGTGGCGGCGGGGCTGGCGGCGATGGATTGCGTGATCGTGCATGACCTGTTTCTCAACGAAACCGCCAATTTCGCGCATGTGTTCCTGCCCGGTTCGACCTTCCTGGAAAAGAACGGCACCTTCACTAATGCCGAACGCCGGATTCAACCGGTGCGCAAGGTGATGGAAACGGCCAACGGGCTGGAGGACTGGCAGGTCACGCAGGCGCTGGCCAATGCGCTGGGTCTGGGCTGGGCCTATACGCATCCAGCACAAATTCTTGACGAGATCGCGCGGCTTACCCCCACCTTCGCCGGGGTCAGCTGGGACCGGCTGGAGCGCGAAGCATCGCTGCAATGGCCGGTCAATGACCAATTCCCCGATGGCGCGCCGGTTATGCATGTCGATGGCTTCGTGCGCGGCAAGGGACACTTCGTGGTGACGGATTATATGCCCACGGATGAAAAGACCGGGCCTCGCTATCCGCTGCTGCTGACCACGGGCCGCATCCTCAGCCAGTACAACGTCGGTGCGCAGACCCGCCGCACCGCCAACACCGCCTGGCATCCCGAAGATGTGCTGGAAATCCATCCGCTGGATGCCGAAAATCGCGGACTCAAGGAGGGCGACTGGGCGCGCCTTGCCAGCCGCACGGGTGAGACGAGCCTGCGCGTGTCAGTGACTGACCGGGTCGCGCCGGGGGTCGTCTACACGACCTTCCATCACCCCGAAACGCAGGCCAATGTGGTCACCACCGATTATTCGGACTGGGCCACCAACTGCCCCGAATACAAGGTTACTGCGGTGCAGGTGACCCCCTCCAACGGTCCCAGCGACTGGCAGGAAGATTATGCCGGGCTGACCGCGCGTTCCCGGCGCATCGCGGCGGAGCCTGGTGAATGAGCGGGACGCATGACCGGCTGGTCTATATGGCGAACCAGATCGCGCGCAATTTCGCGGTCCAGGGGGAGACGGCCGCGATTGCGGCAACCGCCCGGCATATTCACGATTTCTGGGATCCGCGCATGCGCGACGCGATCATGGCTGGCGAAGATGCAGGTCTGTCGGATATTGCAGCAGGGGCGATTGCCAGGCTTCGCGGCACACTGCGTTCGGGCTGAAACGACCAAAGAGTCTTGGTCCTAATAAAACCAGCGCTGGCGCCAGGCATATTTGCCGGTCACCGCCTCACCCGCCGCATTGCGCGCAGGGCGGAAGCGGAACCGTTCGCTTGCGAGACGGCAGGTAATCGCGTCAGCCTCTGCATCGGGGCTGGGCTGAGTGACGCGGCAATCGCGCACCCGCCCGTCCGGATCGACGGTGAGCAGGATGGTCACGCTCTGTCCGATGCGCAGGTTGCGCGTCTTTTTGGGATAATCCTTGGCGGAGCTGATATCGCCCGCAATCTTTTCCAGCCGTGCCGCCGCGCCGCCGCCCTGCCCGGTGCCGCTGCGCCCGCTGCCCGTGCCGATCCCGTCACCGCCGCCGCCGGTGCCTGCGCCCGCATCCGCCGCACCTGATGCGTTTTCATTGCCGGTCGAGGAAACCGGCGGTGTCGGCTCGGGCTTTTTGGGGAGCGTGCGACGCGGCGCGGAAACCTCTTTTGGCTTCGCCTTGCGGCCTTTCTCGGCGGATGCGCCCTCCGGTTCCGTGCTGGCCTGCGGCGGGGGTTCCGGCTCCGTGGTCGCCACGGTGACACTGAAGGTGGAGATGACCTGGTCGACGACGATTGCCGAAAGGTCGGGGGCGAAGGCCCGGATCAGCCCGGCGAAGACCAGCAGATGCAGCAGGGCAACCACAACCATGGTCGTTATGCGTTGCCCGCGCGAAGGCGTCAGATCAAGTTGCGGGCGTTCGGTCATGGCCTCCCGCTTCATGGAGTGCATAATGGGCAAGGGCCGCGCCGGTCATACGGAGCGGCCCTTCCGCAGAGCGTCGATTACATGCGGTGCAGGGCACACAGCTTGTTGCCGTCAGGATCACGCAGATAGGCAAGGTAAAGCTTGCCGAAGCTGCCTTCGCGCACGCCCGGCGGATCTTCGATC
>JAURML010000027.1 GCA_030830695.1 Caenibius sp. | reverse complement strand
CATCATAAGCGGGGTCACGCTGTGCGTAAGCGATGCCAGCCACACCCCCGATGGCGAGAGCCACAGCCGCAGCGCTCAGAGCAATCCGGCGCAGTTTGGTGCGAATAACCGGCATGTTCATCAGAAAATCTCCGCATTCTCGTCAATCGTGTTCCCGGCATCGGCGGCCAGGCGGTAAATCACTTCCTGCTTGATGTTGATGTTGAGCTCGATGACGATCGGCTTGTCAGGTGCGCTCACCGAAACGCATCCGCCAAGCGCCAGCGCGCTCCACACAACAGCCGCCAGGCCAAGACATGCCCGCATCGCGGCCCCCTCCGTTCCGGTTCTGCATCTGCGCATGGTGGCGCTTGTCGCAGCAAGGAACGGAGCGGTCAATTCGGGAAGGATCATGGCATGGTCTCTCTTGCCGGGGCCTGAACGGGCGATTCACCTGAAGGATTGCTGTTGCCGGCCGTGCGCGCGGAATGCTCTGCGGCCTCGCGACGCAAAGCCTTGCCCGTGCTGTCAATCAGGCCGATCTCGCGCGGGTCGCGGATGAAGGCGGGGTCGTACATCGCCTTTACCGAGGTAATCAGCTTGTAGAAGGGAGCGCGGACGTTGACATTGAAGCGCACGGGCAGCTGCGCCACCTGCCGCGTCAGGAAGTTCTGCCTGGTACGCGCGCCCAGCTTGACCCCTTCAAAACGCACGCGCGTGACCAGTTCGCCGGTCAGTTCGCCATCCATGCCGATCCGCATTTCCGAATAGTTGAGCGATTTGAGCGCATCGAACGCATAATTCGCCATGGGCGACAGGTCCTTGTAACTCAGCGCCCCGACATAGGCGACATTGCCGCCCGGCGGGCGCGAGACGAGCAATCCGCCCTGCAGATGGCCGCCATCCTTGTCGAACACCAGCGGCAGCGTCCCGTCGAAAGTCCCCGTCGCCGCAAGGTTGGACAGCTCCATGCGCTCGACAAAGCTGGCCGCATCCAGCCCCGAAATCTCCAGCGTGAAGCGCCTCTCTTCCGAAGCGCTGAGTGGAATGGTCACCGGCTGCATGCGCAACTGGCCGCCCATGAACGGCCAGCTTGCCCCCTCCACCGCCATGCGGTTGCCCGGCACCAGGGCGAATAACAGCACACCGTCATTCACTTCGATGCCCGGATTGATCGACCGGACGGTCAGGCGCTGGCCAGGAGCGGTGACCAGACCCAGAAGGTCTGTGAACAGGATCGTTCCGGCGACCCCTTCAACCGGCCCGAACGCAGCTGCAAAATCGAGATCGTCGGATGAAAATTGTCCGTTGCTCGTCACCCCTGACTCATTCCAGTCGATCCGCCCCCGGCCCGTCACTGTTCCCCTGGCATTGGCGACCACGCCAAGCGCCAGGCCGGTCAGCATGTCAGGCTGCAGCGCATTATCGAAGACGAGCCGGTCGACAGCGAGATCGGCATGGCCCGCGCCGCTGCCAAGATCATGCGCAATCGTTACGCCGGTTACCACGCGCCCGCTGACGGGTTCGCGCAGCAGCGTGTCAGCCGTAATCATATTATCCGCCAGCGTGAGCCGCGCATCGCTCGCCACCATCGGTTCGAACCGGTCAAGCGCCTCGCGATCTTCCACCCGCATGGTTACGCCCGACAATTCCAGCCTGCCGCCAGCGAAGCGCCATGCCCCTGCCGCATCAAGCAGGTCGAGCGGGACCGACGCCAGGCTGATATCGGCATCAGCAAAACGCCCTGCCACCTCCGCGCCCAGTTGCGCATGCACATCGTCAAGGCTGAAGCGCGTCCCCGTCTCTTCCGGGCCCAGCAGGACATTCAGCTTGCGCGCATAGATCGATCCGGGAAAGGCAAGGCCGAGCGGGCCGCTGGTGATCCGCACCGGGCTCTCGCCAAGGTGCCCGGCAAGATCCAGCCCCGGCGAACCGGCGGCGATGCGCGTGCCGCCCGCGTCGCTGCGCAGGATCGCGCCATTGCTGCCCGGGCACAGGGTCAGTCCACGCCGTTCCATCGCAATGCCGCCAATCTGGAGCACATCAAAGCTCATTCGCGTGCAGCTTCGCCACAGCGCCAGGCCGAACTGAGATGACCAGTTGCCGGACAGTGGCACAGTCAGGCCGCGCGCCATCCCGCCGGGAAGCGGCCCGTCAGCGCGAATGCTGCCCGAAAACCCCAGCGCGCCGGCGTCGTTCTGCACCAGCAGCAGCTGCGGAATTGCGACACGGCTTTCGCGCGCCGCAAATTGCGGCATGGTGAGCGAGAGAACCGCGCGCCCGGTCGCATCGCGCTCCATTCGCCCCGTGATCTGCGGCAATCCCGCCCCACCGGTCGAGAAATTGCCAAGGAGACGAAGCGGATCGCCGTTTTTGGCTGTCGCCCGGACCCGGGACAACGCCAGCAAGGTCTGCCCGCTGCCCCCCCGCAGGCGGGCGGTGGGAATGACCAGATTGCGCTCGTCACCTTCCAGCCGCAGCACCGTGTTGGCGGCAAAGGTACTACCCCGCTCTTCCTTGCGCAGCGCCGTGCCGACCGCCTGCGCCAGGTCACCGACCAGACTGCCCTCGCCCGAGCGGACAAGCATTTCCAGCGTGGAACCAAGGCCGGAACCCAGCCGCAACCCGGTGCCATCCCAGTCCGCTTCCCATTCCAGCCGGGCCAACCCGTCACGCGCGCGCAGCCGACCGGTTCCATTCAATCGCCCGATCACTGCCGGTGCAGTGACCAGGCCAAGCGCCGTCAGATCATAACGCGCGGTTACGCTGCTGCCCTCCCATTCGAGATGGCCTTTGCCCTGCACGCCAGACAGGCGATTCGCGCCGCTGTTCGCCGCACCGAGGCGCAGATCCGCATCGCCAGTCGCGCCTTCGAGCAGTTCTGCAAGAGCCACGGACAGGGATGCGCCACCGCCAGCGAACCGCGTTCCGTTCGCGCAGCTTGCCCCGCCGACCCGCAGCGGCCCCTTGAAGGCCGGTTTGCGGTCGCTGACACGGATCGAACCGAACAGCGTCACCTGGCGCGCCGCGCAATCGCCATGCTGCAGGAGCGGCGCATTCACCGCAAGTAGGCCTTGAAAACCATCATGCAGCGAGCCCGCCCCTTCGGCCTTCGCGCCGAGGGCACCGTAATCGCTTTCAATCAGCGCACGGCCATCGACCAGGGCAAGCTCCATGTCCGGCAAGCCCTGTGGCGTATCACGCTTGGCAAAGATCACCTTGTCCAGCGAACCGAAGCTCAGCTTCCCGTCATGCAGGGTGCCATACAGGCGCGGACGCACCAGCCGCGCGCTACCGATGGCCGGCAGGCCGAATTGCGGATCGATCCGGATTTCCGCCCGTTCGATGGTCAAATCCGGTCGTTCCGGATCGCCCACAACAATATCGGTTAGCACCTGATGGCGCGGACCAATCGATTCAATCCGGTATGTGGCAGGAATTCCCAGCGAATCGAGCTGACTGGTCAGAAGCCGGTCGGCCAGATCGACGCGCGTGAACCAGCCATAGGCCAGCAACGCGACCAGCAGTGCGGCGGCAATTGCCAGCACGCTGCGCCGCCGCCGCTGACGCGGGGCGGGCGCTTCCCAGTCGTGCTCTGCTTCGTCCCCGGTTTCTGCCATCGCTTCCTACACTTGCGCCTGAGCCTGCACAAAGGCAATGCACAGCAGATGAACGAGCGAGCGCAGGACGAATTGCCCGGTCTGGCGGTAAGCAAGCAGGCCCATGATGGCGCGGGCCATCGCGCGCGTCTGCGCAAGCGGCTGCTGGATGGCGGGGCAGAAGCCCTGGCGGACTACGAGGTCTTGGAATATCTGCTGTTTGCCGCGCAGGCGCGGGGCGATACCAAACCAGTCGCCAAGGCGCTGCTGAAACGTTTCGGCTCGCTTGCTGCCGTCCTGAACGCCGATCCCGGCGCGCTGCGCGATGTCAACGGCATGGGAGAGGCGAGCGCGGCCTCGCTCAAGATCGTGGCGCTGGCCGCGCGGCGCATGGCGCGCAGCGAAGTTGCACAGAAACCCGTGCTGGGCAGTTGGCAGGCGCTGCTCGATTATCTGACCATCGACATGGCGCATCTTACGGTGGAACGGGTGCGGGTGCTCTATCTCAACGCGCAGAACCGGCTGGTGCTGGATCATCACGTCGGTGACGGTTCGATTGACGAGGCGGCGATTCACCCGCGCGAGGTGATCCGCAAGGCGCTGGACATCGGGGCCACCGCGCTGATCCTCGTTCACAATCATCCATCAGGGTCGCCCGAACCCAGCCGGGCGGATATCCAGATCACCAATCGCATTGCAGAAGCCGGACGATTACTGGGAATCGTGGTCCACGATCATGTCATCATCGGGCGGCAGGGACATGTCTCGCTGAAGGCGAAGGGCTTGATCTGAAGCCCCCCTGCCCCTAGCGGCTGCGCGTCCCCAAAAACCGGAGTCGAACATGGTCCCCCGTTATTCCCGCCCTGCGATGACCGCGATCTGGGAGCCTGAAGCGAAATTCCGCATCTGGTTCGAGATCGAGGCGCATGCCACCGAAAAGCTGGGTGAACTGGGCGTTGTGCCCGAAAGCGCGGCCAGGGCCCTGTGGGACTGGTGGGCCACCAACCCCACGATCGACGTCGCCGCGATTGACGCCATCGAAGCCGTCACCAAGCATGATGTGATCGCCTTCCTCACCTGGGTGGCGGAACAGGTGGGCGATGAAGCGCGCTTCATGCATCAGGGCATGACCAGTTCGGATGTGCTGGACACCACGCTGGCAGTGCAACTGGCGCGGGCCAGCGATATTCTTCTGGCGGACCTCGACGAACTGCTGGCCGCCATCAAACGCCGGGCGCAGGAACATAAATATACGCCCACTATCGGGCGCAGCCATGGCATTCATGCCGAGCCGACCACTTTCGGCCTCAAGCTGGCGCAGGCTTACGCCGAATTCGACCGCTGCAAGCAGCGGATGATCGCAGCGCGCGCGGAAATCGCCACCTGCGCCGTATCTGGCGCGGTCGGCACTTTCGCCAATATCGATCCTGCGGTGGAAGAACACGTCGCCGTCAGGCTGGGTCTCACCCCCGAGCCTGTGTCCACCCAGGTGATCCCACGTGACCGGCACGCGATGTTCTTTTCGGTGCTGGCCGTCATCGCCAGCTCGATCGAACGGCTGGCCGTCGAGATTCGCCATCTGCAGCGCACCGAAGTGCTGGAGGCCGAGGAATATTTCTCCCCCGGCCAGAAAGGTTCCAGCGCCATGCCGCACAAGCGCAATCCGGTGCTGACCGAAAACCTGACAGGGCAGGCGCGCGTCATTCGCGGCTATGCCGTTCCGGCGCTGGAAAATGTGGCATTGTGGCATGAACGGGACATCTCCCACTCGTCGGTGGAACGCTACATCGGCCCCGACGCCACCATCGCACTCGATTTCTCGCTGGCGCGGCTGACTGGGGTGATCGACAAGCTGCTGATCTACCCTGAAAGGATGCAGAAGAATCTCGACCGCATGGGCGGGCTGGTCCACTCACAGCGCGTGCTGCTGGCGCTGACTCAGGCCGGGGTCAGCCGCGAAGACGCCTACCGCCTGGTCCAGCGCAACGCGATGAAGGTCTGGGAATCGGACGGGCAGCTTTCCCTGCTTGATCTGCTCAAGGCTGACCCGGAAGTATCCGCGGCGCTCAGCCCTGCCGAACTGGAAGAAAAATTCGACCTCGAATATCATTTCGCCCAGGTCGATCGCATTTTCGAACGGGTATTCGGTTAGGCGGCGCGAAGGCCGAAAGCGGAAGTCAGCCCTTCCCATCACCGGGCAACCCGCCTAGCATTGCCGCAAATGCTGCAACCGAGGGAAGGAGGCTGGCAGTCCATGCAAATTGTCAGAACGATCATCTGGGTGTTGATCCTGGTGCTGCTGCTGCTGTTCACCATCAACAACTGGCGCCCGATCGAAGTGAAGATCTGGGAAGATCTCGTGCTCGAAACCAAGGTGCCCGCACTGGTCATTTTCTCCTTCCTGCTGGGACTGGTGCCGGTCTGGCTCTATCATCGCGGCGCGGTCTGGCGCTTCAACCGGCGCATCGCAGCACTGGAAGGCGCTGCCCGCAGTGCAGCGCTGTCCAGTGCCCCAGCCGAACACGTCGATACCCCGGCGCCTGCCCTCCCCGAACAAGAGGCCCAATGAGCAATCCGATCTTCCTCGCCGTGGACGTCCCCCGGATTGACGCGGCCAAGGCACTGGCCAGTCAGGTCAAATCGCACATCGGCGGGCTCAAGCTCGGCCTCGAATTCTTCTGCGCTCATGGCCATCATGGCGTACACGAGATGGCGCAGATCGGCCTGCCGATATTCCTCGATCTCAAACTGCATGACATACCCAACACCGTCGCATCCGCGATGCAGGCCATTCATGTGCTGGAACCGGCCATCGTCACGGTGCATGCCAGTGGCGGTCGGGCGATGATGGAAGACGCCAAGGCTGCAGCTGGCGAACACACCCGGGTTGTGGCGGTCACCATGCTGACCAGCCTCGATGAAAAAGATCTGGCCCGCACCGGCATCGCAGGGACGCCGCACGATCAGGTCATGCGGCTGGCCGAACTGGCACAAACCGCAGGTCTGGATGGCATTGTCTGTTCCGGCCAGGAGGTTGGTGCGGTGCACAAGCAGTGGAAACACGGGTTCTTTGTGGTGCCTGGCCTACGCCCCGGCGGCAAGGCCACAGCCGATCAGAAGCGTGTGGTCACCCCGCGCAAGGCGCGCGACGATGGTGCCAGCGTGCTGGTGATCGGCCGCCCGATCAGCCGGGCGGATGATCCGCTGGCCGCCGCCCGGGCAATCGAAGGCACCTTGTAAGGCTTCACCCCGACGGCGCTTTGGCCTAACGCCATCAACCATGACCAGCCCAAAAATCAAGATTTGCGGCATCCGCACGGCAGAGGCGCTGGACGCCTGCATCGCCGTGCGCGCCGATTATGCGGGGTTTGTATTCTTCCCGCCTTCCCCGCGCCATGTGACGCCCGGCGAAGCGGCGGACCTTGCCACACGCGCCGGAACACGGATCGGCACGGTCGGGCTGTTCGTGAACGCGGATGATCTGGAAATTGGCGAAGCGATCAAGGCCGCCCGGCTCGATGCGCTGCAATTGCATGGCGCGGAAAGTCCGGAACGCGCGGCGCAGATAAAATTGCGCTTCGGCCTGCCGGTATGGAAAGCCCTGCCCGTGTCCTGCGCGGCCGATGTCGAACGCGCGCAGGCCTATCGCAGCGCAGCGGACCTGATTCTGTTCGACGCAAAAACGCCGAAAGGGGGGTTGCCCGGTGGAATGGGTCTGGCGTTTGACTGGTCGCTGGTCGCCGGGGTGAAGCACAGTCTGGCCTGGGGGCTGGCGGGCGGGCTCAATCCCGGCAATGTGGCCGAAGCGATCCGGATCAGCGGCGCGCCGCTGGTGGATACATCCTCGGGCGTCGAGAGCGCGCCGGGCGTCAAGGATGTGGACAGGATTGCGGCCTTCTGCCAAGCGGCACGGACATGAGCACGAACCCGAACTCCTTCCGCAACCAACCTGACGAACGTGGCCATTTCGGCGCGTACGGCGGGCGCTATGTCGCCGAAACGCTGATGCCGCTGATCCTGGAGCTTGAGCGGGAATATCGCGCGGCCAAGGCCGATCCGGCTTTCGAGGCCGAATTTGACGATCTGCTGGAACATTATGTGGGGCGGCCCAGCCCGCTCTATTTCGCGCCGCGGCTGACGGAAGAGCTTGGCGGGGCGCAGGTCTGGTTCAAGCGCGACGAGCTTAATCACACCGGCGCCCACAAGATCAATAATTGCATAGGCCAGATCCTGCTGGCCATGCGGATGGGCAAGACGCGAATTATCGCTGAAACCGGCGCGGGCCAGCACGGCGTCGCCACGGCCACGGTCTGCGCCCGCTTCGGCCTGCCTTGCACGGTCTATATGGGCGCGACCGACGTGGCGCGGCAGGGGCCCAATGTGTTCCGCATGAAGCTGCTGGGCGCCGAAGTGGTGCCGGTCACCGCCGGGGCAGCGACGTTGAAGGACGCCATGAACGAAGCACTGCGCGACTGGGTCGCCAACGTGCATGACACCTTCTATATCATCGGCACCGCCGCAGGGCCGCACCCCTATCCCGAACTGGTCCGGGATTTTCAGTCCGTGATCGGGCGCGAAGCGCGCGAACAGATGCTGTCCCGCACGGGCCGCCTGCCCGACCTGCTGGTCGCGGCGATCGGTGGCGGCAGCAACGCCATCGGCCTGTTTCACCCCTTCCTCGATGATTCCTCGGTGAAGATGCTGGGCGTTGAGGCGGCGGGCCACGGGCTCGACAAGGAACATGCCGCCTCACTCGCCGGCGGACGTCCGGGTATCCTGCATGGCAACAAGACCTATCTGTTGCAGGACGATGACGGCCAGATTCTCGAAGGGCATTCGATCAGCGCAGGGCTGGATTATCCGGGCATCGGGCCGGAACATGCATGGCTCAAGGAATCCGGCCGGGTCGAATATACCTCGGCGACTGACAGGGAAGCGCTCGAAGGCTTCCAGCTGCTGTGCCGCACCGAAGGCATCATCCCCGCACTGGAACCCTCCCACGCCATCGCTGCCGTGACCAAGGTCGCACCGACAATGGACAAGGACCAGATCATCATCGCCAATCTGTGCGGGCGCGGCGACAAGGATATTTTCTCGGTCGCGGAGCATCTGGGGGTGAAGCTGTGACCCGCCTCTCTGCCGCCTTCAGCAAGGGTCGCCCCGCGCTCGTCACTTTCGTCACCGGCGGCGATCCGACACCGGACGCCACGCCTGCCATCCTCGATGCGCTGGTCGAAGGCGGCGCGGATGTGATCGAACTGGGCATGCCCTTCACTGATCCGATGGCCGATGGCCCGGCGATCCAGGCCGCGAACCTGCGCGCGCTGGCTGCAGGCACAAGCACGGCGGACATTTTCCGCATTGCCACCGCCTTCCGCGCGCGCCACCCGGATGTGCCACTGGTGCTGATGGGCTATGCCAGCCCCATGGTCACGCGCGGGGCGCAATGGTTTGCCGATGAATGCGCAAAGGCCGGGATCGACGGCGTGATCTGCGTCGATATCCCGCCGGAAGAGGACGCCGAACTCGGCCCCTTCCTGCGCGCCGCACGCATTTCGCTGATCCGCCTTGCCACCCCCACGACCGATGCCGCGCGGCTGCCCGCCGTGCTCGAAGGATCGTCGGGCTTCCTTTATTATGTCTCGGTCGCGGGCATCACTGGCATGCAGCAGGCCGGACTTGCCAGCATCGAAGCGGCGGTGGCGAAGCTGAAAGCGGCATCAGACATTCCCGTTGCGGTCGGCTTTGGCGTGCGCACCCCAGAACAGGCCGGCCCCATTGCCAAGGTTGCCGATGGCGTCGTCGTCGGCTCCGCCCTGATCGATCTTGTGGCCAGACACGGCACGGACGCCGCCGGGCCGGTGCGCGAATTGACCCGCGCCCTCTCGCATGCGGTGCATGAATCGCGTAAGGCGGACGCATGAACTGGCTGACCCGAATCCGTTCCCGGCTCCCCTTCAAATCAAAGCGCGAGTCGAGCGAGAACCTGTGGGTGAAATGCCCCAATTGCGCGGAAATGCTGTTCGCCCGCGAATATGAGGCGAATCTGTTCGTCTGCCCGCGTTGCGGCCATCATGGCCGGATCGGGGCGGACGAGCGCCTTGCCCAGATCATGGATGACGGATTTTCCGTGCTGCCCGCCCCCCGGGTCAAGGAAGACCCGTTGAAATTCAGGGACAGCAAACGCTATTCTGACCGGCTGAAGCAGGCCCGCGCCGCCAGCCCCCATCATGATGCCTTCACCGCCGCGCTGGGTTCGATCATGGGCCACAAGGCGGTGGTCGGGGTGCAGGACTTCACCTTCATGGGCGGGTCAATGGGCATGGCCGTGGGGGCCGCGCTGGTCGCCGCCGCGCAGCGTGCGCTTGACGAAAAATGCGCCTTTATCGTTTTCACCGCCGCTGGCGGCGCGCGAATGCAGGAAGGCATCCTCAGCCTGATGCAGATGCCCAAGGCCACGGTGATGACCCGGCGCCTGAAGGAAGCCGGTCTGCCCTATATTGTGGTGCTGACGGATCCGACCACGGGCGGCGTTACCGCCAGCTATGCCATGCTGGGTGATATTCATATTTCGGAACCGGGCGCGCTGATCGGGTTTGCCGGGCAGCGCGTGATTCAGGATACGATCCGGGAAAAACTGCCCGAAGGCTTCCAGCGCGCTGAATATCTCCACAAGCACGGGATGGTGGACATGGTGGTGGAGCGCAAGGATCTGCGCGAACGCCTTGCGGACCTGCTTGACTATCTGGCACCCGCGCAAGCGGCCTGATCGCCCGGGCGGGGTCGCCAATGGTTGACAAGGCGACATCCGAAAACCCTCTTGTCCAGGCGCAGCTTGACCGGCTGCGCACGATGAGCGCAGGGCAAGACAAGCTGGGCCGTTCACGCCTGCGCCGCCTGCTGGACCGGCTCGGCAATCCCGAACGCCACCTGCCGCCCACATTTCATGTGGCGGGGACCAATGGCAAGGGATCCGTCTGCGCTTATCTGCGCGCGGCGATGGAGGCGCAGGGCCTGCGCGCTCATGTCTTCACCAGCCCGCATCTGGTGCGGCTGAACGAACGTTTCCGCATCTCCAACCGGCTGATCGGGGATGCGGAACTGGCCGCGCTGCTGGCGGATGTGCTGGACGCGGTGAAGGGTGACGAGACCACCTTTTTCGAAGCCACCACCGCCGCTGCCTTCCTTGGCTTCGCACGCCATCCGGCAGACGCCTGCGTAATCGAGGTTGGGCTTGGCGGGCGGCTGGATGCCACCAATGTGCTGGCGGGCGCGGTCGCCTGCGGGATCGCGCAGCTTGGCTTGGACCATCAGGCCTTCCTGGGCGACTCGCTGGAAGGAATCGCGCGCGAAAAGGCTGGCATCGCAAAAGCAGGCGTGCCGCTGGTGACGCTGGATTACCCGCTGTCAATTGCTGCCGCCGTGGCTGAAGCCGCCGCTGCGGCCAGCGCGCCAGTGCTGGCAAAGCGCACGGCGTGGGATGCGCAGATCGCCCCGGGCCATCTTCATTACCGGGATGCGCGGGGTGAGCTTGTGCTGCCCCTGCCCGCGTTGCCCGGCGCGCATCAGGCTGATAATGCGGGACTTGCCATTGCCATGCTGCGCCATCAGCAGTCAGTCAGCATTGATGAAACGGCACTGGCGCAAGGGATTGCCAGGGCGCGCTGGCCCGCACGGCTTTCGCGGCTGGCCCAAGGCCCGCTCACCGCACTGTTGCCAGCGCAGAGCACGGTCTGGCTGGACGGGGCGCATAATCCGGCCGCGATGACCGCGGTCATCCGCCACCTGCGCGATGAAATGCACGCCGGGGAGCGACTGCAGATTGTCATGGGCCTGCTCAAGGACAAGGATGCGCGCGGCGTTCTTGCCTGTTTCGAAGGTATGGATTGTGCGATCCGCACGGTGCCCATTGCCGGATATGAAGCGCGCGATGCGCAGGAACTGGCAGAGATGGCGGGCCTGCTTGGGCTTCAGGCAACAGCGATGAACAGCATCGAGGGCGCGCTGCGCGATATTGCCCGCGAGACCGATGGCCGCGCAGGCAATGTACTCATCACCGGTTCACTCTACCTCGCCGGGCAAGTGCTGAGGGCAAACAACGAGTTACCCGACTAGGCATTGGCCAGCGCCGCCGCGTCCAGCCCCGCTGCCTTGCCGAGTCGGCGAATCCGCACCCATTCGAGCAGGCACAGGACAACGGCCAGAAAGCCGATGCCGGTGGTCAGAATGAAGACGTGGTAATAGCCCTGCTGTTCGATCATCCGGCCCAGCGCGCCCCGGCCCAGCGTCCCCACCAGAAAGGTCAGTGAGGACAGCAGCGCATATTGGACCGCGCTGTATTTCTTTGAGGTAATCGAGGAAAGATAGGCGACCAGCGCCGCCCCCGCGATGCCGCCCGCCACATTTTCACCCGCGATCGCGAACATCAGCTTGGCCAGCCGTTCATCCCCGCCCAGATGTTCGACCAGCCAGGTAAAGCCGATCAGCCTGGATCCCGCCGCCATCACCGCGCCGCCGACCGAAAGATCGGCATAGAGCAGATTGGTCAGGGCTGCCGTCAACGCACCAAGCGTCATGACCGCCATCCGGCCGATATAGGCGAACAGCACGCCGCCCAGCGCCACACCCAGCATCAGCGCGCCAACCCCGAAGAACTTGGACGCAATGGCCACCTCTTCCTTGGAATAGGCGAGCTCACCCAGATAGAAGGGATAGGCGAATGTCCCCCAGATCGTATCGGTTATGCGGTAGGACAGCACCAGCGCCAGCACCAGCACCGTCGCCCATTGCAACCGCCCGACAATATCAGTGAGCGGCAGGATCAGCGCGCGATAGCCATGATCGAGGATCGCATCCGCCGTGCCGCTGGCGGCCGCAGGCTCTGCCAGAACGTTGCGGCCCTGTTTCTGCCGCATCACCAGCAGGGCGGCGATAATGGCCGGTACGACAACCGTGGCGATCACGATCATCGGCCCCTGATATTTGATGAATTCCGTCGAATCCGGGCGCGCGGCCGGATCGCTGCCCAGCGAGCGGACCATGAACACGCCCACCGTCACCAGCGCCCAGGCCCACAGCGCGGCCACCACGCCCAGCGCCATGCCGCGCACGCGCGGAGTAAGCTGGCCTGCGGCCCGCAATTCCGCCAGCGTATCCGCATCGGCAGCGATGCTAGCCATGCTTTGTGCGTTTTCGGGGGCGAACAGGCTCGCCACGCCCACCGCCAGCATCAATCCGCCCATGATCGCATAGACCGTGGGCCATCCCAATGCGTCGGCCATGAACAGGGCCAGCGCACCGCCCACCAGCACGGCGGAACGGTAGCCCAGCTGATAGACGGTGGAGAGCATATCGATGGTCGCCTCTTCATCAGCCACATCGACGCGCCAGGCATCCACGACCACATCCTGAGTGGCCGAAGCAAAGGCCCCAATTCCTGCGAGCAGCGAGAACCAGCCGATTGCCCCCTGCGGATCAAGCGTGGACAGCACCAGCAAGATCCCGCCGAGCAGCAGCTGGGCCGACACGATCCATTGCTTGCGTCGCCCCAGCCCGCGCACCAGCGGAATGTTGATGCGGTCAAGCAGGGGCGACCAGAGGAATTTGAAGGCATAGGCCAGCCCGATGAGCGAGAAGACCCCCATCGTTTCGAGGTCCACCTTCGCGTCGGAAAGCCAGGCGTAAAGCGTGCCGAGCAACAAGGCATAAGGCAGCGCACTGGCGAAACCGAACAACGCCATGAAGCCGGTCTTGCGATTGCCCAGCGCCGCGATCAGCCTGCGCCAGCCGGGCTTGTCATCGCTTGCCTGTGCCTGATCCATCCTGCCTGCCTTCCCGATTTGCGTGATCGCGAAACTAGCGGCGGATTTCCTGTTGGGAAGGCCATCCGCGCCACCTGTCCCCGCTTTCCCCCGGCCCGTCGCCCGGCTAAGGACCGGAGCATGACAGAAAAACGCCCTGACGGTGAACGGATTGCCAAACTCCTTGCCCGCGCCGGGATCGCCTCGCGCCGCGAAGTCGAACGGATGATCGGCGAAGGGCGCGTGGCGCTGGACGGCAATGTGCTGCAAACCCCGGCCACGATCGTGCCCAACCTGCACGGCGTGACCGTGGACGGCAAGCCGGTGGCCGCACCCGAAGCGGCCCGCCTGTTCCGCTTCAACAAGCCTGACGGCCTGCTCACGGCGGAGCGCGATTTTTCAGGCCGTCCGACGATCTACACCGCGCTGCGCAATGCCCTGCCGCCCGGCACGCCCCGGCTGATGCCGGTCGGGCGGCTCGACCTCAACACGGAAGGGTTGCTGCTGCTGACCAATGATGGCGGGCTGAAACGCGCAATGGAACTGCCGTCCAGCGGCATTCCGCGCACTTACCGCGCGCGCGCCTTCGGTGATGTCTCCCAGGCCCAGCTTGAAGAGCTGATTCACGGCCTGACGATTGACGGGGTTCGTTACGGACGGATCAATGCCAACCTGGAACGGCGCACCGGGCGCAACCAGTGGATCGAACTGACCCTGACCGAAGGCAAGAATCGCGAAGTGCGGCGCGTCCTGGAACATCTGGGCCTCAAGGTTTCGCGGCTAATGCGCCTTGCCTATGGCCCCTTCGTGCTGGGCGACCTGCCGCGAGGGAGCGCACAGGAAGTCAAACAGGTGGAAGTCGAACGCTTCCGCAAGCAGCTGGACAGGCAGAAGAAATGATCCGCATCATCGCCGGGGAATGGCGGGGGCGCAAACTTCAGGTTCCTGAAGGCGACACGACCCGCCCGACTGCCGACCGCACCCGCGAAACGCTGTTTTCCATGCTGGCCAGTCGGCTTGGTTCCTTTGAAGGCTTGCAGGTCGCCGATCTCTTCGCCGGTTCCGGCGCGCTTGGGCTGGAAGCGCTGTCGCGCGGAGCGCAAAGCTGCCTGTTCGTGGAACAGGACTCCGCCGCGATTCGCGCCCTGCGCGGCAATATCGCCGCGCTCCGCGCCCAGCCGCGCTGCGACGTGCGCGCCGCCTCCGTCCTCGCGCTCGGCCCTGCGAAACAGCCGCTGGACCTGATCCTACTCGACCCGCCCTATGGCACCGGTGCAGGCGCGGTGGCGCTTGACCGGCTGGCCCGGCTCGGCTGGATCGGCCCGGCGACATGGATCAGCGCCGAATGCGCATTTGACGAACGGCTGGACGTGAAAAGCTGTGCGCTGGAGACAGAACGAAAAGTGGGCAAGGCGCGTATCAACCTGCTGCGCCTGGCGAGTTGAACGATGCGGCGATGTTCCCTAGTTGTTCACTGGTGAGCGATATCGAGGAATCAGGCGCGGCAGACGCACAGCAGGAGCATGACGGCGCGGATTGGCTGGCCCATCTGAACCCGCCCCAGCGCGAAGCCGTGCTGACCACCGAAGGGCCGGTACTGATGCTGGCCGGCGCGGGCACGGGCAAGACCGCCGCACTTACGCACCGGCTCGCGCATCTTGTTCATTCGCGCCTTGCCTGGCCGAGCGAAATCCTGTGCGTCACCTTCACTAACAAGGCCGCGCGCGAAATGCGGGAACGAGTGGGTCAGCTGATCGGCCCGGCGGTGGAAGGCATGCCCTGGCTGGGCACCTTCCATTCCATCGGGGCGAAAATGCTGCGCCGTCACGCCGGAGTAGTCGGGCTTGAGAGCAATTTCACCATTATCGATACGGATGACCAGCTGCGGCTGCTCAAGCAGATCATCACGGGCAGTGGGCTGGATGAAAAACGCTGGCCGGCCAAGCAGCTGGCGGGACTGATTGATCGCTGGAAAAATCGCGGGCTCAATCCGGATGATCTCGATGCGGCCGAGAATGAAGCCTATGCCAACGGGCGCGGACAGGAAATCTATCGCATCTATCAGCAGCGGCTGAAAGCGCTTAACGCCTGCGATTTTGGTGATCTTTTACTGCATATTCTCAATATTTTCCGGCGCGAACGTGATATACTGGAACAATATCAGCAGCGCTTCAAATATGTGCTGGTAGACGAATATCAGGATACCAATGCGGTTCAGTATCTCTGGCTGCGGTTGCTGGCCCAGTCCCGCAAGAATGTCTGCGTGGTGGGCGATGACGATCAGTCGATCTATTCATGGCGTGGCGCAGAAGTCGCCAATATCCTTCGATTTGAAAAGGATTTTCCGGGCGCAAAGATCATCCGGCTCGAACAGAATTATCGGTCTACCCCGGATATTCTGGCAGCGGCATCGGGGTTGATCGGCGAAAACAGCCAGCGACTGGGCAAGAATTTGTGGACCGAGCAGGCGGGCGGCGATCTGGTCCGCGTGATCGGCGTGTGGGATGGGCCTGAAGAAGCCCGGCGGGTAAGTGAAGAGATTGAGCGGCTAGAAATCGAAGGCGCTCCGCTGGACAAGGTGGCGATCCTCGTGCGCGCGCAATACCAGACCCGCGAATTTGAAGATCGTTTCATACAAATTGGCCTTAATTATCGGATAATTGGTGGTTTTCGCTTCTATGAACGCGCCGAAATCCGTGACGCGCTCGCCTATCTGCGGCTCATTGCTCAGCCGTCGGACGATCTCGCGTTCGAACGGATCCACAATCAGCCCAAGCGCGGACTGGGCGCCAAGGCGCTGGAGGCGATGCACCGCCATGCCCGGGCCACGGGCAAGCCGCTGGCCGCCGCCGCGCTCGATCTCGCCAATGCCGACGGCCTCCCCCGGCGTGCGACCGGCACAGTCGCAGCCCTGCTGCGCGATCTCGCGCGCTGGCGCGAGGCATCCGATATGCTCTCCCCTGCGGAACTGCTGCGAATGGTGATGGAGGAATGCGGTTATAATGCCATGCTTGCGGCAGACCGGTCAGCCGAAAGTGCGGGACGCGCGGAAAACCTCTCCGAACTGGCGCGCGCGATGGAAGACTATGAATCGCTGGGCGCGTTTCTGGAACACGTCAGCCTGGTGATGGATAATGACGCGGCGGACGACGCGGAGAAGGTCACGATCATGACCATTCACGCCGCCAAGGGGCTGGAATTCGATAATCTCTTCCTGCCCGGATGGGAGGAAGGGGTCTTCCCGAGCCAGCGGGCGCTGGATGAAGGGGGGTTGGCCAGCCTGGAAGAGGAACGGCGCCTGGCCTATGTGGCGATCACGCGGGCACGACGGCGCTGCACCATTCTTCACGCGGCCAACCGGCGTATTTATGGGCAATGGAACAGTTCCATCCCTTCCCGCTTTATCGAGGAGTTGCCGCCTGCGCATATCCAGCGGGAAAGCACACTAACCGGCGGCGGCTCGCTCTGGAGGGCGAACTGGTCGGAACGTGAAGACCCCTTCGCTCATGTCGCGCGCGATCGCCCGCAGCGCGCGCAAACGCGCGGCCCCGGCTGGCAGCGTGCAGCTTCAACCGGCTACGAGCCGACCCCGCGGCGTATTTCGGAAAATCATCGCAGCGCCGCCAGTTTCGCGGCGAAACCGCGTGCGAATATCGCCATCGGCGCGCGCGTGTTTCACGAGAAATTCGGTTATGGCCAGGTGTTGGCGCAAGATGGCAACAAGCTGGAAATCGAATTCGAAACGGCAGGCTTGAAGAAGGTGATCGACAGCTTCGTCCGGCTTGCGGAGTAATTCGCCGCCATCGGGTTCCGCCTGGCGCGAATCAGTCCGAAGAAAGCGTCAGGAAACTCGGGATCGGGCCATTCCACCCTTCATCCGCCCGGTCATTTGCCGACTCGGGGGCGGCAGCGCGACGCGGCTGCTTCTTCGGCGCGGCGCTTCGTTCGGATTTGGGCGCGCGCTTTTCAGGCCGCGCATCTCCGGGCTTCTTCCCGGTCCGCGGCGCAGGCTTTTCCTCGCGCGGCTGTTCACGGCGAGATGGCTGCGGAGTCCCGGCTTCGGCGTCCGTCACTTCAAAGACCGGAATCTTGAACTTGGTCAGCTTCTCGACATTGGCAATCGCTTCGGCATCTTCGTCGGCCACGAAAGTAAAGGCACGCCCCTTCGCCCCCGCGCGGCCCGTACGGCCGATCCGGTGGACGTAATCGTCGGGATGCCAGGGCGTGTCGAAATTGAAGACATGGCTGACACCCTTGATGTCCAGTCCACGGGCGGCAACATCCGAAGCGACCAGAATGTTGATGTCGCCCGACTTGAACAGGTCCAGTTCTGCAATCCGGCTTGACTGGTCCATGTCGCCATGAATTTCGCCCACCGCGAAACCATGACCTTTCAGACTTTTTGCCAGTTCGCGCACAGTCGTCTTGCGATTGCAGAAGACAATGGCCGTGCTCACATTATCCGTGCGCAGCAGATGGCGCAGCACCTCGCGCTTGCGCCTGGCCGCAACGGGCACCTTGTGCTGCACGATATTCTCGTTGGCCGAGGCCGGACGCGCGACTTCGATCTGCTTGGGATTGGAAAGGAATTTGTCTGCCAGCTTCTTGATCGGAGCGGGCATGGTGGCCGAAAACAGCAGGGTCTGGCGCGTCGCGGGCAATTTGGAGCAGATGAATTCGATATCAGGGATGAACCCCATGTCGAGCATCCGGTCCGCCTCGTCGATCACCAGCAATTCGCAGCCGGTGAGCAGGATCTTGCCGCGTTCGAACAGGTCCATCAGCCGGCCGGGCGTGGCGATCAGCACATCAACGCCCTCATTCAGGGCCTTGATCTGGTCACCCATCTGCACGCCGCCGATCAGCAACGCCATCTTGAGGTCGTGATTCTTGCCGTATTTCTCGAAATTTTCGGCAACCTGCGCCGCCAATTCGCGGGTCGGTTCGAGAATCATGGAACGCGGCATCAGGGCCCGGCGGCGGCCGTGCGCCATAATATCGATCATCGGCAGGACAAAGCTGGCGGTCTTGCCGGTGCCGGTCTGGGCAATGCCGATCAGATCGCGCATCATCAGCACTGAAGGGATCGCCTGCGCCTGAATAGGCGTCGGCGAATCATAGCCCGCAGCGGAGACCGCTTGCAGCAATTCCTCTGACAGGCCGAGGTCGGCAAAATTCATAGGCAGCGTATTGTTCCGGAATGCGACGACAGGCACACAACGCCCCTGTCTGCGCAACGCGATGTCCTGAAAACTCCGCGAAGGTCGGCGCGCCCTTTGCCCAGATCGGGCCAAAAGTCAAGAAATGGTGCTCAGTCCTTTGCCGGGACCAGCCGCCGCAAATGCCGCACGTCGCAGGACGCACCCGAACGGGATTGCAGGCGGTCGCGCCGCGCACACAGCATGCCGTCCTCATTGCGTTCGACATAGAAGCCCGAATAAAAATCGCGGGCGCGGCAGCTGCTTTCCAGCGAGGCGCCCACCACTCTTCGGTCGCGCATGAACAGGATCAGGCGATTGCCCTTGTCGACCTGCACCCCGGCGATGGCTTTCACAGGGACGCATTCACTCATCCTGCGTTCCTCGAACTGCCGTGGCATTTCATCACGCGGCAGATCGCCCACAAAGCCTTGCGGAGCGAGCGGCTGACGCGGCGCGACCCGGATGATGACCCGGCGCTCGATCCGCACCTGGTCCTGAACAGGGATCGTGCGAAATTCCTCGAAGCCAAGCGCCCCGCCCGCGCCCTCAGGCTGAGTGCCCGCCGCAGCTTCGTCAGGCGGCGGCGCCAGCATCGCGTCGCCAGGCGCTGTCGCGGGAAGCGCCAGCAGGGCGATGGGCAGAGCCATGGCGATGAGCCCATTCATGAATAAAAAATCGAACTCCCCGGTCAGCAATTTTCAAGGCGCTACAGAACCGCGCCACAGGCTGGCAATAGCGGCTGAGCTTGAATGTTGCCTTAACCCGCGCGCTGCGCCGCACAAGAGTTGACGGGGACTGGTGTGCTTGCGGTGAATTGTGCATAGGCCGGGTTGATGAACGATACAGACCAATTTCTTGCCGAAGCCGCCGAATTGCTCGGCCCCTCGGGACTTACTTGCGACCCCGACCTTGTCTCACCCTGGCTGACTGACTGGCGTGGCGTCTATACCGGGGCGGCACTGGCACTTGCCTCCCCCGCGTCTGCCGAACAACTTGCCGCGCTCGTTCGCCTGTGCGCAAGTCATGGCGTGCCAATCGTGCCGCAGGGCGGCAACAGCGGCATGGTGGGCGGTGCAACTCCGGATGAAAGCGGCCGTTCGCTGCTGCTGTCGCTGCGCCGGATGAACCGGATTCGCAGCCTCGATGCCGAGGCGCGACAGATCATTTGCGAAGCGGGCGTCATTCTGCAGGATCTGCACGAAGCAGCAGGGCGCGAGGGCCTTCGATTTCCGCTGACACTGGGCGGCAAGGGCTCGGCCACGGTCGGCGGGCTTGTTTCCACTAATGCCGGCGGCACGCAGGTCTTGCGGCACGGCTGCATGCGCGCGCAGGTTCTGGGTTTGGAAGCCGTAATGGCCGACGGCAGCAGGTTTGACGGGCTTACCGTGCTGAAGAAGGACAATCGCGGTTTCGACCTGAAGCAATTGCTGATCGGTTCGGAAGGCACTTTGGGCATTGTCACCGCCGCCACGCTCGCCCTGCTTCCGGCGCTTGCCGGTCGCGCGGTATTGTGGGCGGGCGTTCCCACCATTCAGGCCGCGCGCGCGCTGCTGCTGCATTGCGAACGGCAGGCGGGTGACGCGCTTGAAGGCTTCGAGGTCATTCCTGCGCACAGCCTGGCTGCGGTACTGGATCATCTGCCCGGCAGTCGCTCGCCACTGGCAGGACAGCATCAATGGCACGCATTGATCGAACTGGTGGCTGATACATCGTCAGTGGATGCACTGCCCGAACTCGCGCAATCCCTGCTTGAAAGCGCCTTTTCGGCCGGGCTGGTGGAGGATGCGACCATCGCGGCGAACGAAGGGCAAGCCGAAGCCTTCTGGCTCTTGCGCGATTCGATCGCGTCTGCCGAACGCGCGCTGGGCCCCGCCCTGCAGCACGATATTTCAGTGCCGGTGGACAGGATGCCCGATTTCGTCAGCCATGCCAGCGCGGAAGTGGAAGACCGCTTTCCTGGCACCAGGGCCATTGCATTTGGCCATCTGGGCGATGGCAACGTTCATTTTCATGTACTGGCCCCGCCCGGGGCAGTTCACGGCGAATGGCAACTCAACGAAGGCAGGCCGATCACCAGCTTCGTCTATGATCTGGTCACTCAATGGGGTGGTTCGATCAGCGCCGAGCATGGCATCGGCCAGGCCAAGCTGGACCAGCTCGAACGGCTGGGCGATCCGGCGAGCCTCGCTATGATGATTGCTGTCAAGCGCGCGCTTGACCCCGGGAGCTTGCTCAATCCCGGCAAGCTGGTCCCGCTTGCACCGCGTGAAATGACCGCTTAAAGCGCCGCGAGCATAGCCTGCGCGCGAGCGCACCCGTTCCAATCGCCCCTCACGGAGAGACAGCCATGGCCAGTGCGCCGCAATCCACCCTCCCACTGTTCTATAATGACCTGACCCCGCTTAACAGCCGCGATCATGCAACCTGGCGTACGCGTGTCGCAAACAAGGCAAGCTGGCTGGTCGGGCAGCATGCGATCCCGCTGACGGTCGAGGAATTTCCGCAGGCCCAGCATTTCTATCCGATTGTGTTCAGCGGTGGTGACAATCCGGTTCCGCTGGCGTTGATGGGGCTGAATGAAGGCGTGAACGCCTTTGTCGAAGATGACGGCAAGGTGGATGATCGCGCCTATATTCCGGCCTATGTTCGCCGCTATCCCTTCCTTCTCGCCCGGCTGAGCGCTGACAAGGAAGAACTCTCGCTCTGCTTCGACCCGTCCAGTGATCTTGTCGGCGAATTCAAGGATGGCGAGGCGATCTTCGAGGACAAGGAGCCGACTCAGCGGACCAAGGAAATGCTCGAATTCTGCCAGCGCTTCGAAGAAGCGGGACGCCGCACGGGTGCCTTCATCGAAGAGTTGAAGGCAAATGACCTGCTGATGGACGGCGAAGTTGCCATTCGCCGCGACAATGAACCCGACAAACCGTTCCTCTATCGTGGCTTCCAGATGATCAACGAGGAGAAGCTGCGCGAAGTCCGGGGTGACAAGCTGCGCAACTGGAATCGCAACGGATTTCTGGCGCTGGTTTACGCTCACCTCTTCTCGCTGGACCAGATGCGAGTCGTTTTCGGGCGGCAGGTGGCGCAGGGCAAGGGTCCGAAAGTTCCTGCCAACGCCTGAACCAGCTCTGGCCAGCCACATTCGGGAAGCGCGGCAACCGCCAGTTACGGGGCTGCGGCGCGCCCGATTAGCACATCATCTGCGCCTTGGCGGGTTTACCTTGAAAACCCGTCGCATAAGGCTTAGTTTAGGAAAGTCTGGCGGGTTCTCCCTCATGGCTCGTTCGGACAGGTGCATTTTTGCACCTCCTCCCTGAACCTTGGCCACCCCGTGCTCGCACGGGGTGGTTTTTTATAGGCAGGAATGCCCGGCGAAAGATTATTCGGCGGCTAGTGCACTCACGCCGCCGCGCGCGGTTGCAGCCACTTCGTCGGCAAGTCGCCGTACCAGCCGGATCAGCATGGCCAGGGTCGCATCGAAGCCGTGTCCCGGCTCGACCAGCTGCGCATCGAGATAAAGCGAACGGCAGAGTTCCAGTTGCAAGCCGTGCAGACCGTTCGACGGGTTGCAATGTCGCTCCAGCACATAGCCGCCAGCATAGGGCCGGTTATGCGCCGCATGAAGGCCCTGCATGGCAAACTCGTCAAACGCAGCCGCCGCGATCGTGCCGACGCAGGAAGCACCGAACCGGTCGCCCAGCACGACTTGCGCAGGCGTCCGGTTGGCTGGGCCGGGCGCCAGCGGCGGCATTGAATGCAGATCGATCAGCAAGGCCGCACCCCAGCGCCGCCGCAGCGTGGCGAGTATGGCCTGCAAACGATCATGATAGGGCCGATGAATGTCCTGCATCCGCAACTCCAGCTCAGCAGCGGGCAGCGGCGCCTTCCAGATTTCGCCCAGCCCCGCCAGGCGGCGCGGAATCAGCCCCAGCCCGCCGCGCATCCGGCGGCTTTCTGGTCGGGCATTGGTGGCGTCGCGGGCCGGGGGCTCAATCATCGTCCAGTCCATGTCGTCAAGCGAACGGTTGAGATCGATCATCGCGCGCGGCGCATGGGCGATCAGCAACTCGGCCCCCGTCGCCTGAGCCAGCCGCAAGGCCAGCAAATCGGCATAACGATCTTCCAGTCGCAAGCCGCAAGGTCCGGGGTTGCGCATCTGCGCGCTCAACGCCGGTGGATAGCTGCGCCCGCCGTGCGGCGCGGCGACCAGCACCGGGATCGGCGAGACTGAACTCTGCCGAAAGGAAAAAGCCGGCAAGCCGCCGCTTGCGGGAATATCGCCGCCCGGCACTAGCCCATCGGTGAAATTGGGGGCGACATCTTCCTGCACCGGGCCAAGCTGGAACAAATGCGGCCCTGTGTCAAAGCTGGTCACCGGCAGATTGTGGTAAGAATTTTAACGGGCGATGCGCTAATGCCTCCGCTTCACGAACGGAGGGCATCGATGATCCGCATTCTGCTGGCAGAAGATGATGACGCCATGCGCACATATTTGACGCGCGCGCTGGAAAATGCAGGTTATGAAGTGGTCTCGGTTGATCGCGGCACGGCGGCCGTACCCCTGCTCGAAACGCAGAACTTCGATCTGTTGCTGTCCGACATCGTGATGCCGGAAATGGACGGAATTGAACTGGCCCAGCTTTGTGCCGATATCGCGCCGCGCACCCGCGTGATGTTCATCACCGGCTTTGCGGCGGTTTCCATGCGCGCATCGCGCGAGGTTCCGCGCACCAAGGTGTTGTCCAAGCCGTTTCACCTGCGCGATCTGTTGCTGGAGGTAGAGCGGCTTTTCGCCGATCAGGTCACTGCCCGGCTCTGATCGGCCGGACCGCGTTTTACCTGCTTGCATAGCGGCGGACCTGCCGCTAAACGCGCAGCCCGGCCGCCTGATGGCGCGCCGCTGCACGAATGGTTGGGGCGTATAGCTCAGTGGTAGAGCACTGTGTTGACATCGCAGGGGTCGGAAGTTCAATCCTTCCTACGCCCACCATTTGCGCCTTCCGGTAATCAGCCCCGAAAATACGCACAGGGCGGACGCATGATTGTGTTCGCGCAGCTTGCCGAAACCATGCCGGATTCCTTAGCAGCAGGCACAGGCCCGGCAAAACTGCCCGGGTGAGTCACAGACTTGCGGGAGTGGACATGAAAATTACCGAAACGGGCGACTATCTTCGCATTGCCCTGCAAACACTGGAAGCGAAGATCGCTCCCGAAATGACCACGCCCGACGGACAAGCCGCCGCTGCCATCCTTGGCCGGGTGCTGAACGAACTGGCGCGGCGTGAAACCGTGTCTGCCCCGGCCCTTGCGGCGAATCTCGCAACAGGCCGCGACATTCTCGACAAGCTGACCAATTTTGCCGACACACATCTGCCAGCTGCCGTCCCGTCAGCCGATACTGGCCGGAGCGACGAATCGCAGTTCTCGCCCCTCGCCGGGGAGCATGAACGACTGTCGCAGCGGCTGTGCTCACTTGCCGCCGCGCTGGCTGATGCCCGACCCGGGCTGGATGGCGATCAGCAAGGTGCTCTTTCTGCGCTCCTGCTGGACATGGCGCGGTGGGACGAAGCCTTCGTCAGCGCGCAGCGAACCCTCCCGCTTTCGCCTGCCCCGCAGGCACCCGCGCATCGCGGCGCGCCCCTGACTCAGGATCTGCTCGAAGCCTTCCTTCGCACTGTCCATCCCGACGGAAGCAAGGTCACGGTCACCCAGTTCAAACCCATTCCAGGCGGGTTCGGCAAGCAAACATCGCGCCTGCGCTATACCGACGCAGCGGGCATCGAACATGACGCGATCGTGCGCAAATCCGATCCCCTGCCAATGACGGCGATGGGCGCGTTCAGCATCGCCAATGAATTCGCGCTGCTGCGCGCCGTGCATGGCGCGGGCATATTACCGCTCGCCGAACCGCTCTGGCTGGCCAGGGACTTCCCGGGGGTCGATGCCGATTTCTATGTCATGTCGGCCCTTCCGGGTGCAGTGCCCAGTTCGTTCCTTGGTGCGGCATCTGCACGCATTCCGGAAAACATCATTCTGGAAATGGCCGAAAAAATGGCGCGGCTGCATCAGCTCGACCTGAACGAGCTGGCCCCCTACCTGTCAGCGCATGACAATCCGGCTGTGCTGAACGAAACGGTCGAGCAATGCTATCGCCGCCTGATCGCGCAATGGAAGGATTACTATGCCGCCGGCGATCATCTGCCCGCTCCCTTCGTGATCTATCTGCTCGACTGGCTGGGACAGAACGTGCCGGCCAATCCCGCGCGCCCGGTGCTGGTCCATGGTGATTTCAACGTGCATAACATACTGGTCGATGATGGCCGGATAACCGGTATTCTCGATTGGGAATGCGCCAATATGGGCGCGCCCGAACAGGATCTGGCCTATGTTCGCCCGATCATTTCCCAGCATATCGAATGGGATCGCTTCATCGATCATTACGAAGCATCAGGCGGTCCGGTCATCAATCAGGCGGCCATGGATTTCTACATGGCTTTCGCCGCGATGCGGTTGTGCGTCATTTTCAACAAGGGCGTCAAGAACCTTCAGCAGGGGGCGGTATCGGATATTCGTTACGGGATTATCGATCTCGACCTGACCCCCGAATTCATGGCTCAGGCGCTGGCCTGCACCGCAGGGCGCTAGGCAGCGTGGCGGTCGGGTAGCGAAAATACCCGGCCAGTCCCCTGCTTGCACCTGCTTCCCCAGATGCTAAAGGGCCCGCAACTCTCCTCCCGGCTAGACAGGAAAGACATGGCAAAGATCAAGGTTCAGAACCCGATTGTTGAAATCGATGGCGACGAGATGACGCGGATCATATGGCAGTGGATTCGCGAGCGGCTGATACTCCCCTATCTCGATGTGGACCTTGAATATTACGACCTTTCCATCGAAATGCGCGATGAAACGGATGACCAGATCACCGTCGATTGCGCCAACGCCATCAAGAAGCACGGCGTCGGCGTGAAATGCGCCACCATCACGCCGGACGAAGCGCGGGTGGAAGAGTTCGGCCTCAAGAAAATGTGGAAGAGCCCGAACGGCACGATTCGCAATATTCTGGGCGGCGTAGTCTTCCGCGAACCCATCGTGATTGACAATGTGCCGCGCCTGGTGCCGGGCTGGACAGACCCGATCGTGGTTGGCCGTCACGCCTTTGGCGATCAGTATCGCGCCACCGATACGCTGATCCCCGGCCCCGGCACGCTGCGGCTGGTGTTCGATGGCGAAGATGGCCAGACTATGGATCTTGAAGTCTTCAAGTTCCCCAGCGCCGGTGTGGCGATGGCCATGTACAATCTGGACGATTCGATCCGCGATTTTGCCCGCGCCAGCTTCAACTATGGCCTCAATCTGGGCTGGCCCGTCTATCTCTCCACCAAGAACACGATCATGAAGGCCTATGACGGGCGCTTCAAGGACCTGTTCCAGGAAGTGTTCGACAACGAAGGCTTCAAGGAAAAGTTCGATGCCAAGGGCATCACTTACGAACACCGCCTGATCGATGACATGGTGGCCAGCGCCCTCAAGTGGAGCGGCAAGTTCGTCTGGGCCTGCAAGAATTACGATGGTGATGTGCAGTCCGATACGGTGGCCCAGGGCTTTGGATCGCTCGGCCTGATGACCTCGGTGCTGATGGCCCCTGACGGCAAGACCGTGGAAGCGGAAGCCGCGCATGGCACGGTGACCCGCCACTACCGCCAGCATCAGCAAGGCAAGGCGACCAGCACTAACCCCATCGCCTCCATTTTTGCGTGGACGCGCGGCATTGCCTATCGCGGCAAGTTCGACAACACGCCCGATGTAGTCCGCTTTGCCGAAACGCTGGAGCGGGTGTGCATCGAAACCGTCGAAAGCGGCAAGATGACCAAGGATCTGGCGTTGCTCATCGGTCCGAGCCAAGCTTGGATGACCACCGAGCAGTTCTTCGAGGCGATCGTCGAAAATCTGGAAAAGGAAATGGCGTCCTGGTCCTGAGCGGGGCATGAGCGCAACCGGAGCCAAGGCGCGCCTCGTCGTCCGGCAGGCGCGGCCGGGCGGCGGTTGACCGATCGCACGCGCGCCATGCTGGCCTTTTTCGCGGACGCGGGATAGGGGTTGGTGGCAATGGCGGCAGAGCTTTCCAACTCCCCTGTTCTATCCGATGCGCTCGTCATTCTTGGCGCGGCGGGCATCGTCATTCCTGTTTTTGCGCGCTTCCGTATCACGCCGATCATTGGCTTCATTCTGGTCGGGCTGGCCGTTGGACCGTTTGGCCTGGGCCGGATGGTCTATGAACATCCGTGGCTCGCCCATATCACCATAACCGACCCGGAAGGGCTGGAACCCTTTGCGGAGTTCGGCATTATCCTGCTGCTGTTCACAATCGGGCTGGAACTGTCCTTCAACCGGCTGTGGTCGATGCGCAGGCTGGTGTTCGGGCTGGGCGCACTTGAACTGATCTTCATATCCGGCCTGCTGGCGGCATTTCTTTCGATGCTTGGACAATACTGGACAGGCGCACTGGGCCTTGGTCTGGCGCTGGCCCTCTCATCCACTGCCCTGGTGCTGCCGATTTCCGGCACGAAAACTCCGGTGGGCCGCGCCGCGCTGTCCATGTTGCTGTTCGAGGATATCGCCATCGTGCCGATTATCTTCCTGCTCGGCGCACTGGCTCCCTATGCTGCAAGCGACGGCGTCAACAATCTGGTCGAAACGCTTTGGGTTGGCGCGCTGGTGGTGATCGGAATGATGGTGGTCGGACGGCTCGCCCTGCCGCGCCTGTTTGCGCAGGCCGCGCGCACCAAGAGCCCTGAGCTGTTCCTGGCGGCGAGCCTGCTGGTGGTGATCGGCGCCAGCCTGGCCACCTCTGCAGCCGGGCTTTCGCCCATTGTCGGTGCGCTGCTGGCGGGCCTGCTGATCGCGGAAACCGAATATCACACCGAAGTGGAAGGCATCACCGAACCGTTCAAGGGGCTGGCGCTGGGGATATTCCTCATCACCGTTGGCATGAGCATTGACCTCATGACGATCTGGGAAAATCTCGGTTCGATCGCCCTCGCGGTCGTTGGCGTGCTTACCCTGAAAGCACTGGTTACCAGCGTGCTGCTGCGCCTCATGGGGGCGCGGCGCAGCACCGCCACTGAAACCGGCATCTTGATGGCCAGCCCTTCCGAAACCACGCTGATCGTGCTGGCGACGGCAACTCAGGCCCTGCTGATTCAACCCGGCACCGCGATGTTCTGGCAGATCGTGACTGCTATCGGCCTGACCGTGACGCCCCTGCTCGCCAAGCTGGGCCGGATGGTCGGCCGCCGCATTGAACACGCCGGTGCAGGCGGGTTCGAGCTGGACGGCGCAGGGGACGCACGGGTCATCATCATCGGCTTTGGCCGCGTGGGCCGCCTCGTTGCTGACATGCTGACAGTCCATGGCAAGTCCTTTGTCGGGCTCGACACCGATGCCGATCTGATCCGCGAAGCCAAGGCAGAAGGATACCAGGCAATATTTGGCAACGCTGCCCGCAACGACGTCCTGCAGCGACTGGGAATTGAAACCGCACCTGCCGTCATCTTGACGATGGACGAACCAATCCTGACGCAAAGCCTCACCCGCAAGCTGCGCACCCAGTTCCCCGATCTGGCAATCATTACCCGTGCGCGCGACACCAGCCATGCCGCTGCCCTTTACCGGGCCGGGGCCAGCCATGCTGTGCCCGAAACTCTGGAGAGCTCACTGCAACTTTCAGAGGCGGTTCTTGTCGATCTGGGTGTGGCGATGGGCCCGGTGATCGCCTCGATTCACGAAAAGCGGGACGAATATCGCGCCCAGATTCAGGAAGAAGGCAAGTTGGGCTACAAGCCCAAGCTGCGCACCTCTACCACCGAGGCCTAGCCGGCCAGCACGTCCCTTACCGCCGCCAGCGCCGCTTCTGCCTTGTCGCCATCCGGCCCGCCGCCCTGCGCCATGTCAGGGCGGCCACCGCCCCCCTTACCGCCCAGTGCCGCAACGCCCGCGCGCACCAGATCGACCGCGCTGATGCGGCCCGCCAGATCGTCTGTCACGGCCGCCGCGAAGGCGGCCTTGCCATCATTGACGGCGCAGACCGCGGCCACGCCCGAACCAAGCCGCTTCTTCGCCTCGTCAAGCAGGCCGCGCAGTTCCTTGGGGTCGAGCCCTTCCAGCACCTGGCCCGAGAATTTCACACCATTGATGTCTTCATCGGCGGCGGCCTGACCTGCCGCGCCGTCACCCAGAGCAAGCGCCTTCCTGGCATCCGCAAGTTCGCGTTCCAGCCGCTTGCGTTCCTCGATCAGCGTCGCGACCCGGCTCACCGCGTCATCCGGCGCGGATTTGAGCGCACCGGCAATCGCCTTCAGCGCATCCTCGCGTCCGACCAGCCATTGCCGCGCCGCTTCCCCGGTCAGCGCCTCGATCCGGCGCACGCCAGACGACACGGCGCTTTCCGAAATGATCCTGAACAGGCCGATATCGCCCAGTGCCTTCACATGCGTCCCGCCGCATAACTCAACCGAATAGCTGCGGCCCGTGCCGCTCCAGTTGTTCCGGCCCATGGAAAGGACCCGAACTTCCTCGCCATATTTCTCGCCGAACAGGGCCATCGCCCCCGCATCGATCGCATCTTCCGGGCTCATCAGCCGCGTCACGACCGGTTCGTTGAGGCGGATTTCGGCGTTCACTTCCGCCTCGACCGCCGCCATATCCTCGTCCGTCAGCGGCTTGGGATGCGAGAAATCGAAGCGCAACCGCTCCTCAGCCACGAGCGATCCCTTTTGCGTCACGTGCTGGCCCAGCCGGTTACGCAATGCCGCATGAAGCAGATGTGTGGCGGAATGATTGGCGCGGATCGCGTCTCGGCGCGCGCTATCCACCTCAAGATGGACCGTATCGCCCAGCGCGATGGCCCCGGCCTTGATCGTGCCGTGATGCGCATGAAGCCGCCCCAGCGGCTTCGAGGTATCCCGAACCTCGATCAACAGGCCTGCGGGGGTACTGATGCTGCCGCTATCGCCCGCCTGGCCGCCGCTTTCGCCGTAGAACGGCGTCTGGTTGGTCAGGACAATGACCTCGTCGCCCGCAGCGGCGGCAGTCACTTCCTTCCCATCCAGGATCAGGGCGACGACATTGCCCTCACCCCGGGTGGAAGCATAACCGGTAAATTCGCTCGCCCCCTCGCGCTCGGCAATGTCGAACCAGTATTCGCCATCCGCCGCCGCACCGGAACCTTTCCACGCCGCCCGCGCGGCTGCCTTCTGTCCGGCCATCGCCTCGTCAAACCCGGCGCGATCCACCCCGATTCCGCGGGCGCGCAGCGCATCTTCGGTCAGGTCATAGGGAAAACCGTAAGTGTCGTAGAGCCTGAAGGCGGTTTCACCGGGCAGCTCGTCACCCTCGCTCAATGCCGACGTCGCGTCGTCGAGCAGCTTCAGCCCCTTGTCGAGCGTCTGGCGGAAACGGGTTTCTTCCCGTTCCAGCACTTCCTCGATCAGCGGTTGCGCGCGCACCAGTTCGGGGTAGGCCTGACCCATCTCGCTGACCAACGCGGGCACCAGCCGGTGCATGAGCGGGTCCTTCGCGCCCAGCAGATGCGCGTGACGCATGGCGCGGCGCATGATCCGGCGCAGGACATAGCCGCGCCCTTCATTCGAGGGCAGCACCCCGTCAGCCAGCAGAAAGCTGGTCGAGCGCAAATGATCGGCGATTACCCGATGGCTTGCGCGCTGGTCACCCTGCGCCTTGACCCCGGTCAGCCCTTCGGACGCCGCGATCAGTTCGCGGAATGTGTCGATATCGTAATTGTCATGCACGCCCTGCATGACGGCCGAAATGCGTTCCAGCCCCATCCCCGTGTCAATCGAGGGATGCGGGAGCGAACTGCGGGTTCCGTCTGCCGCCTGGTCGAACTGCATGAAGACCAGATTCCATATCTCGATAAAACGATCCCCATCCTCATCAGGAGATCCGGGCGGTCCGCCCGGAATATGGTCGCCATGATCGTAGAATATCTCGCTGCACGGTCCGCACGGGCCGGTGTCGCCCATTGACCAGAAATTGTCATTGGTGGGAATTCGAATGATCCGGCTTTCCGGCAGGCCTGAAATCTTGCGCCAAAGATCGAAAGCTTCATCGTCAGTGTGGTAGACTGTGGCGGTGAGCTTGTCTGGCGAGATCGCCCATTCCTTGGTCAGCAGGGTCCAGGCGTGGATGATCGCCTGTTCCTTGAAATAATCGCCGAAGGAAAAATTGCCCAGCATTTCAAAGAACGTGTGGTGGCGGGCGGTGTAGCCGACATTATCGAGATCATTATGCTTGCCCCCTGCCCGCACGCATTTCTGCGAACTGGCAGCGCGAGGAATTTCCCGGGTTTCAAGGCCGGTAAACACGTTTTTGAACGGGACCATGCCCGCGTTGACGAACATCAGCGTGGGATCGTTATAAGGAACGAGCGGCGCGGACGGCACCGGCTCGTGCCCGTTCGCTTCGAAAAACGCGAGGAATGAGCGGCGGATATCGTTCGTAGAAGTCATGCGCTGCCAGTTAGGCGAGCCATCGGGCCTGGACAAGCGTATAAACCGCGCCAGCGCGCATGAACCCGCCCTTCAACCTGCCTTGCGGGCGGTAACGATCCATGCCGCTGCAGGCAAGGCAAGCACCCCTCCATCATGCGGTTTGCCCGCGAGCCAGCGCGCAATCCTGCCCAGTGCGTCGTCACGCGCCGCTTCGTCCATTTCGAACAGGACCCGCGCAGGCGGCCCGATCTTGCGAAAGAACGCGAGCGCATCCGAGACCGGATCGTCACCCGCACCAACCACGAAACCGAAATCCACCGGCTCGAAAGCAATGTCGCGCCAGCCTGCCTTCGAAAGGATCGAACGGGTGCGATCCTCATCCGCAAAAACAAACGGCCCGGGTGCGAAGGGGTCGTCCGGAGCGGGCAGGTCGAGCAAACGGGAAGGCTCAGTCACCCAGGCATTCAGCGAAGGCTGGCGAAAACAGGAAAAGAGCAAGCGCCCACCGGCTTGCGCAATCGCATGGAAATTGCCGAACGCGGCTGCGGGGTCGTCGAAGAACATCACCCCGTGACGCGACGTGAGCAGGTCCGGGCTAAACGCCGGATCGGTCCAAATGGCGGCATCGGCACATTCAAAAGCAAGATTGGGGCAGGCCGCGCCGCGCCGACGCGATGTCTCGATCAATTCAGACGACACATCGATGCCCGTGATCCGTGCATGCGGGCGCGCCGTGGCAAGCGCGATCGACAATTCCCCCGCCCCGCAGCCAATGTCGAGTATCGTCTCGCCTGGCATGGACGAGAGCCGTTCCAGCATGATCTGGGTCAGGCCCGCGAACGCACGGTCAGTCCGGTCGAAGCTGCGCGCCCAGACCTTGCCCGTCGCATCCTGCCAGTCAGCTTTGGTTGCCATCTGCCGGGTCTAGCCGCCCATCCACAGACTGCAAGGGGGAAATGGAAAAGGCCGACGCGCGCCAATAAAGGCAATTCGCGTCGGCCCCGTTTCCGCAAGCGCGCAGGTCAGCGCGCCTCTTGAGGATCAGGCGTCGTCGTCCGCGTCCGGACCCGACATCATCTCCTCGGCGACCTGATCGGTTCGGCCGCGAATTGCAGCTTCCAGACGATCGCAAACTTCCGGATTATCCTTCAGATATTGCTTGGCATTCTCACGCCCCTGGCCAATTCGAATGCTGTCATAGCTGAACCAGGAACCCGATTTTTCGACTAGTCCGGCCTTGACGCCAAGATCGATGATTTCGCCGACCTTGGAAATTCCTTCGCCATACATGATGTCGAATTCGACCTGCTTGAAAGGCGGCGCGACCTTGTTCTTGACCACTTTCACCCGCGTCGCATTGCCGGTGATTTCGTCACGTTCCTTCACCTGACCGATACGACGGATGTCGAGACGGACCGAGGCATAAAATTTCAGCGCATTGCCGCCCGTGGTCGTTTCCGGGTTACCATACATGACCCCGATCTTCATGCGCAGCTGGTTGATGAAGATCACCATGCAGCGTGACCGGCTGATCGAACCGGTAAGCTTGCGCAGGGACTGGCTCATCAACCGGGCCTGCAGGCCAACGTGACTGTCGCCCATTTCCCCTTCGATTTCAGCCCGGGGCACCAGCGCGGCCACCGAATCGACCACCAGCACATCAATCGCGTTGGAGCGCACGAGCGTATCGACGATTTCCAGTGCCTGTTCGCCCGTATCGGGCTGCGAGACGATCAATTCGTCAATATCCACACCAAGTTTCTTGGCATAGGCAGGGTCAAGCGCATGCTCGGCATCCACGAATGCCGCGGTCCCGCCCGTCTTCTGCGCTTCGGCGATGACATGGAGCGCCAGCGTGGTCTTGCCCGAGCTTTCCGGCCCATAGACCTCGATCACGCGGCCACGCGGCAGACCGCCAACGCCCAGTGCAATATCGAGTCCAAGCGAGCCGGTTGAAATCGCTTCCACCTGCATCGCTTCGCGGCTGCCCAGCTTCATCGCCGAACCCTTGCCGAACGCACGGTCAATCTGTGCGAGCGCAGCTTCGAGCGCCTTTTGACGATCCATCGAATCCCTGTCCTTACCTTCAACCAGTTTCAGTTGCGTCGCCATGCCATGACCTCCGTCAGTTTCCAAATCGGCCTTGCGTTCCGATCTGCCTGCAGAGTTTGTATCGCGTTTGTTCTTATGGAACAAGTAGGGAACGAAAATTTTTTCAGCTCGAGATATGGCGGGCAGAACTCAACACTTCCGCCACTTTTTCGCCGATCTGCTGGACCGAAAACGGTTTGGCAATGAAATGCATGTTCTCAAGGTCAATCTGGTTACGCAGTTGTTCCTCGGCATAGCCCGACATGAACAGTACCGGCAGGTCGGGCGCGATCTTGCGCAGTTCGCGGGCCATCGCGGGGCCGTCCATGCCGGGCATGACCACATCGCTTACGACCAGGTCAAAGCGCCCGCAATCAGTGACATGCTCCAGCCCTTCCTCTCCATCGGCGGCCGTGACAATCTCATAGCCTTCGCGCGCCAGCGCACGTTCGGCAACCGCCCGGACCATGTCTTCATCCTCTACCAGCAGGATACGCCCGCCGCCCGACCAGCTTGCCTGCTTTGCGACCGGCCGTTCCGTCCGGCTTTCCGCCACTGCATGATGAACCGGCAGATAGACGATGAAGCGCGCGCCCACTGCCCGGCCTCCGGCCGCACCGGGCACATTCTCGGCAAAGATGAAGCCACCCGACTGCTTGACGATGCCGTAAACGGTCGAGAGGCCGAGGCCGGTCCCCTTCCCCTTCTCCTTCGTGGTGAAGAATGGCTCGAATATCTTGCCCAGGAATTCGGGCGGGACGCCGCCGCCGGTATCTTCCACGATCAGCGCCGTATAATCGCCGATCGGGATGATATCGCTCTTCATCCGGCGAATGTCAGCGGCCATGATGCGCCGCGTGGCCATGGTCAGCTGGCCCGATCCGTCACCGCGTGCATGCATCGCATCGCGGGCATTGACGGCAAGGTTGACGATCACCTGTTCAAGTTGCTGCGGGTCAGCCCGGACAGCACCCAGATCGCGGTCATGGTGGACCTTGAACTTGATCTTTTCGCCCAGCAGCCGCTTCAGCAATTGCGATACTTCAGAAACGACATCCGGCAATTGCAGGATTTCAGGGCGGAGCGTTTGCTGGCGCGAAAAAGCGAGCAGCTGTCGCGTGAGCGATGC
Organism: Caenibius sp.; assembly: GCA_030830695.1. GTDB lineage: Bacteria > Pseudomonadota > Alphaproteobacteria > Sphingomonadales > Sphingomonadaceae > JACKKV01. Next base: position 2,605 of record JAURML010000027.1, on the reverse strand, counting down.
GGCGCGATTGGAATTGGCGCGGATCTGCTGGATATCGTCATAATCGCTGTCACCCGGCGTATGGCGCAGCAGCATCAGGTCGCAATAGCCAATGATGGCAGTCAGCACATTGTTGAAATCATGCGCCACGCCGCCGGCAAGTTGCCCCACCGCCTGCATCTTGGTCGCCTGCGCCACCTGCCGCTTGAGCCGCGCCTCCTCCGTCGTGTCAACCAGGCTCAGCAGCACTGCCGCTTCGCCCAGACCGCGCACCCCGGCAAGGCCAAGCGAAACCGGTTCGTCCGCCATCCGCCGCAGGCGCACCGCCATGTCCCCCGAACTCGGCGCGCCCTGCGCAAAGCGGCGCACCGCGTCGACCAGCGCAGCCTTGTCTTCGCGGACCACCAGATCGGACGGATAGGGCGGCAGCGGCTTGCCTTCAATGCCTGCTGCGCGCTGGAATGCCGCATTGGCAAACAGGAACCGCCCGTCACGATCCGCCAGCGCCAGACCCAGCGGCAACTGCGCCAGCAGCGCGTCAAGCTGGGGAGCTGAACCGCCTTCGGCCACCGCTCCGCCGCCGATACCTATGCCCGAATCGAGCAACAGCATCAGCGAAGGGGTCATATCCGCAGACGGCATCCCGTCCGCCTCGCGCGGATCGCCAAGCGGAACCTGAACCAGCGTTTGCGGATCGCCCTGCCGCCCTTCACGCGCGAAATAGATGCGATCGCGCTCATCGACCCGCAGCAGGCTGGCGAAATCCTGACCAGCCATGCTGGCGCTCGCATCACCTGAGGTGCGGCCCGCAAAGCCGGCACTGGCCGCGCGAATCGCGCCTTCCGGCCCAACGATTGCCGCTTCGACGCCGGCGGCAGAAAAACAGGCGCCGATGCTGCCGGCAAGGACCTGCGCCATCGTTTCGACCGGGTCAGCCGCAACAACCGGTTCGAATCGCCAGGACAGGTAATCGCCGCCACGCCCGCAACACACCACCGCCGCATCCCAGCACAATCCGCCAGCATCAGCAGCGGCGATGTGTTCGGCCCGTGCCGAACCATCGCGCCAGGCGGCGCGCGCCGCCCTGGCCAGCCGCTCGTGCGATGGCCCATCCACCCTGATTTCAGGCGGGGCATGTTCCACGCCGAACCATTTCTGAAAGGCGGAATTGGCGCATACCAGACGATTAGCGCGGTCCGTGATCGCAATGGCGCAATCCGGCTGCTCAATCGCCGCAACGGTGACTGACCAGTCAGCTTCGCCGGGCACATCGGCATGGGGCACCGTGCGGCGCCGGGACATTGCAAATCCGGCAACTCCAAGCACCAGCAGCGTGCCGCCATAGGCCACTGCCACGAGCGGTTCACCGGTGATGCCCCAAATCAGGGCCAGGCTGGCCAGCAGGGCCAGCACAACTGCATAAAGCTCAACCGATGCGGGGCGGCGCAATTCCTGTCCCGAAATGTCCGGCATCAAACACGCCCCCTGACGATCACTCCTGCGTCCTCATATCTGTTCGATCAGCCGCACTCGCATGCCTGCCAGACGCGCCTTGCGTTTGCGTGCGATCCACAGGCGCCAGCCAAGACTGGTTACCAGATATCCGACGGCGGCGGAAACGATTGCGAGGACGACCAGACCGAAGGCGGTGACCAGCGTTGCCCCCGTCAGCCACTGCAGCGCATCCTGCAACTCCGTGTGCTCCATCGCAGTGTTCACTGGTGCCACCACGGTCATCGCGTCGACCTGCAGCAACCAACTGCCAAGCCGGTAAGCGACGATCCAGATCAACGGTGTTGTGAAGGGATTAGTGATAAATGTGGTCAGCGCCGCGACCGGAACATTGGCACGCACCGAAAAGCTGAGCAAAGCGGCGAAGAAAATCTGGGCGAAAGGGATGATGATTCCCACCAGAATTCCCAGCGCCACGCCGCGCGGAACGGAACGCCGCGTGAAACGCCACAATTCCGAGCGCAGAACGCGATGTGCGAAAGGCCGCACCAGACGGTTGCGTTCCATCTGCTCGCGGGTGGGCATGTTGCGCCTTGTCCAGGTTATTATCGTTACTATCACCGCGCCTGTCTTCACTCTCATCTGTCCCGCCAATGTGGCGGGCGGGTATCGTCGATAAGCGAGCCCTGGCGAACAAGGGCTTAACGAAGAAGCCCATTGCCAAGCCGGCGGCAAAGCGCAAGCGGGCATCGGCACAGCGGTGCAGACATGCGTCAGCCGCGCTCGCGCAACAGCCGCGCCTTGTCCCGTTTCCAGTCCCGTTCCTTGATGGTGTGGCGCTTGTCCGCCGCATTCTTGCCCTTGGCAAGGGCCAGTTCGACTTTGGCCCGTCCGCGTGAATTGAAATAGACCGATAGCGGGACCAGTGTCATCCCCTTGCGCTCCACCGCCCCCTGAAGCCGGGCAATCTCGCGCTCGTGCAGCAGCAGTTTGCGCGGGCGCTTCGGTTCATGATTGAAGCGATTGCCGTGGCTGAACTCGGGGATATTGGAATTGACCAGCCACACTTCACCGCCCCTCACCTCGGCATAGCTTTCCGCGATCGACCCTTCGCCGAAACGCAGGCTTTTCACTTCGGTGCCGGTCAGGGCGATCCCGGCTTCAAAGGTGTCAT
>JAURML010000182.1 GCA_030830695.1 Caenibius sp. | reverse complement strand
GAAAAGGATGCCGAACTGATCGAGGGCGAGGTGCCTCAGACTGCGGCGTTGACGGCGGCGGCGCGGGCTGCGGCAAGCCCGGCGGGCAAGGGAAACTGCGCCGAGATCGCCGGATATACCATGGCCTGGGCGGCGAAGATGCCTGCCAGCTTCCCGGTCTATCCACGTGCCAATGTGCAGGAGGCCGCCGGAACGGATGAAGGCGGCTGCGCCCTGCGCAATCACGTTTTCGACTTCGCTGGCTGCCTCCCAGCGCGGCTTGCCGGTTTCCCGCGAGATCAGCTCTGCCAGCTGCTCGCTCTCCTTGCGGACTTCGTTGGCGAAGCGGCGGATCAGTTCGATGCGCGTGTTCAGTGGCTGCGCGGCCCATGCAGGCCAGGCACGCCGCGCCCGGCTGACGGTTTCATCGACGTCGCCAAGCTTGCTCCGCCACACTTCCTTGCCGGTGGCGGGATCATGGGAGATGAGCAATTTGTCAGACACGTTTTGGGGAAGACCTCCGACCAGCCGGCTTGAGCCGACACCAACTTCATAACGCCAACTCCTTAAGTCTGGCTAGCGAACGAAGTAAGCAAAAGGTTTAGAAAAGGGGGTTTATGGCGGGTCAGGGGGCTTGCCAAGTGCCTGTCCCATGCCCCTGACAGCCGTGATCTTCGTGGCGAGAAGGGACCAGTCATCATGCTGGTCGATGGCCGCCCATATATCTTCAACCTCTTGAATCAGCATGGTTTCTGGTCCGCCCGACGACCAGTAGGGATGATCGCACTGTCGCGTCTCATAGCCCTTGATCGCATCCCCGAACGCACCGTTCGCACCGCGCCCCCCGAAATGGTTAAAATAGAACGCATCGGGCGCCAGATTTGTTTCCTTCATCAGCGTGTCACCCGCCTCTACCAGCGCCATGTCCTGCGCGAATCCCCGCGGCACCAGTCCCAGCCGCCAGACGAAGCGGCGGGCCAGTGCCTGCCGGTAGAGTTCGCCAAAGCGTTCGAGCGCGGCAACCAGCTTCGCTGGCTCCGCCAGCGGGGTCAGCGCCTGAGCGAGTTGCTGGCAATTCCAAGAAATTGCTTCAGGCTGCCGACCGAAGGCATAGAGCCCTTCGTGGTCGAAATAGGCGGCGGTGAAGAACCGGTCCCATTTCGGCAGCCAGCGCCACGGGCCATAATCGAAACTCTCGCCCGTAATGTTCATGTTGTCCGTATTGAGCACGCCATGCACGAAACCGGCGATCATATAGGCCGCAGCGAGATCGGCCAAGCGTTCAACCACCTGATGCAGCAGGATCACCGCCGGTTCGGTCCGGCCCGGGGCATCGTCTGGCGGCATCGCGCCGGGAAAGGTCGCGAGGCAATATTCGACCAGCTCGGCAAGGTGATCGTGCTCGTCAAGGGCGTACAGCCGCTGAAAACTGCCGATGCGGATATGCCCATGGCTGAGGCGCACCATGACGGCAGAGCGCGTGGGCGATGGTTCGTCATTGCGCTCCAGCGCCTCGCCCGTTTCAATGACGGAGAGAGTCTTGCTGGTGTTGACGCCCAGCGCCTCCAGCATTTCGGTCGCCAGGATTTCCCGCACCGCGCCTTTCAGCGTCAGCCGTCCGTCACCGAACCGGCTGTAAGGTGTCTGGCCCGATCCCTTGGTGCCAAGGTCCAGCAGGCGCCCCGCGCCGTCGCGCAATTGCGCGAACAGGAAGCCGCGGCCATCCCCGATCTGCGGGTTGTAAACCCGGAACTGATGCCCGTGATAACGCAGAGCCAGGGGCTGGGGCAGATTGCCGTCCAGCGGTGCGAACCGTGCAAAATGCGCGCGCCACGCCGCATCGTCGAGCCCGTCAAGGCCCACCGCCGCGTCCCAGCGCCGGTTGCGGAAGCGGATCAGCGCCTGCGGAAAATCGGCCGGCGCGACCGGATCGGCCAGCCAGGCGGCAAGCATTGCGATTTTCGGATCGGGGGCATACAGGGCGGGTTGCGGTTCGATGCGCATCACGCGATAGTGCGGACTTGTGCGGCGTGGCGCAAGCGCCGGTATCGACAAAGCTTTTTATCGAGGCAGGGATGGCCGGACCGGCACGCGAACATACTGACCGTTACTGGACCAGCCCGGACGGGCTGAAGCTGCATTATCGCGAATATGACGGGCCGGTTGACCGTCCGCCGCTGCTCTGTCTGCCGGGGTTGACGCGCAACGCCCGCGATTTCGAGCCTGTGGCGGAGCGGTTCGGGGGTGAATGGCGCGTCCTGTGCGTTGATCTGCGCGGCCGGGGCGAGAGCGAATATGCCAAGGACGCGATGAGCTATCACCCGCTGACTTATGTTGCCGACCTTAATGCGCTGTTCGAGCAGGCGGGGATTGACCGCTTCGTGTCAGTGGGCACTTCGCTCGGCGGGATTTTGACGATGCTGATGGCTGCCCGGGATGCCAGCCGGATCGCCGGGGCGGTGCTGAATGACATCGGCCCTTATATCGAGCCAGCCGGGCTGGAGCGGGTCAAGACCTATGTCGGTCAGGGGCGCAGTTTCCCGACCTGGATGCATGCATCGCGGGCACTGCAGGAAATTTTTGCGGAAACTCACCCCGATTACCAGACGTCGGACTGGCTGGCGATGGCCAAGCGGATGATGGATTACACCGGCAACGGGCGCATTGCGTTCGATTACGACATGAATATCGCCGAGCCCTTCAACCAGCCGGGCGGCGAGGCGGGGGTGGACCTGTGGCCCACATTCGAAACGCTGGCCGGGCGGCCCTTGCTGGCTATTCGCGGCGGGCTTTCGGATCTCCTGTCTGCCGCAACGCTGGACGAGATGTGCCGCCGCCTGCCTGATATGAAGGCGATCACATTGCCACGGGTGGGGCACACGCCCAGCCTGGCCGAACCGGAAGCGCAGCAGGCGATCGCCGCGCTGCTATCCAGAATTTCCTGAAGTATAGGGTATAATACCCTGAAATTTCTTCATCTTCATTCCAGTTTCGATAGCGGTGGCAAGGAATTGCGTTGCGTCCGGCTGATCAACGCCTTCGGGCCGAAGATCAGGCATGCGATTGTTTCCGCCCAGCCGCATGCGCTGGGCGCCGCCCAATATGTTCTGCCATCTGTACCCACAGTCTATCCACGGGGTTTTCCACAGCTGACCGGTTTTCCCGGGCCGGGGCGGCTGCGCCGCCTTGCCCAGGCCATGCGTGGCCATGATCTCGTGCTGACGTATAACTGGGGCGCGATGGATGCGGTGATGGCGCACACCGTCTATGGCAAGGTCTTCAACCTGCCGCCGCTGGTCCATCACGAGGACGGCTTCAACGAGGATGAAGCGCAGCGGCTCAAATCATCGCGCAACTGGTATCGCCGCATCGCATTGGGCGGCGCGCAGGCGCTGGTCGTGCCTTCGATCCTGCTGGAACGGATCGCGCGCGGCGTCTGGTATCAGCCTGACGCGCGGGTCCACCGTATCGCCAACGGAATCGCTAGTGAGGCGTATCGCAAACCACCGCGCAAGGACGCGCTGCGCGGCATCGTCAAGCATAAGGGCGAGTTCTGGCTGGGGACGCTGGCAGGGTTGCGACCGGTCAAGAATCTGGGGCGGCTGGTGCGCGCGATGGAAAAATTGCCGGAAAACTGGCAACTCGTGATTCTGGGCGAAGGGCCGGAACGCGCGGCGCTGCGCGCGGAAGCGGACCGGCTGGGGGTGGCGCATCGCCTGCATCTGCCCGGCTTCGCACCCGATCCGGCCAAGGCGGTCGGGCTGTTCGATCTCTTCGCTCTCTCATCGGACAGCGAGCAGTTTCCGATCTCGGTGGTGGAGGCGATGGCGGCGGGACTTGCCGTCGCTGCGCCCGCGGTCGGCGACATCGCGGCGATGGTGTCGGTGCAGAATCGTCCGTTCATCGTCGCCCCGGGTGACGAAAATGCGCTGGTTGAAGCAATTGCCGGCCTTGCCCGGGACAAGGCGCTGCGCTGCGAAATCGGCGTGGCGAACCAAGCGAAGGCGCAGTCCGAATATGACGAGGCGGGCATGATTGCCGCTTACCGCGCCCTTTATGCCGGGGTCATGGGGCAGGAGGATCTGCCCTGAGCGGCGATCTGGCCGCTGGCCGGTTTCATCCGGCGTTCAGGGCGGTGGGGACAGCTTGGCATTGCGTGTTGAATTGAAGCGGCTATCCGCTAAACAGCGCGACAGATTTCGCTGCCACCGAAAGAAGCTCCCTTGGCCCTGCTAACCAATCGATCAAAGCCTGACGCTGACAAAGCCGCTGAACGCGAGGCGGTGCAGAATGACAGCTTCCTGCGCGAAGTTGACGAGGCCGTCCGCCAGGACGACATGCTCAACGCGGCCAAGCGCTATGGCATTCCAGCGCTGGTAGTGGCGGGGATTGGCCTTGCTGCTTTCGGGGGCTTTCTGCTCTGGAAGGAACAACGCGAAAGCGGGCTGGAAGAACATTCCGAACAGCTTGTACGGGGCATCGACCACCTCGCGGCGGGCGATCTCGATACCGCGCTCAGTTCCGTCGATCCGGTGATCGCCGATGGGGCGGACGGGGCACAGGCATCGGCCCGTCTGATGCGGGCTGGCGTGTTGCTGGCGCGCGGGGAAAAGGCCGAAGCGATCAGCCTCTACGGCAAGGTGACCGACGATTCATCAGCCCCGCAGCCATACCGCGATGCCGCGACCGTGCGGCTGGTTGCGGCTGATTTCGATGGGATGAAACCGGCCGATATCGAACGGCGGCTGAAGCCGCTGGCCGTGCCGGGCAAGCCATGGTTCGGCAGCGCGGGAGAAATGCTTGCCATGTCCTATCTGGCGCAGGGCAAGAAGGAACAGGCCGGTACGCTCTTCGCCGCGATCGCCAAGGACAAGGAAGTGCCCGAAACGCTGCGCTCGCGTACGCGCCAGATGGCGGGCATCCTGGGTGTGGACGCAATCGTCGATGCGGACACCTTCGTGAAGTCTGCCGAAGAAGGCGAAACCGCTCCGGCGCAATAGCACATGATGCGAGGATATCCTGAGACCATGAAGAACAACACTGTCAGCCGGGCGCTCGCCGTCTCCGCCGCGCTTGCGCTTGCCCTCGGTCTTGGCGGGTGCGGGGTGCTGGGGGGCAAGGACAAGGCGTCCACTCCCACGGTGGGCAAGCGTGTGCCGGTGCTCTCTCGCATTGAAAGCGGCGCGAAAGTCGATCCCTCGCTGGCCAATGTGGCAGTGGTGTTGCCGCCCGCACAAACCAATGTGGAATGGACTCAGGCAGGGGGGACCGCAGGCAAGGCGGCAGGTCACGTCGCGCTGTCCGCATCGCCCACGCGGGCGTGGACGGCCTCGATCGCTGGTTCCAGTAACAAGCGCCGACTGGCGGCTGCGCCTGTGATCGGCAATGGCACGCTTTATGCCATTGATACCGAGGCAGTGGTCTATGCGCTGGATGCGGACACGGGCCGGACCCGCTGGACTCATCGGCTGGAGATGGATGGCAACCTTCGTTCGTCGGCCTTCGGCGGCGGTGTCAGTTTCTCCAATGGCCGGGTCTATGCCACCAACGGGGTGGGCGAAGTCGCCGCGCTCGATGCAGCAACGGGCGCCGAAATCTGGAAAGTGAAACCTGCCGGGCCGTTGCGCGGCGCGCCGACGCTGGCGTTCAATGCCGTGTTCGTGATGACGCAGGACAACCAAATTCACGCGCTCAGCGCTGCCGATGGCGCAGTCCTGTGGCAGGAATCAGGCGCGCTCGGTCAGGCCGGCGTGTTCGGGGTGGCAGCACCGGCCGCCGGCCAGGGTACGGTGATCGCCGGCTACAGCTCGGGCGAACTGGTGGCTTATCGTTATGAAAATGGCCGTACCCTGTGGTCCGATGCTCTGGCGCGCACCTCCATTTCCACCCAGGTCGGCACGCTGACCGATGTCGATGCCGATCCGATCATTGATGGCGGGCGCGTCTATGCGCTGGGGCAGGGCGGGCGGATGGCCGCTTATGAACTGGTTACCGGTCAGCGCCTGTGGGAACTGAACCTTGCCGGAATTTCGACCCCGGCTGTGGCGGGCGAATGGATTTTCACCCTGACTGACGATGCGCGCCTGCTGGCGATTGCGCGTTCCAGCGGGAAAGTGCGCTGGGTCACTCAGCTGCGCCGCTGGAAGGATGCGAAGGATCGCAAGGGCGAGATTTTCTACACCGGTCCGGTTCTCGCCGGGGACAGGTTGTGGATCGCGAGTTCGCGCGGTGAATTGATGTGGGCCGATGTTTCCGACGGTACGGTTGGTACCTTCACGGACCTGGGCAATGCGGTCTCGCTTGCGCCCATCGTCGCCAATCGCACGCTCTATGTGCTGGACGATGGCGGGAAGATTTCCGCTTTCCGCTAAGTCTGCATGGCGCTGCGGCGCCGTTACCGGGCGATTAACTCTTTCGTTCTAAGAGTTCGCGCCATGGACAGCCGAAAAAGCGCGCCCGGCGGCCCGCCGCCCAGTGATGTTTCCGCTGCAGTCGGCCTTGCCGGACTGCTGGGCCTGTTCGCCTGGCTGTTGTTCTGCCGCAACTGGGGTGTACTTGCCGCTGCGCTGGACCTGCCAGGCGCTGGCATGCGGCTTGACGGGCCTTATGCGTCAGTTCTGGCTGTGGTCTTTTCCGGTCTGCCCATGGTGCTGTGGTCGCTGCTGGTCGAAAAGGTGCATCGCCGCCCGTCGACTGGCCTTGACTGGACAAGCGCACGGCCCGTTCGCGCCATTTTCGACATTTCGGTGACCAAGCTGGCGGGGCTGTGGGCGACCTGGGCCCTGATCGGCTTCATCTATTGCATCGCGCGCTATTACTGGCGCGGGCAATATCTGTTTTCGATGGAGATGATGGGGGCGGCGATTGTCCCGCTGCTGTTGCTGTCCGTGCCCTATGTCCTGTGGATCGACCGGGTCATGGTCAACCCGCGCGATCATGCCTGGCATTTCGGCGCGATGCTGATCGGCCGGGAAGCATACGATCCGGGGGAGGTGAGGGCGCATTTGCGGTCCTGGGCGGTGAAGGGATTCTTCATTGCCTTCATGATCTCGATCCTGCCGCCGGGCTGGAAAGGCATCGTCAATGTCGATCCCGCGCTGGCGCTGGGCGACCCGGTCCAGCTGTCCAACATGCTGATCCAGCTGTTGTTCGTGATCGATGTGCAGATCGCCATGGTGGGCTATCTGCTTACCCTGCGCCCGCTTGATGCGCATATCCGCTCGGCCAACCCGTTCCTGGCGGGCTGGGTGGCTGCGCTGATGTGCTATCCGCCCTTTCTGCTGATGAGCGGGGGCGACCCGCTGGATTATCACCCCAACACGGCGGACTGGTCATTCTGGATGCAGGGCCAGCTTGCCATCCTGTGGGTCTGGGGGGCGGCGCTCGTGTTTCTGACCGGGGTTTACGCCTGGGCGACCGTGGCGTTCGGCCTGCGTTTTTCCAACCTCACTTATCGCGGCGTGCTGACGAACGGCCCCTATCGCTATACCCGGCATCCCGCCTATATCTCCAAGAACGCCTTCTGGTGGCTCAGCACCATGCCGTTTCTGGTCACCAGCGGTTCAATGATCGATGCCATTCGCAACACGATCATCCTCGGGCTGGTCAGCGCGATCTATTACTGGCGTGCGCGGACTGAAGAGGCGCATCTGCTGGCCGAAGATCCCAAATATCGCGCCTATTATGACTGGATGCAGCAGCATGGTCTCGTCACCAGTGCGCTGGCACGGCTGACCCGCACGGTGCGGCGGCGCGGTTCGGTTCCGCAACCCGCCGAATAGGCCGGATCAGAAGCTTTCTTCGTAAATGCGGGCGATATCGCCGCCCCATTCGCCGTGAAACTTGTCCAGCAGCCGTTGCGCGGGAACGCGCCGCTCGGCCACGATTTCGCGCAGCGGGGCAAGAAAGCCGGTTTCATCGTCACCGCTCGCGTTCAGCCGCTTGCGCGCGGCGAGGCCGGCACTGGCGATATTCAGCACTTCACCAGCAATATCGCCCAGCTTTCCGCCACCGGGGAGGGGGGCATCCAGTGCCAGTTGCGGCACGGCATTGCGCAGCGCTTCGCGGTCTCCCATCGACCAGCCCTTGACCAGATCCCAGGCAGCGTCGAGCGCACTCTGATCGTACAGCAGGCCAACCCAGAACGCGGGCAGCGCGCAGATCCGGTTCCACGGCCCGCCATCAGCCCCCCGCATTTCGAGGAAGCTTTTCAGCCGCACTTCGGGAAAGGCCGTGGAAAGATGATCCAACCAGTCACTCTCGCGCGGCAATTCGCCGGGCAGGGCGGGCAATTCGCCCTTCAGGAAGGCGCGAAAACTCTGGCCTGCCGCGTCAATATATCGCCCGTTGCGGAAGACGAAATACATCGGCACGTCGAGCATGTAGTCGACATATCGTTCGTAGCCGAAGCTGTCCTCAAACACAAAGGGCAGCATGCCGGTGCGATGCGGATCCGTGTCGGACCAGATATGGCTGCGATAGGAAAGATAACCGTTGGGCGCGCCTTCTGTGAAGGGGGAATTGGCAAAAAGCGCGGTAGCGAGCGGTTGCAGGGCCAGACCGACGCGAAATTTCTGCGCCATGTCCGCCTCGCTCGAATAGTCAAGATTGACCTGGATCGTGCAGGTGCGCAGCATCATGTCGAGCCCGAGCGAGCCCACACGCGGCATATGGCGCATCATTATCTCATACCGGCCTTTCGGCATCACCGGCAATTCTTCGCGGGTCTTGTCGGGCCACATGCCAAGGCCCAGAAAACCCTTTCCGCAACGCGCACCGATTTCCTTGACCTGGTCCAGATGACGGCCCGTTTCGGCGCAGGTCTGATGCAGGTTTTCGAGCGGAGCGCCGGAGAGTTCCAGCTGCCCCGCAGGTTCGAGGCTTACCGTGCCGTCGGCTCCGGACATGGCGATGACCGTGCCGTTCTCTTCCACCGGTTCCCAACCGAATTCGCCCAGCGCCAGCAGCATGTCGCGGATGCCGCAGGCTTCGTCATAGGACGGCGCGTGATGGTCCGTGACGCAATGGACCAGTTTTTCGTGTTCGGTGCCGATGCGCCAGTCCTGGACCGGCTTTTCGCCACGCTGCATCGGCGCGACCAGCTGGTCGCGGCTTTCGATATAGGGATCATCTCCCCCCGACGCGGTGCGCGTACTCATGCACCGCCCGTTAGGCGACGAAACCGGGCGGCGCCAGCTATTTGTGCCAGTCGCCGAGGCTGGCCATCCACACCGCAGTGGCGGCGATTGCGGCCGTTTCGGCGCGGAGGATGCGCGGGCCAAGGCCGATTGCCCGCGCGCCGGATTGCGCACGCACCAGCTCGCGCTCCTGCGAATCGAAGCCGCCTTCCGGGCCAACCAGCAGTGCGGCACGCGCGCCGCTGCCCGGAAACGCGCTGGAGGGCGCGTCACCGCCCTCCTCATCCGCGAAAAACAGGGCGCGATCGTGCGGCCAGCGCTTCAGCAGGGTGTCCAGCCGGACGGGTTCGGCCAGTTCGGGCAGTGCGGTGCGCGCGCATTGCTCGGCGGCTTCGGCGATGACCATGCGTGCGCGGTCCGCATTGAGCTTGTCCGCGACGCAGCGCCTGGTCAGCACCGGCTGGATTCGCCGAACCCCAAGTTCTGTCGCTTTTTCCAGCACAAGATCGAACCGGTCTTTCTTTAGCAATGCCGCGCACAGCCAGAAATCGGGCACTTCTTCGCGCTGACGCAGCTGTTCGACCACTTGCAGCGCAATCGCACGCTTGCCTGCAGCGATGACCCGGGCGGCCCATTCGCCGCTTAGATCGTCGCACAGGATTACGATGTCGCCTTCCTTCACGCGCATGACACGGGCGAGGTAATGCGCCTGGGGGCCATCCAGTTCGACTGGCGTTTCCAGCGCCAGCGGCACGGGAACGAACAGGCGCGGCGCGCTCTTGGGGGGCCAGGCGGGGGTAGCGGGCATCGTTTCGGGCTTTAGTTGCGTTCCGCCTCGCTTTAAAGCCTTCTGCGATGACTGGCAGTATAGTTCCCGACAGCGAACACAAGGGCCTTGTCGCCCGCCTGCCGCGGCGGTTGCGCGATCTTGCCCTGCTGGCGCGGTTCGACCGGCCCGTGGGCTGGTGGCTGCTGTTCTGGCCCTGTGCATGGGGCGTCTGGCTTTCGGGCGCGGGTTTTCAGCCTGCCCTTGTCGGCTGGCTGCTGCTGGGCAGCATTGCGATGCGCGGGGCGGGGTGCGTCTATAATGATCTGGCCGATGCGAAGCTTGATCGTCTGGTTGCTCGCACAGCCAGCCGCCCGCTGGCCAGTGGACGAGTCGGTCCCGGTCTTGCCTGGGGATGGCTTCTGGTCCTCTGCCTGACCGGTCTGGTGGTGCTGATGCAGCTGCGGCTGGAAGCGCAGCTGATGGCATTGGGCAGTCTGGCGCTGGTCGCGGCTTACCCGTTCATGAAGCGCATAAGCTGGTGGCCGCAGGCATGGCTGGGTCTGGTCTTCAGCTGGGGGCTGCCGGTCAGCTGGCTGGCGCTGCGGACCGACCATCTCGATGTGCTGGCGGCCATGTATACGGGATCGGTCTGCTGGGTCATCGGTTACGACACGATTTACGCGCTTCAGGACCGGGAAGATGATGCGCTTGTCGGCATTCGGTCAAGCGCACTCAGGCTGGGCCGCCACGTCCGGGCCGGAGTTGCCCTGTTCTATGGCGCGGCGCTGACCCTGTGGTGCCTTGCCTTCTGGCTGTTGCGCGCCGATGCGGTTGCACTGTTCGGCCTGGTTCCGGCTGCGCTTCATCTCGGCTGGCAAGTGGCCAGACTCGATGCAGACAATGGAGCCGACGCCCTGGCCTAATTCCGGTCGAACCGCCTTGCTGGCCTGCTGGTTGCGGCTGCCTGTTTCGTGGTCGGGAATGCGTGATCGCTGCCCGCGTTGGCATCAGTCCAAATTTGTGAGACAAGCAAATCCTGCGTAATGCGGAGGAGAGATAAACAATGGCCTTCACGCTCATCAACGCGCGGCCAAGTCCCTATGGCCGCAAGGTCGCCATCGCCCTTCAGGAAAAAGGGCTGGAATATGAGGTTGTGTATGATCGCCCCTGGAACGAGGGCAGCTGCACGCCGGATTACAGCCCGCTCGAACAATTGCCGATTCTGGTAAGCGAGGAGGGAGAGAAGATCTATGATTCTCCCTATATTCTCGAATGGCTGGAAACGCGCTTTCCGCAGCCGCCACTGCTACCCGAACCGGTCGATGCGCGACTTGAGGCGCGCAAGCGGCAGATGCTGGGTGAAAGGCTGCTCGATTTTGCAGGGCTGGTCATTTTCGAAGCGCAGCGCCCCGTGCCGAGCGAGCCCTGGATCGAACGCCAGACCCGCAAGATCTACGGAGCGCTTGCCGAACTTGAACGGATCTATGCTTCGGGGGTTCGGCCCGGTCTCGAAGTTGATCTGGGGGATATCGCCGTGGTGACGACGCTGGACCTGCTGGAATTTGTGGTTGCAGACGGAATTTCACCTGATGTCGAGGCGTTCAGATGGCGCGGCATCCATCGCGCTCTCACCGCGCTTGTCGAACAGCTTGATCAACGGGCCTCCTTTGCATCGACTATGCCGCAGCACATGGAATTCAGCCTGGCTGAGACCGTTGCCTAGACGCCGTGGGCAAGTCTGAATTTCACAGGAAGCGGTATTGCTCCATCGAACTTTTCAGGATCTCGAAGCCTTCGGTGGACATTATTTCCTTCAGGTGGTCCGGGATTTGTTCGGTCTCAAGCTCTCCTGGCCGGTAACCGGCGGCGGTCGCCGTGAAGATGCGGGCGATGCGGCCGCCGCCCACGGCAATCGTTTCGCCGTTCAGCGGGCATTCGCGTGACAGGAGGTACAGAACCGCCGGGGTCACGTTCGCCGCATCCAGCCGCGCCTGGTCGATATGCGGCAGGACCTTGGCAAAATAGGATGCGGACAAAGGGGTGACGGCGACCGGGGCCAGCGAATTGACGCGAATATCCTTGTCGCGATTGTCAAGCATGGCTGCACGCGTGAGGCCGAGCAGCGCGGCCTTGGCGATGGTGTATGCGGCCGAATTGGACGCGCCAAAGCATCCAAGCGCGGATGAAGTGTTCACGACCCGCCCGAAGTCCTGCCGACGCATGTGAACCAGCGCTTCTTGCAGACACCAGAAGCTGCCGAACAGATGGGTTTCGATCATCTGGCGCAGATCGTCGGTCGCCAGCTCGTTTGTTGTTACTTCGGTGGTCGAGCCGGCATTGTTGACGAGCAGATCAATCCGGCCAAACCGTTCTACGGTTTTCTGAACAAGGCCGCGCGCACCGGCTTCTTCGGCGACACTGGCGGTGCTGGCGCAGGCGCTGTAGCCCTGCGCTACCAGCATTCGGGCGAAAGTTTCGGCCGCCGGGAGGCCATCATCTCCTTTTGCAATGTCGTTGATCATCACGCTGGCGCCGCGCCGGGCGAGTTCCATGGCATGGTTTCGCCCGATGCCGCTGGCAGACCCCGTGATCAGTGCAACCATTCCGTCAAAACGCATTTCGGCCATAACTCTCCGCTCGCATCTTTACATTTTTGTTCTGCGTTCTCAGCTTTCGGATGGAATGCCAAGGGCGGCAAGCGCGTTCACATCGGCGAACGCAGGGATGTTGGTCGGGGAGACAGGATTCGAACCTGCGACATCCTGCTCCCAAAGCAGGCGCGCTACCGGACTGCGCCACTCCCCGACCGGGTCATGCATGGGCCAGGCTGTGGTGGGCCCGGCAGGATTCGAACCCGCGACCTAGCCGTTATGAGCGGCCAGCTCTAACCGCTGAGCTACAGGCCCCAACCCATGCGGGCGCGGGATTAGCCCGCACATCGCATACTGGCAAGTGTTTGCGAAGGCGCAGGTGCGAAGCGCCCGGCAGTGCGGTCAGAAATCAACCGCGCTCATGATTTCGGCGATCGTGGTCGGCTGCACCCCGCGGGCGCGCATATGGCTGATTACCGCGCGCCACCAGTCATAGAGGCGGTCCAGATCCTCCTCGTCGCGGACATAGGGTGTGCTACCCGGCCGCAATGAGGGGCTGTGGAAGGAAAAGACGAGCAGCGGAAGCTGTTCATCCAGCGCAGCCTCAATGCCGCGCAGCGCCTCTGTCACCGAGACACCTTCGGGGGTCAGCGGAATACGGTCGAGTAGCCCGATTCGCGCCAGAATTCCACGTAGCCGGGGCGCGCGCCACATGGCCGGGTATAGGACATGTCCCAATCCCCGCAGCAGACCCCAGAAGGCGTTGGTCAGCGGCAGTTCCAGCAGGCTGCGTCCTTCGCCGATCCAATAGGGATGCAGGGGGTGATCGCGGAAATTGACGCCGCCGCTCGCACTATAGTCGAAGCGCGCACGCACGGAGGTGTCAATGCCGACCCCCGCGTCGCGCAGGATCGCTTCGGTGTGCGGTCCTATGCCGTAACGTCCGGCCCGATAGACGACCGGTTCGACGCCGAAGTTTTCGGCGATCGTGTCGCGCAGTTTGAGCAGCTTCGCGCGCTCCAGCTCCTCATCAAGATTGCCAGCAAAACTGTTGAAATTATTTACGCCTGCAAGGTGATGTGGATTGACCCATGGGTGTAGCTGGATGCCGATTTCCGCCTCTTTGCGCGCGAGTGGTTCGCGCAATATGTCAATCGCCAGCCGTGACGTGGCGATCGGATAATCGACCAGATAGACCGGAGCCACCCCCATGCCCTGGCAAAATTCCTGAAACTTGGAGAGGCGCGGGACGTGATGGAGATTATGCGCAGTGCGATCGAACGGGGCGCTCCAGTCAAAATCCTCTTCCGCATCCACCGTCAGCAGAAAGCGCTGCCCGAAACCCTGGCGGAATTTAGCCCGCGCGCTGGCGGGGGGGCGGTTCGGTCATGGATGGCATATGCCGGACATTTCCCCAATCATCGCATCAGGCGGATCGCTTTCCCCTCGCGCCGTCTGGTGTCCTTGTGTCGCTAGGTTCGTTACCATTCAGGGTCAAGAGCGGCAGGACCAGCCGCAAAATATCGCCATCCCGGCGCAGCGCGCCGCCTGCCGCGAGCGCCTCTGCCCGGGCGAGGCGAAGCGAAAAGCCCGCTCCGAACATCCCCGCGTTAAGCGCTTGCGGCGTACCTTGGGGGCTGGCCATGAAAATATCGTCCATGTCCGCAAATGCCACTGGCAGTTCGAAAGCGAAGACTGCGCGTTCCGCCTCGCGCACGATATGGAGGTCGAGCTGTTCCCCGGCCGTGACCGCGCCTGCGAGCGTGGCCATCAGCCGCCAGGCCAGCTTTTCGGCTTCCGGAATCGCCAGCGGGACGAGTGCGGGCTCATCATTGCCCCAGACGGTGAAGGCGCTGGATCGTGCACGCAAATGCGCTTCCAGCTGGGCGGCCATGGCGGTGAACAGACCGGCCATGTCAGTTTCGCCCGCGTCCAGTTCCATGGCCGCGCTTTCCAGCTTGGCCAGCCGGTCAAGTTCGTCAAATCCGGCGAGGATGCGGGCCGCGTCGCTGGCTATGCTGGCCGCAAGGGCCCGGTATTCATGCGGCGTCGGTCCGTAGAGCTGCTGCTGGATGATTTCGGCAAACCCCTGCACCGCATTGACCGGCGTGCGCAGTTCGTGAAGCATCTGTCGCATCCGGTCGGCAGGGCCGGGATCAGGCGCAATCTGCCGCTCTGGAAGACCAATGTCGCGCCGCATCCGTCCGCAATAACCCAGGAAATAGCCTCCCTCGGTGCTGAAGCGGGGGGCCGCATCAATACGCCAGCGACCGCAGATGGCGGGTGCGCCGGTCAGCGTCACCGTGCCGCCGTTGACTGGTATGTGGCGCTTCATGGCCGCAAGCACGGCGGGTGACGCACTGGCTGCGGCGCCTGGCTGGCGTCCGGCCAGGCTCATCCCGATCACCATCGGCGCAATCGCCGGGCCGGCCCAGCTGATCCGACCGCCTGCGTCAGTCGCGATATCGAAGGCGAGGGGCAGGCTCTTGCTGGGGGCTTCCGCCTGCAATTCTACCAGCGGCAGGTGCGGGGCGTTCGTTCCGGCAGCGGTTTGCGCTGCCGTTGCCGATTCGCGGGCCCTGCGAAACGCCTCGATACGCCGGACAAGTGCCCCGATTTCTGCAGAATCGCGATCCTGTTCCTCGGCATCCGGCACGCCTGCCGGTTCCTTGACCGGTTCTGGCGGCAGTCCGCCTGCTTCGGGGGCGAGCGTGTCCAGTTCCAGCGGCTCTTCCGCCGGGTCAGTAGCGGCGATGTGTGCTTCTTCGATGGGTTCGGGACCGGGCAGGACAAGGTCATGCACGCCTAGGCGATGCAGCAGGGCTTGCGGTTCTGGCCCCAGATCGCGGCGATGGCGCAGCAGCCCGCGCGCCGGGACCGGCAGCCGCGGGATGAGCTGCGTCCATTCTTGCGCGCTCAGCCGGGCGGAGCTGATCGTCGCTGCGGCCACCGCTGCGTCATTGCCGGCAAGAATGGCGACAAGGCGCGGGTTGGTCAGCCGCGCGGCG
>JAURML010000181.1 GCA_030830695.1 Caenibius sp. | reverse complement strand
TCCGCCCGCATGATGATGGTGACATATTTCAGCGTCACGATGATCATCATTGACCAGAACATCAGGCTGATGATCCCGAAGACATGCAGCTGGTCGAGCGGGAGCGGATGATGGCCAGCGAATGTGTCGCGCAACGCATAGAGCGGGCTGGTGCCGATATCGCCGAACACGACGCCCATCGCGCCAACCGCCATCTTGACGATATTTCCGCCCGGATAATGGCCGTGCCCGCTGGCCTGCGCAGGTGGCGGCGCTTGCTCTTCCGGGTTGACGGCTTCGCTCATCGGGAAATTGCGCCCCTGCGGTCATTATCATTGTCGCCGGACATGCTGTCTGGCGGGCTGGCGCGCTTAGCACCGTCTTCGTTGCGCTGCAACACGGCCTGCTCTTCCGCCTCGATCTGGGCCAGGACGGCCTCGATCGTGAGCACCCGGCGTTCCAGTTCGGGCCGCCAGGGCGCGTCGGCAGGGGTGCGGGCGAGCGATTGGCGCCACAATTCGCGCGCGCTGGCCAGATCGCCTTCGCGCACTTTCATCACCCCCATGAAGAAAGGTGGCGCCGCATAATCCGGATCTGCGGAAAGGGCGCGGGCATAGGCATAGTCCGACGCCGGGGTGGCATTGCCTTCGGCATGAGCGGCCAGCGCATTGGCCATCGCCAGCCAGGCTTCCGCATCGCGCGGATCGTCGCGGACCGCACCGCGCAGGATACCGGCGGCGTTCGCGAACTGCCCTTGCCGGGTCAGCCCGTCAGCGATGATCTGGAACCGGACCGGCGGATCCTTGCCGCCAAAGCCCTTGCGGGCAGTCACCAGATTTGCGCCATCCTTCAGTTCGGGATTATCCGCCTGTTTGGGCGCGCCTGGCATGCCGGGCCTGGCCTGCAACGCATAGCCGGCCAGGCCCAGCAACAGCGCGGTGGCAAGCGTGGTCAGCGCCCCTTTCGAGACGCGGAACAGCAGCGCAACGACGACCAGAGCCGCAACCGCCATGCCGATCGCCACGATCCAGCTCATCCGCGCCTCCCAAAACGCCGCCACAGCGCCAGCGCGGCACCCGCTACCAGCAGCAGAGGCAGGGCGAAAAGCGGCCAGGTCGCGCTATCGAGACGTGGTTTGTAGCTGACGTAATCGCCATAGCGTTCCACCAGCCAGGCCCGGATCGCCTCGGGCGATTCGCCAGCGGCGATGCGGCTGCGCACCTGATGGCGCATGTCGCCCGCCATGGGCGCGTCGGAATCGGCAATCGACTGGCTCTGGCATTTGAGGCAGCGCAGCGTTTCCATCAGTTCCTGCGCCTGCGCTTCGGCAGCCGGATCTTCGAGCTGGCGATAAGCATAGGGCGCGGGCGGCATGGCGTTCTGCGCCAGCGCCGCGCCTGGCACCGCAAGGGCGAGGAGCAGCGGTGCAAGCAGCCTCATCGCGCCGCCTCCCGCAACTTGCCCAGCAACATGGCGACATCGGGTTCCCGAATATCGCCTATATGCTGGTAACGGATGATACCCTGGCCATCGATCACGAAGGTTTCAGGCACACCAGACGAGCCGATGCCAAGCTGGACCTGCGACAGATCATCCGCACCGATGCGGCTGTAAGGATTGCCATACCGGGCAAGAAACCGGGCGACATCGTCCGGCGTATCGCGCACAGCCACGCTGACAATATCCGCACCCTGGCGTTGCAGGGCCGCCAGTTGCGGCGCCTCCGCCGCGCAGGGGATGCACCAACTGGCCCAGACATTAAGCAACTTTGGCTTGCCATCCCGCAAATCGGCAAGCGAAAGCCCCGGCCGGTCAGCACTGGCGGGCGGGAGCGTGAAGGCCGGCACGGGTTTGCCGATCATCGCGCTTTCCACTTCGCGCCCGGCCGGGCGGAACAGTTGCAACGCGACCAGCGCGACAAAGCCCGCAAACACGGCCAGCGGCAACCAGACGGTCCATTTTACCCGCGTCATCGCCCCTGCTCCTGCCTGCGTTCCGCAATCCTGCGCAGCGCGGCGTGGCGCCGCAATTCGGTCAGCACCCGCCCGACCAGCGCCAGCGCGCCGCCCAGCGCGATCAGCAATCCGCCATACCAGATCAGCGTGACAAACGGTTTCCACCACAGACGCAATTGCCAGCGCGGCGCGTCAGCCGACGCATCGCCTTGCACCTGTTCCCCGATCACCGCGTACAGCTGTCCGTTCCAGCGGGTCAGCAGCGCAGCCTCGCTGGTCTGTTGCGGCGGAGTCCAGAAGGCACGGGCCTGTGGCGCCAGCTCGATCGGTTCGCCATCGCCGTAGCGCGCCTGCATGCGCCCTTCGAGCGCGGTCCAGTTCGGGCCGGCGACCGGTTCTACCGCCACCAGCCTTACCTGCCATGGCCCCACTTCGACCGTGTCGCCCGCTTTCGCAGCAACCAGTCGCTCCACCGAAAAGGCGCTTTCGGCCGCCATCCCGCAAATCGCAACGCCAATGCCCATATGCGCCAGCACCATTCCCCAGACGGACAGCGGCATACGGCGCAGTTTGCGCCCGCGCAGCGGCAGAACGCTCGCCACCGCCACGCTCATGCCCAGCGCCAGCCCCGCCAGCGGCAACAGGCCGATCCCGCTGCTGCTGGCCATGACGATCGCCAGCACCGCCACCGTCACCAGGCCAAGCACCAGCACCGGCAGGCGGATCGCGGCGAAGCTCTCGCGCCGCCAGCGCAGCAGTGGGCCAATAGCCATCACCGCCAGCATCGGCAGGGCGAAGATCGCCCCGACCGGGTTGAAATAGGGCGGCCCGACCGAAACCTTGACGCCCATCGCCTCCGTCACCAGCGGATAAAGCGTCCCGACCAGCACGATGGCGAGAATCGCGGTCAGCATCACATTGTTGAACACCAGCGCGCCTTCGCGGCTGAGGACGGCGAAGCGTTCGCCTTCGGCAATCGTGCCCGCCCGCAGCGCAAACAGCGTCAGCGCGCCGCCGATGTAGATCGCCAGCAACACCAGAATGAAGCTGCCGCGTTCAGGATCGACCGCGAAGGCGTGAACCGAAGTAAGAATGCCGGAACGGACCAGAAAAGTACCGACCATTGACATTGAAAAGGCGGCCACTCCCAGCATGATGGTCCAGGTCCGCAGTGCATCGCGCGCCGCCAGCACGCTGACCGAATGCAGCAGGGCGGTCGCCGCCAGCCAGGGCATGAGCGAGGCGTTTTCCACCGGATCCCAGAACCACCAGCCGCCCCAGCCCAGCTCGTAATAGGCCCAGTAGCTGCCCGCCGTGATGCCGATCGTCAGGAAAATCCATGCGCCAAGCACCCAGGGCCGCATCGCCCGCGCGAAGTCTGGCGTGACCTGCCGGGTCAACAACGCGCCCACCGCGAAGCTGAAGGCAATCGAGAGCCCGACATAGCCGAGGTAAAGCGTGGGCGGATGAAAGGCGAGGCCAATGTCCTGCAACAGCGGATTCAGCCCCAGCCCTTCCGGCGCGGGGCTGGGCAGACGTTCAAACGGATTGGAACTGAAAAGCAGAAAGGCATAGAAGCCGAGCCCGACAAAGGCCTGTGCCGCAAGCGTTGCCAGCATGGTACGTTCGGGCAGACGCCGTTCGAACAGGGCGATCAGCCCCCCTGCCCCGGCCATCAC